>SLDA01000500.1 GCA_007125545.1 Thermoflexales bacterium | reverse complement strand
CCTATGGAGCGATCCATTGGACGGACCCCGATTACAGCGTGAGCCGCTGGTTGGCCGAGAACGCCTACTGCGTCTTCGAACGGTATGGGATGGCGCTCTGTGTCCCGCTCGGAGATACCCTCATAGAGACATCCGAGGCCACCGCCTTCGGTGGTGGCGTGAATCTGCTTCGCGCCGCCAGCGACCGTCACGAAGCTCAGACGGGTGACGTGGTCAGAGCGCTCCTGGAGTTCGAAGGCGAGCATCTCGACCGGTCGATTGCTCTGACCCTGGCGCTGCTCGATGCGGACGGAACCGTATGGCAGGAGCAGGACTTCCATCTGGGACCTATGCACCAATCACCGAACGCCCAGCTCCCGCAGACGTGGCGCGAGCAACGCGGATTTCTGATCCAGCCGGGTATTCCGCCGGGTGAGTACACCATGGCTCTACGGGTCTATCGCGACGGCGTCTCTATCCACGATTGGGTTCCGGTGAGCTCCCTCAGGATCACGGGAGGCGCGACGGGACCCGACCTCACCCGTCTCCTTCCCCATCACGAGCTCGACGTTCACGTCGGAGCCGATTCGGGGCTGATCATCACCGGATTTCAGCCCGATTCGCACCGCTTTATGCAAGGATACACCGCCGGATTCAGCCTATGGTGGCAGGTACGGCAATCTTCTCAGGCTGAGACCTTGCACGTGCGCCTGGTTGGGCCGGAGACAACCGAAGTCGAGATTCTCCCATTGGGACCGCCGTTCTATCCGGGCCCTGTGTGGCAGCCCGGCGACATCGTCCGGCAGAGTATCACTCTGGACCTCGAGGATACGCTGCCGGCAGGACAGTATATGATTCAGGTGCGGACTGAGGCTGCACAGGGCGCAGAGACGGGGGCGGCGTCGACCGCGCAGACCGCCGGCGGCTGGTCCGATGTCGCGACGATCCACGTGGAGGCTCGTAGTCGCGCCTATCGCGCCCCATTGCTGCGGTCGCGACGCGCGGCTCAGTTCGGCGACACCCTGCAGCTTCAAGGCTTCCGGCTGGGACAGGCCCGACCGAGTGCGGGGGATGCGACATCGCTCACGGTGTATTGGAAGGCCCTGGAGCGTCCCGACAGGGTCTATGCAGTGTTCAACCACCTGCGTGCACCGGATGGTACAGTCGTCTGGCAAGGCGACTCATGGCCGCAGGGTGGGATCTATACCACCGATCGCTGGCTGGCAGGCGAAGTCGTGGCCGAGTCCTACACCATCCAATTGCCGGCGGACCTATCCCCCGGTATCTACACCCTGTATATGGGCGCTTACGACCCGACTACGGGTGATCGCCTGGAGGCCCGGACTGCCGGAGGCGAGAAGCTGATAAACAATGAGTTGGCACTGTTTGAATGGAACATCAAGCGTTAGTGAGGTCCCAACCCAAACGGGCGATAGCCGCCCCGTCGCGCCGGAGGCCGTGGCTTACGCGGCTCTTGCCTTACGTGCTGCTGACCATCTACTTCACGATGGGGCTGGCGCAGGTCGTCTCCGCGTCCGTCACCTTCGATGAAGGGCCACATCTTGCTGCCGGCTATACCCTGTTGAGGACGGGTGACTTCCGCCTGCAGCCCATCCACATCCATCCGCCGTTGGCCAATGTCGTTGCGGCCCTGCCCCTACTCTTCCAGCGTGATCTACCTGACCCGGCCACTGTGAACGGATGGGAGATCAACAGCCTCTCGGCTATCACCGATGCCGTCGTCTGGCAGTATCCGCACCCGCAACGTATCGCCGTAGCGGGGCGTGTTCCGATGCTCCTGTTCGGCGTGGTGCTCGGAGCGCTCGTCTTCCGCTGGGGACGAGACCTGGGTGGAAGCGGCGCCGGCATGCTAGCCCTGGGCCTCCTTACCTTCGACCCCAGCATCCTGGCGCACGGAGCGCTCATCACCACCGATATCGTGGCCACCACCCTGATCGTTGCGACGCTCTATGTGCTCTACCGGGCAGCGGATCGTCGCGCCCAGGGGGCAATACGCGTGGGCCACCTGCTCCTGCTGGGCCTGCTGCTGGGGCTGGCGCAGTTGGCGAAGGTATCGGCCCTGATGCTGCTGCCTGTCGTCGGCGCGCTGCTGCTATGGCGCGTGCCGGCGCAGCGAGACGGGCGCGATATGGCCTCGGCGTTGGGCCGGTTTGCTCTGGTGCTGGCGGTCTGCGGCGTGACGGTCTGGGCAGGATATGGCTTCTCGGTGATCCGGCCTCAGGGCTGGCCCTTCGCCCTGCCTGCCGGCGTCCACATCTCGATCTACCAGTCGCTGCAAGAGCACTACACGCTGGGGCATCCGACCTACGCGATGGGTCGCGTCTCCAGCACCGGATGGTGGTGGTACTTCCCGCTGACCTTCGTGCTCAAGACGCCCTTGCCCATCCTTATCTTGGGCCTCCTTAGCCTGTCATCGGGCTTGATCGCACGCAGGCGCGACCGGGCAAGCGTAGAACCAGGCCGGCGCAGCTTTGGGCGTGCACGGGAATGGGTCCGCTCCCAGTTACGAGAGGGTCCGGCATCGGTTCTCTTCGTTGCGCTCTTTCCTATGGGATATGTCGCCGCCGCGCTCTTCAGTACCGTCAATATCGGATATCGTCACCTTCTGCCCATCCTGCCGCTACTCTACATCGGGCTGGGCCTGTCCTCCGTGCGATGGCTATCGGCGAGTCTGCGGGTGCGCCACGCCGCCCGGGGCATTGTGGTCCTATTGGGTGTCTGGCTCATTGCCGGCACAGTCGTGACCCTACCCTACCCGCTGACCTTCTTCAATGAGATCGCGGGAGGTCCGGCTGGGGGGTACCGTTATCTTGTGGACTCAAACCTGGACTGGGGCCAGAACCTCTGGGACCTGAGAGGGTGGCTGGCGCAACAGGGAGAAGCGCAGCTTTACTATGCCCATTACAGCCCTGCCGATCCCGCAATGTACGGCGTCCCGGTTGAGTTTCTGCCTCCCGATCCACGCGCAGGCGCCTTCAGCCCCTGGCACCCGAAGGCCGGGCTCTACGCCATCGGGGCTACCGTGCTTCAAGGTCCCTACGCCCCCGACCTCAATACCTTCGCCTGGTTTCGCGCACAGGAGCCTGCCCGGCGCCTCGGCCATGCGCTCTTCGTCTACCGGGTGCCGGAGCGCGAGGCCCCCACCTGGGCCGTCCGTTGCGAGAGCGGGCCTGTCGACGCCGCGACGATACGCCGGAACCTCGGCGCCGAGCAGCTCCGGGTCCTGGAGATCGATTGCACGCGCGTCTTTGTCGTGCCGGCGGCGAGTGGGCCGGGGATCGGCGTCACCGGCGCAGGGGAGGCACCGCTGCCGGGGGCGGCAGCGGCCTTTGGTCTGCGGGACCACCACGGCGTTGAAGTGGGGTCGGCACAGATACTGGAGCGGGCCTCGCTCTCGGTCGCCGGTAGCGTCCGGCGCTTCGCCGATGGGCCTCTCGTCTACCTTGGCAGTGAGGTGCAGGCGCCGACAGCCGCGGATAACAGCGTGGTCGTGCACACCTTCTGGGAGGTCGAGACCGTGTCCGATCGCCCCCTCTCGCTGATGGTGCACCTGACCGGCAGCGATCCTGCGCCTCTCGCAGTGGGAGATGCGATGGCTTTCCCACTTGACCAGTGGCAGCCGGGTGATATAGTCCGGCAGACCCACCAGCTGGAGCTCCCCGCCCACAGCACGCCGGGCGCCTACAGCCTCTCCGGGGGCGCGTACTGGCTGGATACCCTTGAGAGGTGGCAGCTTTCCGATGGGCAGGACAGTTTCCCCATCGGGATCTGGACCGTGGAGTGAGGAGGTTCGCGTTGTGTTCTATCGGGCCAGGCACTCTCCCGCGCACCCTGCTGCTCACCCACGACCGGGTCATCTTCGCCGATTTGCGCCTATGAAGCTAACATCGGGCCAGAGGTGGGTGGCTACCCGAGCGTTCCTGATCGCCATTCTATGGTGCTTCCTGGGTCAGGTGCTGTATATCGCCGGTAACACGTCCCTCACCATAGATGAAGGCCTGCATCTCGCGAGCGGCTACACAATTTGGCGAACGGGGGACTACCGGCTTGTCGAGGAGCACCCCCCGTTCGCCAAGCTCTGGCTGACGCTGCCGCTGCTTCCGATCACGGATCTGGAAGACCCCGCCGGCCTTCCAGCGTGGAACGAAGCTGAGACCGGCTCCACCGACAGCCTCCCCCTGATCAATATGACCCAACAGCTCCTCTATCCCTCCCTGCCCGTCGACGGGTGGCTTTTCCCGGCACGCGCGATGGCCGCGTTGTTGGGTATCCTGCTTCTGGCCATCATCTACCGGTGGACGCAGGACCTCTTCGGAATCGTAGCCGCTCTCGTCATCGTGACACTGGCCTCGCTGGACCCCAACCTTTTAGCACACAGCGCCATTGCCGGCACCGATCTCGCGGCGGCGCTGGTTATTGCGCTCGCCCTCCGGCAAACGCGTCGCTTCCTCGTGCAACCCACCTATCGCGCTATGGTGCTTCTGGGCCTGGTAATGGGGATAGCGTTGGCGACCAAGCTGACAGCGCTCGTGCTCGTGCCCACGCTCTTGCCGGCGGCACTCGGACGGTGGTGGTTCGGGTCGCCGCTGCAACGGCGCCGGCTCATCGTTCGCATAGCCGGGGCGGCTCTCATCGGGGGAATGACGTTCTGGGCTATCTACGGCTTTCAGGTAGGCATGCTGCCGGGCTTTCCCTTCCCCCTACCCGCGACAGCCCATGCTCTCCCGATTCTGCGATTGAGATCCCATATGCAAACGGGGCACGAAGCCTACCTGCTGGGAGAGAACCGGCTTGAGGGTTGGCGCATCTACTTCCCGATCGCGCTCCTGATCAAGAGCCCCCTACCGGCTCTGCTGCTGTGGCTCGCCGGACTGTCCGCGGTCGCCTGCCGGTGGCTAGCGCGGCGTCACAAAGGTGGTGTCGCTGCCCTCCTGAGCCCTCCGCTGATCTTCGGCATAGCCTACGGCGCCTCGTCGCTACTCAGCTCGCTCAATATCGGATACCGGCACCTCCTACCGCTATTACCCCTGCTGTACGTGGCGGGCGGCGCAGCCGTCGCACCGGCACTACGAAAAACCACAGAGCAGAGGTGGCTGCCGTCCCTGGTGCTTGTGGGAATCCTGAGTATCTGGCAAGCAGGCGGGACGCTCCGGCACAGCCCTCACCTCCTGGCCTACTTCAATGAGTTGGTCGGGGGACCGAGCCAAGGCTGGCGCTATCTCGCCGACTCGAATACAGACTGGGGACAGGGCTACAAAGCACTCGCCGACGCTCAGGCGTCCGGATCCATTCCCGGCGTCAGGCTGTCGGCTTTTGTCTTCTACGACGCGGCCCTGTACGGTGTTGATTACGAAGCCCTACCACCTCTGGGAAGGGACAGTCCCCCCGTCTTTCCATCCAGGTTGGCCCCGCCACCCGGTCACTACGCAATCAGTGTGACGCCGTTGAATGGCATTCCCACCACGGATCCGGAGATGTACGACTGGTTCCGCTGGCGGGAGCCCGACGCCACGCTGGCTTACGTGCTCCGCTACTACCACGTCACCGCCGAGGAGACGTCAACGGCCTGGCTCGCGCAGTGCAGCCAACCCGTGGTGCCGCTGGACTCCACCGCGATCGAGGAGGGCTTCGGGCAACAACCGCCGCGAATGCTGACGTTTGACTGCCTGCAGAGCTGGATCTACCCGGCAAGCGGCAGCAGTGCCGGCGTCTATGCCGTCCACGGCGTGCAGTTCGTGGATACCCTGCGGGCGCGATTGCACTACGCCCCACCCCCTGTGCAAGACGGCTTCCTGAGCCGGCACCTCGGAATCACGCGAATCAGCTTCCGGCAGCGCGCCTACCGCAGTTCTCCGGCTTTTGCTCTGTACAGATCCGGTACCGTCCAGCCCGTGGCGGGCGGCAGGGCCTGGACAGCAGACGCGAACAGCCCTATAAGCAACCTGGACTCCGCGGCCTTGCAGTCACCGCCCTTCGATCTGGCGGGCCCGCTCCGTTTCCTGGGCGCCGAGTCGTACCACGATTCGGAGGGGCTCGAGGTGGAAACGTGGTGGGAGGTGACGCAGCCTGCGGACGGACGTCCGATCTCGCTGATGGCGCATCTGCTGGCGGCGGATGGCACGATGCTCGGCGTTGCAGACGGCTTGGGTGTCCATCCCACCGAGTGGGAGGTCGGCGACATTGTCGTCCAGCGCCACCGCTTTGCCGGCGCAGAGTTACGCAGCACGAATGGGGAAACCCTGATCCTGCGAACGGGTGCCTATTGGGCCGACACAGGGGAGCGATGGGCCGTGCTTACAGGACCACAAGGCCAGGCTACCACCGGCGATGCCATCTTCGTGGAGCTTCCTGCGCGGTGAGTGAGCGGGTACTCAGCGTATGGCTGAGGGGACGGTGGAGATGTGCCGGAGCTCCCAGTCACCATGGACGCGGAGGGCGCTCATCAGAGAGAGATCAGGCCACGAGAGGCGGTCGACGGCGTAGACGAGGTAGCTGCGCTGCTCCTGCAGCGCCTCGGCGGTCTGGGGCACCGGTGACATCAGCAGTAGCCGGCTGGGCTCCCAGTTCTGGCTCAGCGCCTCCCCGGCGATCTCAATCGCGTCCCACACGAGCTGTGACGCCGCCGGACCCTCTGCCAGCGCCACCTCAAGGTCCTCGACCACCAGCGCCAACAGCGGCACATGGGCCCGCCTCACCGCCTCCTGGCCCATCGCGAGGACGAGCTCGAAACCGATGGGGACGGGATCGCGCGGGCGACGCACGAAATCGGCCACGATATCCTGACGGGCGCCCTCAGCCGGGCTGAAGAGAATGCCCTGGAGGAAGTGGGCCGGCGGATCATAGGCCAACTGATAACCGCGCATGGCGTCCATAAGCCGGAGTTCGAGTTCGAGCAGCAGAGGGTCGTAGGCCTCAGCATCAGGGGGGTCGCCGGTCTCCTCGAGCCAGGCCAACACGCGCGTCTCCAACGCTGCCGAGCTCTCGATATCCAGAGCGTTCAGCGCGGCCTCCCAGCGAACGGCGTCCGCGCCACCGACGTCGAGCGTCGCTTCGCAGAATGTGACCAAGGCGTCCCAGCCCATCGACTCGACAATGTACTGGATCACCACTGCGGCTTGCAGGTACGCGACCTCGTGTTGGTGAAGGTAGAAGTCCACGACCAGCTCCTCGAGCGGGATATAGTGCGGGGTATCGAGCAGCGCAGCGGCTTTCGCGCGCAGGGGTTCGGGACGGTAATGGCCCTCCGCAAGATAGACAGCTAACCCTTCCCGCACCAATGAGGGCGCGCGGGTACACCCAATCGCGCCGTCAAGCCGGTGGACCAGCTCGTGACGCAACACCGTGACCATCTCAACCGGCGCATAGCTCCGGTCGGGGTAGGAGATCGCCACCCACCGGGCTGACGCATACCCGCCCTGCCCGATCACGCGGTCGAGAAGATAGATGTCCACCACCTCATCCGTGTCTCCCAAGCGGGCCGTGATGGCCTCATAGGCCGCCTCCGATGCCTCCACCAGCATCGCGAGATCGCGCTCGGCAGCCGAACCGGTGAGGTAGTGCAACCTCAACCCGACGGTCTCGGTTACCGCCCACCGGGCTGCCGGCTCGGGTGGCGGCATCGCTTCGGTCGGGCCAACCAGCAGCGTCAGCACCAGCGTCTCAGGACCGGTGTCATCACCGCCGACCGCAGGCGGGTCGATCCCATCCGGGAGCGTGACCGTGACCGTCAGGGTCGCGGTCGTGCCCCCATCCTGCACCACAGACCCATTCAGCGACGTCTCGGGCAGCTCGGCAATCCAGTAGAAGCGGGCCTGGGGAGCCCCATCCAGGCCATGCGGTTGCAGCGTGGTGGCAAAGGGGCCCTGCCCATCGATGGTCACCGCCACCTCGGTCTCATCAAGCCGGTCGACAGGCACCAGACCCGTCAAGTCGGGGCTCACATCAATGGAGATATGGTCGCCCTCGAAAAGCGGCCAGGGAAAGACCTGCACATCGTCGGGCGAGAGCCACGCCTCCACCTCGGGCTCGGCAGTGGGCGAAGCCGGCGGTTCGGGCGTGAGCGTCGGCATGGGAGTGGCAAGCGTGGGAGCGGGGGTTGGCGTTAACGTCGGCGCGGGTGTGGGGGTCGCCGCGACCGCAGCAGCCGGGGTCGACGTGGCAAGCGGCGTTGGGCCAGGATCTGTCAGGGCAGACGGCGTGGCCGTAGCAGGCCAGAGCGCGCCCGGCGCACACGCGACCGCCAGCACGCACAGCACCAGAAGGAGCACCAACGCCGGTTGTCGCCGCCTCATGTTAGGCTCCTCCCCGCGGCCTTCGCTCGCCGGGGAACGATCGCTGCAAACTTGGCGCTCACGATGACGCGCTTATCCTCCCCGCCCCCAACTCCTCGAGAAAGCGGATCACCGTCTCAATACCGCGGTAAAAGGTCGGCAGGTGGAACTTCTCGTCGGGCGCATGGAGGTGGTCATCGGGCAGCCCGAACCCCATCAACACCGTCTCGATGCCCAGCTCACGCTGGAAGGTGGCAACCACAGGAATCGATCCACCTTCACGCACAAAGACCGGCTCTACGCCAAAGGTCGCGGCGTAGGCATTGAATGCAGCCTGCATCGCCGGGCCGGTTCGATCCACAATCGCGCCCTCGCCTCCGTGAAGATCTCGCACCTCAACCGAGACGGAGGGAGGTGCGATCTCCAGGAGATAATCGCGCACGAGCTCGAAGACCGATGCATGTGCTTGATCGGGCACCAGCCGCATAGAAACCTTGGCATGCGCGGTGCTCGGCAGTACGGTCTTGGCGCCCGGCTCCATATACCCACCCCAAATACCATTCACATCGAGCGTGGGACGTGCCGACGTCCGCTCGATGATGGTAAAATCCGGCTCTCCCCATGGCTCCGGAACCCCCGTCTCCTCGAGCCACGCCGCAAGATCAAACGGAATCCGGGACAGTTCCTCACGCTCATCCGGTGCCAGGTCGCGCACGGCATCATAGAAACCGGGGACGGTGACCCGTCCATCCCCGTCCTGAAGCTGAGCCAGCAT
>SLDA01000568.1 GCA_007125545.1 Thermoflexales bacterium | reverse complement strand
TGTGTGAACCGGACTATACTCCGGTCCAGACTTCAGGAGATCGGTAGGAAGGAGTGAGTATGTCAGACTTAATCAAGGCGCAGCTCGACCGTATCAGGGCCGCGGGCGCCAGCTATGTGGACTGTCGTTGGGTGCCTTTCGAGGAATCTAACGATCTGATGATGTGGAATGGTAATCTCAAACAGGCTTCGGCGTCGCGCCAGAGCGGGGTGGGTATCCGCGCACTCTATAATGGCGCCTGGGGTTTCTCTGCATCGTCGGATCTGAGCAACCTGAGTGCTGTCTTCGATCAGGCTCTCGATAACGCCCGGGCCGCCGCAGAGCGGGTTACCTTCCCGGTACGATTGGCGGAGAAGGACGCGGTTCAGGGGGCTTTCACGAGCCCCTGCGAGATCGATCCCTTTGAGGTGCCGCTTTCCGACAAGGTCGGCTTCCTCCAGGAGATGGATGCCGCGCTGAATCAGCCGGGTGTCCAGCAGCGCATCGGAAGCCTCACGTTTATGCGGAAGCAGGTCAATTTCCTCGACTCCGAGGGCAGTGAGATCGAGAAGCAGATCACCGAGGTCTTCGCCCAGATCGGTGTGATGGGCGCGGACGCCGACGGCGCGACACACGAGCGTGCCTTCAAGTTGGGACGGCGCGGCGATACGCGCGGTTGGGAGTCGATCGACGCCGCTTATTTCGCCGAGAACGCTGAGCGCATCGTTCGCGAGCTCAATCAGGTGCTGCAAGCCCGCGTGTGTCCCGTGGACGATCGCTCGGTCATCCTGCTGCCGGGCATTATGTATCTGCAGACTCACGAGACGATCGGGCACCCCCTGGAGCTGGATCGCATCCTGGGTTATGAGCTGGCTTACGCGGGCGGTTCCTTCGTGACGTTGAAGGACTTTGGATCGCTGCGCTATGGCTCCAAAAAGTTGACGGTGCGTGCGGATGCCACGCTGCCCAATAGCCCCGGTAGCTTCGGCTACGATGACGACGGCGTGCCCGCGCAGAACATCCTGCTGATAGACGAGGGGATTCTGGTGGGCGCGATCACGGGCCGCCAGATGGTGGAGGAGGCCAACGCCAAGGCGCGGCGGATCATCTTCCCCGAGAGCGGCGGCGCCAACCGCGCCACCTCGTTCTACCGCGTGCCCATCGAGCGTATGACCAACATCAATATCGATCCCGGCACAGACGGCACGCTGGAGGATATCGTGGCGCAAACGGAGCACGGGATCGTGCTCGACGGCGACCGGAGCTGGTCCATCGGCTCCAACCGCGAGCAGTTCCACTTCGGCTGCGAGATAGGCTGGCTGGTGGAGGATGGACAGGTCACGGAGGTGGTCAAGAACGCAACCTATAAGGACGACACGCTCCACTTCTGGAACGCGCTCTCGGCCGTGGGCGATCCCTCCACCTGGGAGGTCGTCTACGTGGACAACTGCGGCAAAGGACAACCCAACCAGGTGATGCAGTTGGGCCACGGCATCCCGGTCTGCCGCTTCGATGATGTAAGGATTGGAGAGTGAGATGAAAGACCGCATTCTACAAACGCTCCACGACCTCCGCACCTACGCTCGTACCAAAGCATGCGAGATCGCGCTCTTTTATCAGGAGGAGGACAGCTCGCTGGTCCGCTTCGCCAACTCCGCCATTTCACTCAACACGAACGAACACCTGATTCGGCTGGAGATCACGGCCTATGCGGGGCGGCGGCGCGCCAGCTACGAGATGATCACCGACCTGAACCAGCTGGCTGAGATGCGCCAGGGCATTGACACGGCAGCCGAGATGGTTGCGCACGTCCAGCCCCTGGCCTACCAGCCCACCGTACCGGAGTTCGAGAGCTCCTTCAGCGATGAGTCTGCCTACGACCCGGCCCTGGCCGATTTCACAAATGCCGACAAGCTGGCGACCTTCAATGCGGCGGTGACCGGTCTGGAGAGCGATGACTTGCAGCTCTCGGGTATTCTCTCCAACGGTGTGAACACGCTGGCCCAGATCTCGACCCGCTCCGAGGCGACCCAGTTCTTCCGCACTACGGATGTGCAGGTCACGGCGGTGCTGGCGCACGCAGCCGAGAAGTGGGAGGTGCAGGCGGAGCAGTCCGCGCAGCAGCGGTCCGACCTTGCGCCGGAGTTGCTGCAGGATGAGCTGGCCTTCCTGGTGGAGCGCTTCACGCACGATCCCGCCGAGCAGCTGCCCCTGGGCAGCTACGACCTCGTGCTGGGTCCGGCGGCAACGGCGGAGCTGCTCTCGATGATGAACTGGATCGGCTTCCATGGCGGTTATATGATGCGTGGGTATTCTTGCCTCAGCGAGGCGCGCATCGGGCAGCAGGTGCTCTCGAGCCAGATTGCGCTGGTGGACGACCCGACGCGGCGTGAGACTTTTCCGTTCAAGCGAGATCTGATGGGGGTGCCGCGCGAGCGCTTTCCGTTCTTTGAGGAGGGCGTTTTTCGGGGCTTCGCCTGGCCTCAGGATGACGCGGACGAGTTCGGCAAGCGACCGACCGGGCACACAGTCCCGCACGCCAATCTGGCGGTAGCCGGGGGCACGGAGGACGTCGGTTCGTTGCGCGCGCTGGTCGACGCGCCCCGCGACCGGGACCTGCTCTACATCCCGTTCCTGCACTACATGAATATCGTCAATCCCACCCAGGGGTTGATCACCGGGAGCACCCGTTTTGGCGCGCTGCTCCTGAGACAGGACGGCGATGTCGTCGTGCCCTATAACGTGCGCCTGACGCAGAGCGTGCTGGCGCTGTTCGGGGAGCAGGTGGCCTGGCTCTCGCGGCAGACGGTGCCGTACAACACGTCCAGCAGCTACGGCGCGCGCAATCCG
Organism: Thermoflexales bacterium; assembly: GCA_007125545.1. Classification (GTDB taxonomy): domain Bacteria; phylum Chloroflexota; class Anaerolineae; order B4-G1; family SLSP01; genus PWVB01. The sequence goes on along the minus strand of SLDA01000568.1, from coordinate 6,223 downwards.
ACCGCGATTATCGTGCCCCGGTTCGTGCGGGTGAACGGTATGCCGATTTCGCATGCCAATGCTTCGTTCTAGTGCAGGGGCAGAGGGCGGACAAGATGTTGCGTGTCAGAACACGCGCGATCCGGGGGAGAGGGCGGACAAGATGTTGCGTGTCAGAACACGCGCGATCCGGGAATACGAAGTGAAGCGGCGCCGGGAATCCCCCGGCGCCGCTTTGCGATTGCCTTTCGAGCTCATCTAGCGTATCAACCGTCTCTCGTAAAGATGTCATAGCGTGGCCGGGCGATCTCAACGCCGTGGGCGTTGAACTTCTCGTAGATCCTGACGTTGAGTTTGCTCGTGATCAGGCCCCGGCGTTGAATCAGCGACTGGCTCCACGCGCGCAACTCGAACTCGAGCCCCCTGTCGGATAAGTGCAGGAGCCGGACGCCCGGTGCCGGATCCTTGAGGACGGCGGGCTCTTCGTCGCCGACCTCAAGCAGCAGTCGCTCCACCAGTCCCACGTCGGTCCCCATTACCACCGTGACCGGAACGCGAAAGCGCACTTTGCCCTCGACGTGGCTCCAGTTGACGATGTTCTCCGTGATAAACTTCAGGTTCGGCACGATGATGGCGATGTTGTCGTTGGTCAGCACCGTCGCACTGCGAATTCCGATCCGTACCACGCAGCCATGCACGTTTCCGACCTCGATACGGTCTCCCAGTTTGATCGGCCTCTCGAAGAGGAGGATGAGCCCGCTGACAAAGTTGTTGACGATATTCTGGAGGCCGAATCCCAGCCCGAGGCCCAGGGTACCGGCGAGGACGTTGAAGAGGGTCAGGTCGATCCCGGTTGTCTGCAAGATGATGGCGAAGCCGATGACCAGGATCACGTAACGGACGATCGTGCCTGTCGCCTCGCGAACGCCCAGCTCCATATTGGTGCGCGCCAGCAACCGGCGCACAACCCAGTCGCGGAGCCGGGCCGTCAGGTATAGAAAGAGCAGGGCAAGGACAAGGACATACAGCACGATCCAGAGCGTCACCGGCGCCTCACCGAGTTGAAAGAGGTCGATGTCGAAAAGCTGCTGTATCTGTGCTATCAACTGTTTGAGTTGGTTCATCGTTGTGAGCATATCTATGCCGTTGTCCGGTTGCCGAATAGCGCCCCATATCGCAGGGGGGCTGCACTAGCCTACCTGCCCTCTACACGCCGGCGCGTTCCAGCAAATAGAATAACACCAGAATCAGCGCGGTCAACGGCAAGATCACTATCCAAGCGTTAACCTTGAGCAACTCCGGCACTGTTAAGTCCCCAAAGTCGCCTTTGGTCAAGATCCCCACACTGAGCCGGGGATAGACAGCCGCCAAAAGTCCCGAGCCAAGCACAATGCCGACCAGTCCACCCACTGTGGCATCGAGGTAGCCGTTGCCGATGGCGCCCGCGATCGTGCCCGGGCAGTAGCCCAAGACGGCGAAGCCCACACCGAAGAGTAGCCCGCCGATGGCGTTCTGGCCCCAGGAGCCCGACTTGGGATTCAGCTGTATCCAACCCAGTTGCTGGAACGTGAAAAGCCCGATCGAGCCGACGACGACCGCGGTGAGCATAATCTTCAGGACCGTGAAGTCCTCCAGCAGGAGCTGGGCGATGATCACGTCGTACTTTGTCACGCCTCCCTTCTGAAGGAGGAAGCCAAAGACAATGCCGAAGCCGAGGCCCCAGAGAAGTGTCGTTTTTCCGTTTTTCATCCCGCTCTCCTCCTATCCAATGAGCCCATAGATCAGGAAGGCTACGACGACCCCGCCGATGAAGAAACAGATCGCCGAAATCCAGCTCGAGACCGCGAGTTGCATCGTGCCGCTGATGCCGTGACCGCTGGTGCACCCCCCGGCCCACCGCGAGCCAAAGCCGAGGAAGACACCCCCTATGAGGGCCACGATCAGCCGGATACCCACATTAGTGCCAAAGGTTGCCGCCCAGCGGGAGGGCACCCAGATCAACGCGAAGTCGCCGGAGAGCAATGCGGAGATAGCCGCGCCTATCACCATGCCCACGACCAACATCCACTGCCAGTCCACCTGCGGTTTTACCTTTTGGTAGTAGGGCTTTTCCGCCGCCTGCTTGCCCCGGATGGCTGTCTCGATCATCCCGGCGGTGCGCGCGTAGGATGTCGAGCAGCCGATGGGCTTGCTGGAGATGAGCCAGGTGAGCCAACTCAAAACACCGATTCCGATGCCGACGGCATACGGCGACCAACGTGTTGCAGTTAGCCAGTTCATAGTCTGATCCTCTCTGTCTTTCAGAAAGCGGCTGTCACGAAGTAGCCAGATAGTTTGTGAAGTAGCGCGAACCATGGGGGTTCTCGCAGACCGCGCACTGCTTCGCGTAGCCGGCCGCGCTGTAGCCCATCATCCCACCGGCGACGCTATGCACCTCATGGAAACCATACTGTTTGAGGATGGAGCCCGCGAGGCTCGAGCGGTTCCCGGATGAGCAGATGAGCACCGTCGGTTTCTCAGGATGCAGTTCGTTATAGCGCGAGCGCAGGTCGGGCGCCGGGATGTTGATGGCGCCCCCGATGTGGCTGTCCTCGAACTCGCCGGGAGCGCGGACGTCGACCAGCACGATGCTATCCGATCCGGTGACCATATCATGCAGATCCTCGGTCGAGATCACGTGAATGTCCTCGATCTTCTGCCCGGCGGCCGCCCATGCGCTCATACCACCGCCCAGGTAGCCGACGATCCGGTCGATGCCCACACGGCGTGCCCACAGATTCGCCTGCCGGGCATCGTCGTAATCATCGGCCACGAGCAGGATGTCCCTGTCCGTCGGCAGCACCCACCCGGAGAAGGTGGGGAAGTTGCCCGCCAGGTCGATGTGCCAGGCCTGCGGTACGTGTAGCCCGGCAAAAGCCGCGTAGCCGCGAACGTCGAGCACGATGACGTTGGGATCCTCCAGCCGGGCGTTGAACTGGGATGTTCGCAGTTCCTCCAGCGCCGGCAGGTCCGCGATCAGCGCCGGTCCCTGGCGATTGATGTCGCTGCACCGGCTGAAATGGTCGGGCGCGGGCGGCATATCCGAGGTGAGCGAGCGGATGAATTCGGCCTTATCCTCGATCTGCAGCGCCGCGTTATAGTGGCGCTCATAGCCGATCGTAGTCTGATACTTGGCCGCCATCGAGCGCCCGCAGAGCGAGCCGGCTGCGTGGGCCGGATAGACCTCGCAGCTATCGGGCAATTGAAGCAGCTTATCATGGAGGCTGTGATAGAGTTTGTCCGCCAGCTCCTCGGCCCTGTTGGGGAAGAGATCGGGCCGGCCCACGTCGCCTACGAAGAGCACGTCACCGACGAAGGCGCCGATGGGTGTGTCGCCCCGTGCGGTGTCCGTCACGACATAGCAGATATGCTCCGGCGTGTGTCCCGGGGTCTCGAGCACCTCCAGGCGCATGCTCTCGATCTCGATGACGTCCCCCTCCACCAGTGCGACGTGATCGAAGGTGCACGCTCCCGACTTGGGCGCGTAGATTGTGGCGCCGGTCTTCTGCGCCAGGTCCATATGCCCGGAGATGAAGTCGGCGTGGAGGTGGGTTTCGAGGATGTGCGTGATCACGACACCCAGATCGCGGGCCGCATCGATGTAGACGTCTACATCGCGTTGGGGGTCGACCACCGCACAGGTCTCTCTTCCGGCCAGAATATACGAACTATGCGCGATCTTCTCTACAAAAAAGTGTTTCAACAGCATGGTGCCATCCTTTCTACAGTGTATTGACAGACTGCTTGAATCTAGATATAGAACAGAAAAAAGATCGTCACCACGACGATCAGGAAGACGAGGGTCATACCACCTCCTGCCTTGAGATAGTCGGTGTTCTCATAGCCGCCCGGCGTTTTCAGAAGTGCGTTGACCTGGTGGGTAGGAAGGATGAAGGAGTTAGCCGCCGAGGCAGCGACCAATAGCGCCAGCGGTCGCGGATCCACGTTGCCGATCTCGGCCATACTGATGACCAGCGGCACGAGGATCACCGTGGAGGCTACATTCGACATAAATAGGGAAAAGACGGTGGACATAGCAGCGACCGCAAGGAGGAGCAGGAGCGGGTGATGGCCTGCGACCAGACCCATGACACCTTCGGCGAGTAAGGCCGCTGTTCCGGTCTCCTGCATCGCCAAACCGAGCGGGATCAGGCCTGCCAGAAAGAAGACCACCTTCCAGTCCACGGCCTCGTACGCCTCCTCGACCCGCAGCACGCCGGTCAAGATCATGGCTACTGCGCCGGAGAAAAAGGCTATCGCGATAGGAAAGCCTGCCAGTGCCAGGCCAACCGCCACGGCGAAGCAGAGCGCCGCAATCCACGCCTTGGACTGATCGCGCCGGTCCACGTTGACTTCCGTCATCAGTACAAAGTCCTCGCTGCTCTTGAGATCCTGGATCTTCTCCCAGATGCCGTAGACGATGAAGATATCGCCTGCGCTGATAGGGAGATCCGAGAAGTCGCTATCGACCCGCTCGCCCTTATGATAGAGCATCACGGGTTCGACGGCATAGCGCCGGCGCAACCCGAACTGACGAATGCTTTGATCGACCAGGCTGGACCGCGGCGGGATCACGACCTCGGCAAAGCCGGCGCTGGTCGGATCGTTGAGCACCGCGAACCTACCGGGCTTGGTTATGTGGACCAGGTCGTAGTGTTCGGCGAACGCCCGGACATGATCCTCTTCGCCCAGGATGGCCAGATCCTGACCGGCCTCGAATTGGGTCTGGCGCCAGGGCGCGTACTGCACCGCGCCCTCTCGGGTCATCCCCACGATGTTGAGCGTGCAGGCCTCCCAAATGCCGGTTTCCTCGGGCGTTTGTCCGACCAGCGCGCTCTCTTCGGGAATCCGGTAGTGCCAGATGGCCTCCGGGAGCTGCCAGGACTCGATCACGGCCTCCTGCGATGAGCGCCGATCCTCCCGGCGCTTCGTCCGCGGGAGCAGCCGGTTGCCGGCGAGGTAGAAATAGCCGATGGATGCCACCAACAGGGCCAGCCCGACGGGTGTGATCGCGAAGAGGCCATAGGGACCCAGCCCGGCATTGGCCAGGAGGTCGTTGGTCAAGATGAGCGGCCCCGATCCGACCATCGTCAGCGTGCCGCCCACGATAGCCGCGAACCCGATGGGCATGATGATCCGCGAGGGGGCCAGCTGCCGCCGTCGTGAGATCGCCAACATAGCGGGGAGAAAGAGCGCTGCCGCGCCCACGTTCTGGATGATGCCCGAGAGCAGCCCCACCGCCGCGGAGACGAGCGCGATCAGCCGCTGTTGGTTGTCGCCGGCGATCCGCAACACCAGCTGTGCAAAGCGATCCATCATCCCGGTACGGGCGATTCCGCGGCCCAGGACCATCACCGCCATCATCGCGATCACGGCATTGCTCGAAAAGCCGGTGAGCGCGGCCAGCGGGTCGAGCACGCCCGTCCACGCCAGCGCCAGCAAGCAGAGCATGCCCACGATATCGATGCGGAGCAGATCCAGGGCGAGCAAGATGACGGTCAGGACGAGGATGGTGAGAACAATGATAATATCAGGTGTCATGGTTTCCGCGCGTGCTCTTCCTATTCACTATGCGTGATTTGGAGACAAGGCTGTGTGTGTTCTGGGAGATGATGCGTGTGACGGTTAGTGTTCGTTGGCTTGTCTTGATAGGTCATTGATTGTTGTTTATAACCCAATTTGTGGATTATCGCAAGGTTGGGGGGGTAGGGTGTGCGTCAGACCTGTGGAAACGCGCGGCACCAATCCTAAGGATGCCGCACGGCCACGCCGCGCAGGCTGATGCACGAGCCGCGATGGCGTCTGGACCGGCATCCTTAGGATTCGTCACAGCAAGCTGCACCAGTAACACTGACTCGCAATACATTCAGCCCCCCTCTAACTCCCCCCGGCTCGTGGACAACCCCGAGTAGCGTAGTCTAGGTGGTCTGGACAACAGCATTCGTGCTTGTGACCAGGGGGGAGAACCGGAAATCGGCGCCCGGTGCAGGCTTTTCTGGCTCTCCCCCTGGTTATAGCGCCGTATCTCGTTGTCCTACAGCCCGCAACGCCTAACGCGATGTTGTCGTGAGCCCAGTCTGCTGGGCCGGGAGTTCGAGGGCGAATCGTGCGCACACTATGATATGTCACATTTTAACTTATTAAGTTAACGCCTATGGGGTGTGGAGGGCGGCTGGATGTGGCGGAGCCTGGCGGATGTGGCGGG
>SLDA01000174.1 GCA_007125545.1 Thermoflexales bacterium | reverse complement strand
TGGTAGTCCTGCAAGAAGTGCTTCGGGAAGAGCGGACCCTCACCCGGATAGCCTCCCATATGGCGGCTTAGAACGTGCGGGAAGATACCGAACGGGTAATCGTAGATGACACGGAAGGTGAAATCGTCGACGATCTCGATCTCGCACCACTCGCCCTGAATGCCGGCGAACGCCGCGCCTACCCAGCCGAAGCCCTCGATCGTGGCCCAATCGTTCCACCAGAAGTCGACATCTTCGGTAGTGACAGGTGCGCCATCCGACCACTTCATACCTCTGCGCAGGTGCAGCGTAAACGTCGTGCCGTCGTCCGAAGCTTCCCAGCTCTCGAGTATGTTGGGAACCAGCGTGCTGAAATCCACATCCGAGTACTGTAGCATTCGATCGGACAGCCAGTCATAGGTGCTGACGGACCAGACAGTGTCGTGGTGGATTTGGCGCACCTCGCCACCATAGACGCCGATCTCGTCGCGTCCGCCTACCACGAAGGGGATCATGGGTAGCCGTTCCTCGACCGGCGGCAGGGTCCCGTTAGCTACCAGCGGTTCCAACATCGGCGGTTCGCTGCGGCCTTCAGGGACCTCAACAATGACCTCAACTTCTCTCTCGACCTCAACTTCCCTCTCGACCACCCTCTCTACCTCTACGGTCCTATCGACCTCGATGGTTTCGGGGGTTGGCGCGCTACAGGCTGCCGCCACCGCGCCGATCGCGGCTACGCCAGACAGGCGCAAGAACTCACGTCGCTTCAACTTCTTCAGCTTCATCATCTCCTCCTGCAAGCTATCTGAGTGAAAAGAGCACCCACCCCTGACAGGGGCCAAGGGTGTTACACAGGGAAAAGCTCCGAAAGCCCAACAGTCACTCTACCTTTACTTTACACGGTTCGTACCGGAAATTCTTCCACACAGCGGACAGATACTTACAATTTTGGGACACGCCCCAGAGCATCTAGGCGAACTTGAGGCGCAGCAAGTACTGATCTGATCGAACTTCCATCTGCGGTGCATGCAGATCGGTCACACAATGTGGATTCTCGTAGTGTTTGAAGCCGGAAAGCGACTGTTCTTTTCCATTGTACATCAGAGAACCCTCCCAGGCAAACGCCAGTCTGTCTCCACGCACGGTCTCCAACTGGACGGCAAGTCCCTCATATGTTACCGGTCGAGACAAAACCGTCTCCTGGAAAGTCTCGAAATCCCCATCCAATGCTGTGCGTCCCATTTGGCAATACCAGATCGTCTCCTGCCCGTACGCGCGCAACTCGCGGTAGGCGCCCGGCCCCTGGGTGACCCACTTTAGTGTTTGGGATGCCGTGAGTGCGAGGTAGCCTTCACCCTTCCGCGCAAAAGCCCATGACTGCCCCTCTGCGGTTTCGTGGATTGCGTACGCGTCGAAGGCGTAGGCCGGAAAATAGGCGTGAGTATAGCCCATCCAGTCGTCGTCGGGCAGCTTATACACGACGATGAGCGCATCTTTCCATTGGGCGACGCGGGGGAGCCTGGCATTCCCCAGCCAGAAGCCCGGCGCATGCCCGTCTCCCTGTCCCATCGAAGCCGGATGCGTGGTATACACAATCGCTTCGGGCCCCAGGGTCGCTTGCCATATGTGCTCCCGCTCGCCGCACTCGCCGGGATGATAGTCCTGCACCGACCCGAGCAGGTAATCCGGCGTTCGGTATGTGATCTTGTTCACGGTCTCCCCCGCACCCACTACATGGCTTTCGCGATTCAACGTCTCGGGGCGCGCCGTGGTGGCGAGGTCCGGGATCAAAGGCGGGAGCGCATAATCCTCCATGCACGCGATACTCACCAGGCCTGCCCGATGCTGGTTGTAGATTCCCTCGCCCCACAACAGCCGAGTGACACCGGCTGTCGGAGCCAACAGACCGCCTTTGATGCTGGTCACATCCGCCACGCCCTGCGTGGCCCCAAAGACGCCTCGATAAGCATTGAAGGCGAGCGTGACGAGAAGTTTGTCCATAGTCACCGTCACCATCTGCCATATGGCGTCTGTCTCGGCAAGATCCAACAGATGTGACAGTGCGACCAGTTCGGCCTCAAACGCGCGGCCCGAATCCCAGGCGGCGAAGCCCCCGTCCCCACGTTGGCGCATCCAGGCCAATGCCAGCCGCTCTCCACGCTCCCGATGCCATTGCCCTGTCTGTCCACTGTGGGAGAAGACACGGCCCGGATAGAACTGTCCAGCCAGTATCTCGGCGGCATGCAGCAGGATCAACCCGCTCTCGCTGCCGGCGTCGCTATCTTCACTTTCAGGTCTGTCCTCCCAGCCCTGGAAATTGAGGATGCATGCTTCCAGCGAACTCTTGAGCTCGACCGGGAAATCGGGGTGGTCGCCCCAGCGGTAGACCAGGCCAAGCACGCCCACAAGATGCAGTGCGCTGTTCACGTCGCGACGTTCGAGGCTCTCGGCGGCCTTCAGAATGACCGATGGCGTAGCGACATCCCACTGCCCCAGGGCAACTCTGGCAATCTCGGCGAAGAGATCGCCGCCGCGCATAGCGTGCAGCAGGGCCTCTGCGCGACGTTCGCGATACGTCTTGTAGGGCGCCTCGGAATAGGACTCCAGTCCCATTCCCCACAAGGGTATCTCACGCAATACGCGCAGATCCTTCTCATAGAAGAGCTCGGGCACCGGCAAGAATCGCAGGAGGAGTGGCCCCTGTGGCGCGTCGTAGGCATGCCTTATTGTCGTCGTCTCTCCAGGTGCTGCCGTTATTTTGGCTTCCGCATAGATGCGCCCGGATGGCGTCTGAAGCCGCAGCGTTAGCTCGTCGGAGGCTGTCAAATCCGCAGGCCAGTACACCGTGAAGGCCTCATCTCGGCTGAATATATCACGGTCAATGTAGGCGGCGGCGAAGATCGACTCCAACCTATTGCGATGCTCCACATCCTCAATCGCGGTGGGTAGAAGCGTGCTTAGCCCCTCGACCGGACCGTCGATACGCAGCGCGACCTGGTGGCTGCACGCACGCCACCCCACCTGCTCGAAGCGCACCAGCAGCTCATTGGCGCCCGCACGGAGTGATGCCTCAATCGTGTCGTGATGGAGACCGAAGGCTACACCTCGGTAAATGTGCTCTCCGTTTAGCCACAGATCAGCGGGACCATGGGCCGTCAAGACGAGGGTTACCGGCTGGGCCTGCGCACAGGCCAACTGCGTGTAGGTCCAGGCCCGCAGGTAGTGAGGTGAAGTATAGAAGGCTGAGAGGTCGACAAAATGATCCTCGGCGCAGGCAACGTAGGCCCACTCGCCTGTATAGCCGTCGATCGTGAATCTACTTTCTTTCAGAGGGCCCGGTTCCACGGGCATCTTCTCTATGCCCGATTCTTGTTCATAGTATTGCTGTACGATCTCGATCTTGGATCGGTGATTGGCCAATGACGCCGGTGCCTCAACTGCGATCGCTTGAGGCCCGGCGACTAACCAATGGTGAACGTAACGGTCTTTCAGATCGTAGGACAGGGTAGTGGTTGGCATGTAACGTGGCACCTCCGATTATAGATCGGGGAATAGTAAGGGGATGAGAGAACACCAGCGCATGAAGCTCAATCACCCACCAGCAGGTCGGACAGGATTGAGGGCGAAGAGCGTGCGGTCTTGAGAAACCAAACGCCCAGAACAAGCTCAGCACCCAAGAAGAGCCAGCGCGTCCAGGCTGCTGAACTCAGGCCCTGCATAAACAACAAGGTTGCATCAACAGCAAAGAGCAACAGTAATCCCGGTCCTACAAACCGGGCGAAGCGCCGAAACAAGTCACCGCGTTTCACCCCGTGTCGTAGGTAGGACTCGGATAACGTTACAAGCACCAGCCAGGCCAATCCTATGCCCACCACAAAGAATCTCTCGAGCGCCGTGTACTGCCAGAAACCGCTGGTAGAGTCTTGGGAAACGCGAGTCGCGATCGCGCCAAGAAACGCGCTATGGCTCACCAGCAGAATCCAGATCCCGAGTGCTACCACGAGGGCCCACATAGCATAAGCCAGGAGGTATCCTGGCCAGACAGTTTTTCGCACGCTTCACCTTTCCCGCCGAAATGTGTGCAACCACCGGCTCCACATTGCCGGCTTTGCCCACTACTTCAATCACTTTATAGTTTCGCTACGACGCCGATACCCATCAGAGCCTCTAAGAAATCGTGGTAGAGGATGGGCTTGAGCAGATACCCGTCGGCGCCGGCCCGCCAACCCTCTTCCTCCTCACCATGCCAGCCGCAGAAGAGGATCGGGATGTCCCGCGTCTCAGCGTGGGCCCTGAGCGTTTCCAACAGCGTCCAACTACGGTTAGCCGGTGGATCCGCTTCCAGAAGGATCGCGATGGGGCTCTCGCGGAGCGCCACGGCTACGATATCCTCTCCTAGATTGGCCGTACACACGGGGTGCGCAGCTTGTGCTACGTAGCGTTGCATAAGGTAGCAGAAACTAGCATCGCTGCCGATAATCATTATGGGAGCGTCTCGATTCATGTCGTGCCCGCACCTCACCCTCAAGCTTAAGAAGCCTGCCGCTGGATATTACCGATCTAAGGCCACCACGAATAGCTCAGCTGCCGATACCTCTCTACTTTAGTGTTTTTCGGCAACCGCGTCTACCACTTACGGGACAACTGTTTGCACTTATGGGACAGTGTGCTCCCCTCTGATGCTGTGCTAAGGGGTGCGCTTGCCCTGTTGGTAGTCCCGTGGCGAAAGCCCCAACTCCTGCCTGAAAATCCGGGTGAAGTATCCGCTGCTGGAAAAGCCTACCTCCAACCCGATAGAGGTGATCGTATGCTCGCCGCGTTGCAGCAGCGCTTTGGCTTGTTTGATCCGGTAGCGATTGAGATAGGTCACCGGTGAGATGCCGAGCTCCTGGCGAAAGCAGCGGTTCAGATGCCTGCTGCTTACATTTACGTGGTCGGCGATCGTCTCTCGCGAGATCGGTTGCGCGTACTCGGCGTGGATGTAGGCGAGTGCTTTAAGCACAATACGCCGGGCTTCGGATCCCGGCTTGAGGGCACAGGAGAGGGCGGCTTCGATATGGTTGAGCGTCTCGTCGGCGCTGAGGATGCCCTTGGCGAGCACGCTGGCCATCCCCTGATTGAGCCGCTGCATATCTTCGGGGGTGAGGGACTTGCCGGTGAGGACCACAACAGGGATGTCGCGCCCGATGTCGGTCTCGCGCATAGCCTCCAAGACGCCGAAGCCATCGATCTCCGGCATCACTAGATCAAGGAGCACGAGGTCGGGACGGTGCTTTCCGATCATCTCGAGAGCCTCACGCCCATGGGTCGCTTCCAGAATCTGATAGGTGGGGTATTGGCTTCTTACCACGGAGGCGTGCATCGCCAGCATACCCGGGTCGTCGTCGACAATGAGGATACGCTTGGTTGACTCGAGGGCAGCCTGGTCCGGCAGCAAACCCCGGCGCGCGAGCGCCTCGGCCAGGGCGGCGGTTCCCATAGGCTTTGCCATATAGTCGATGTCAAGCAGGTTGCCGCGGGCGCCGGCAGGATCTTCAGCGAAGCTGAAGAAGAGAACAGTGGTACCGGATGTGGCCGGATTACCCTTAAGAAGTTTCAGCATCTCCCAGCCCCGCTCCGCCGTCACGCCTTGATCTAGAAGGATCACGTCCGGGGGAGAGGCGACGATCTGCTTGAGCCGGTCTTCCAATTGATCGGCCAGGCAGAGGCTGACGTCGACGCCTTCATCGGAGAGGCGGGCTTGTAGGCGCCGTCCCGTTGCCTCGTTCTTGATGATAAGCAGGGTGCGGCGCTCGGAGCAGGCCGCCACAGCTTCCCAGGCAGGGAACCCCTGAGAAACATCGCTTACGGTATCGCGGTCGAGGGTGGGCAGGCTGAAGTAAAAGGTCGATCCACCCTCCTCTTCTCCGGAGGAGTGGACACCGATCTGGCCGCCGTGACCCTCTACGAGACGCTTACAGATAGCCAGGCCTAATCCCAGCCCGCCGCAGCCACGACCTACAGTGCGTTCGGACTGCCGGAACTCGTCGAAGATTAGATCCCGATCTTCAGGTGGAATCCCCAAGCCCGTATCGGCCACCGCGACGACCACATCCCCATTTTCCGCAGCTGCACGCAGCGTGATCTCGCCGTAGTCTGTGAACTTGACGGCGTTGTTGACCAGGTTGATCACGACCTGGCGGAGGCGCGTGCGATCACCCCACACCGCCGGAAGGTCTCGCGGTATCTCCGCGCGCCAGAGCAAGCCTTTGTCTCGTGCCAGTTGTTCTCCTATAGCCGCTGTCTGATCGAGGACCTCGACCATATTCAGCGGTTCGTAGCTCAGTTTGAGCTGGTCGAATTCGCTGGAGGCCAGGTCGAGGACATCGCGGATCAGGCCGTCGAGATGCTGGGCCGTGGCGTAGATACGTTCGACATCCTCGCGGTTGGCCGACAGCCCTTCCGTGTTAGTAGATTGGTTGAGGAGCAGGTCGCTGACGCCGGTGATGAGGTTGATGGGGGTGCGTAACTCGTGACTAACCATCGAAAGGAAGCGACTCTTCAGACGATTGGCCTCCTCGGCCAATTGGCGTCCTTCGAGGGCTTGCCTGTAGAGGCGGACGTCTCGTAGGGCCGCAGCAACCTGCCGCGACACCCACGCATAGGGACCGAGATCGGCGCCTTGGAAGGCCATAAAGCCACTGATCTCCTCGCCGGTGCCCAGAGGCAGTAGGGCAAGGCTGAAAGGGCTATCGGGGTCGTACAGACCGGGGGGCGGGAAGGTGCGAGTCGCGAAGCGCTCGCCATCCACGGTGGGGCCGAGTGGTCGCAGAATGCTGATCGCTGCCGGGTCGTCGGCCTCGCCTTCGTAGAGCGCGATAGTGGCCTGGTGGATACCCATAGCCGGGAGGTGCTCCTCAAGGACCCGATAGATCTCGGCTTCGTTCTCAGCGCCAAAGAAGCCTGCGATCATCTCGCCGAGGCTGTTGGAGATTTCGGTCGTTTGGATGGCGCGGCGCGTGGCCTGGGATTGAGCGGCTCGGCTGATCGCCACGCGAGCCTGATGCCAGATCACTTCCGCATCCTCTACTTGGCGCGAGTCTGCTCCGAAGTCCGCCAGTGCCGCGTTGCGGAGGAGGGTGATGGCGTTCTGCCAGGCGTTGGAGTTACCGCCATGCTCAATGACCTGCTCCAGGATCCGGTGGAGGGTGTCAAAAAACGTTGTCGCATCCGTGGGCGGGCCTATAACGCCATTCCGGCGTTCCGTTACATTGGCCGGCGTGTCTGCGAAGGGCGCCGGCTTGGCCCACCGGCAGGTCGAGACCAGCGCCTCACACAGTCTGGTGATGTCGTCGAAGCTAAGGTTATGAGTCTCGTTGCGGACGGCACGTCCCATGCGCTCGACGATAGCAGCGGGTGTGGTCTCCTCAGCGAGCATATCAGTATAGCTGTGGGAGAGGGTGCCGGACGGGCAACCGCAGGATTCGCGAGTAACCAGTTGGACCGGCACTTTGAGACGCTCGATATCGTCGCTTGTGCCCTCAATGCGCGCGAGCAGGCGTGTCAGCGCACGATAGCCCAGCTCGAAGGTGGGGTAGCGCACGGTGGTTAAAGGTGGGGTTGCGGCCTCGGCCTCGAGCCGGTCATCGAAACCGACAACGGCTACATCCTCGGGGATCCGTCGCCCGGAGGCCCGAAGAATTTCTATGGCGCCCAGAGCTGAGCCGTCATTGCTGGCCAGGACGGCGGTAAACGGACGACCGGTTGCCAGGATGCGCACCATGGCTGCCTGGCCTCCCGCTGGGGTATGGTGGCCCCAGGCGATCAGATCCGGATCGTAGGGCAGCTTTAGCGCGGCGAGACCGGCCTGAAAGGCTTGATAGCGACGGTAGCTGTCGCCATGGGTGCGCCCCGGGATCCCCGCGATGAAAGCAATTCGCTGGTGCCCGTGCTGGGAAAGGTGATGCAGAGCTTGATGGATGCCGGTTTCGTTGTCGGCGATGACTGCTGGGCCCGGAAGGCCGGCCCCGGCATACATCGTGGGAAAGCCGCCGCCGGCCAGTTCCTCAAAGTAGCGTGTCTGCCAGGGTGCTGCGAGCGGTAGAATCCCGATTAGGCCGTCCGTATTCCAGGGACCTACGGGGACGAAACTCGCTTCCGGCCTCCACACAGGCCACGCGCTTAGAACCTCCGAGGGTGAGTTTACGCCGCAAGCCAAGAGCAAGTTGCAGCCACGGTGGCTCGCGGCAGCTTGAATACCCCGTAATAGGGGGTCGAGGTGAGAGTCGAGGCTGCCGCTATAGACGTTCCATCCTGCCAGAACGCCAACCGTGGGTCGTAAAGCGCCTTCCCGTGTCGTCATACGGCCTTAGTATCGCCCGTCAGCTTTCTCATTGTTGGAGCCCCCTGAGGAATCCGGAGATTCCTGCGTCCTTGTATGCAGTCTATTTCTGTCCGGTGATAGGCCACATAATCATACCAGATTTGCGGATCCTGCCCACCCTTAACGGGTAACTTCACAGGACGCCGTATTTGTCGTAGACCGCCCGCAGGCTCCGGCCTTGAAGGAGTTCCTGACGGGAGAGCGACTCCTTGTCGACCTTGCTCTGTGCTTCCCGTAGGACCTCGGCTTCCACTTCCTGGGGCACAACCACCACACCATCGAAGTCAGCAAAGACCAAGTCGCCGGGATGGACCAACACCTCACCACACCGCACAGGTACGTCGTATGCGATCACCTTGCCCCGGCCCATCGAGTCGAGGGGCCGGATGCCGGCATAGTAAACCGGGAAGCCCATCTCGATGATACGAACGCAATCGCGGATCTGACTGTCGCAGACGCAGCCAGCCACCCCTTTATGCTTGGCGAGCGTCGTCATCAGTTCGCCCCACGGTGCGTTGGTCCCGCTGAAGTCGGTCGAGTGAACGACGACGTCGCCGGCTTCCAGGGAATCCATAGCCTCGATCTCCAGGCCATAGGGGTCGCTCTCATCCACATAGTCGATTTGGACCCATTTGAACGTCCGGGCGCGTCCCACAAAGCCGCAGTTGCGGATGTCGGGCAGCAGCGGTCGTATGCGATGGTGCATCGCCTGCTGCCTGCGGCCCAGGGAATCGAGGATATCACAGACGGCAGCGACGTAGAGATGCTGCCGAAT
>SLDA01000493.1 GCA_007125545.1 Thermoflexales bacterium | reverse complement strand
TGGCGTTGGGCGGCTTCGTCAATCCCTGGATCATCCCCTACCCCGCCGTGACCAACACCGAGACTTACTCATACAGATAGGGTTTGAAGAGGGGTCACCGCGGACCTGAAACTGACAGCAGAGGGGATAGGTGTTGCTTGCCTTCCCCTCTGCCCGTTATAACCGTCGTAAGGGACAGGAGGATACTGGAATGGCGAGTTATATCGTACGCCGCCTTGGTTATATGTTGATCACACTGGTGTTTGTCACGGTTGTGGGGTTCTTCATCATCGAGCTTCCCCCGGGCTCGTATCTGGAGTTTCACATCCAATCGCTGCGGCAGCAGGGAGGAGATGTGACGCCGGATCAAATCGCGGCACTGGAGCGGCGGTACGGCCTCGGCGACCCGGTTCACGTCAGATTCTACAAATGGATCTCAGGATTTCCCCGGGGGGACTTCGGACAGTCCTTCCAGCACCAGCGTCCGGTGGGAGAGCTCATCTGGAGCCGCCTGGGCTATACCTTGCTCATCTCGGTGCTGACGCTCATCATCAGTTGGGGGATAGCCATCGTGGTGGGGGTCTATTCGGCGACGCACCGCTATACGATCCCCGACTACCTGATTACCGTCCTGCAGTTTATCGGTCTGGCGATCCCTAACTTCCTGCTTGCCCTGGTGATGATGATAGTCCTACAACAGACCTTTGGCATGCGGGTCGGGGTACTCTACTCGCGGGAGTTCCGGGATGCGCCTTTCTCTATCGCGAAGTTGCTCGATCTGGCCTCCAACCTCTGGGTACCCATCGTCATCCTGGGGGTCGCTGGGACGGCGTGGACCAGTCGCGTGATGCGCGCCAACCTGCTGGATGTCCTGAATATGCAGTATGTCCAGACCGCACGCGCCAAGGGCGTGTATGAACCCAAGGTGATATGGAAGCACGCTGTGCGCAACGCGTTGCACCCGCTGGTGATGACATTGGGGTTGGCACTTCCCGGTATTATTTCCGGCGAGGTGATCGTATCAACGGTCCTTAACCTTCCCACCAGTGGTCCGCTTTTCTTCCAGGCACTGATCCAACAGGATATGTACCTGGCGGGTACCTTTCTGGTCTTCTTCGCGGTGGCATTGCTGATCGGCAATTTGCTGGCGGATATTATGCTGGCGTGGCTCGATCCGCGGATTACGTACAGGTAAAGGAAGATAACGATGACTGACATAACTGTAGAAAAGATCGCCGCTGAAGCGGGCGAAGAGATCAGCACGGTAGGTGAAATCCCGCAGTCGAAGCTGATCTGGATGCGTTTCTCGCGCAATAAGCTGGCCTTGGTTGGTGGTGTGGGGCTGATCATCATGTATATTATTGTCGCGCTAGGCCCTTTCATTGCCTCCAACCACTTCCGTAACCAGAACCAGGATTATCTCTATGGTCCTCCCACCCCGGTGACCTTCAGGGGAGCCGACGGGCGCCTGGGGTTGCGCCCCTACACTTATGAATATATCACCCGGCTCGACCAGGAGTCCTTCAAGTTTGTTTTCGATTTCGATCGTGACACTCGGCTGCCGCTGGAGTTCTTCGTGCGCGGAGATGAGTATGAGTTGTTGGGCTTCATCGAAAGCAACGTACATCTAGTGGGTGTTCAGGGCGAGCAGCGTTTCTATCCCCTCGGAACGGATGCGCTGGGCCGGGATGTTTTTGCCCGGTTGCTGGTGGGGGGGCAGGTCTCGCTGACGGTGGGTCTCGTGGGCGTAGCCCTGACGATCATCCTGGGTTCGGTCATGGGGACCATATCCGGCTACTTCGGTGGCGCGGTGGACGATGTAATGCAGCGGGTGATTGAGCTCATCCTCTCCTTTCCTACCGTGCCGCTGTGGGCAGCGTTGGCGGCTGCGCTGCCGCCGATCTCCCGCAGCTTCACCGCCATCCATCGCTTTTTCCTGATCACGGTGATCCTTTCGCTGGTGAACTGGACCGGGCTGGCGCGACAGCTGCGCGGTAAGGTGATGGGTTATGCTGAGTCCGACTTCGTGATGGCAGCCTTGGCGGTCGGCGCCTCGGATGCACGTATCATCTTCGTGCACATGATGCCCAATGCCTCAAGCCACATCATCGTTGTGGCGGCGCTGGCGATCCCCGGGATGATCTTGGGGGAGACGGCGCTGAGTTTCCTGGGACTGGGTATTCTCCCTCCGGCGGTCAGCTGGGGCTCAATGCTCACGCAAGCCCAGGCTGTACCTGTTGTGATCGAGCATCCGTGGCTGATGACGCCCGGTATTGCAGTGGTTCTAGCGGTGCTCTTTTACAGTTTCCTTGGGGATGCCCTGCGCGACGCTGCAGATCCCTATTCGATCTAGCCAGAAAGGTACCTGTCAATGACGGATCAAGTTAGCGTACAAGAGACGGACGCTGGTCAGCAGGTCGAGCAGCCAAGCGCCCAGGGCAATATCGTCGAAGTGCGCGACCTCCACACCTACTTCTACACAGATCTTGGCGTGGCTCGCGCGTTGAACGGTGTGACCTACAACATCCCCAGGGAAAAGGTGCTGGGGATCGTCGGTGAGAGCGGGTGTGGCAAGAGCGTGACAGCTCTCTCGATTATGAACCTCGTCCAGCCGCCCGGAAAGATCGTAAGCGGAGAGGTGGTACTGCATCGCGTCGGTGCCAAAGGCGCGAACACCGAGGTCGTGCTGACGGATCTGGGCCGGCACAGCACTCAGATGCGTCGCATCCGCGGTAACGAGATCGCGATGATCTTCCAGGAGCCTATGACATCGTTGAATCCTGTATACACCATCGGCGATCAGATCTCGGAGGCGTTCATATTACATCAGGGCGTAAACAAGGACGAGGCCCGGAGGCGGTCGATCCTCATCCTGGATCGTGTCGGGATGCCCTATGCCGACACAGTGGTGGATCAGTATCCGCACCAGCTCAGTGGCGGTATGCGCCAGCGGGCCATGATCGCCCTGGGGTTGTCGTGTGCTCCCTCCCTGCTGATCGCGGATGAGCCCACCACTGCGCTGGACGTAACCACCGAGGCGCAGATTTTGGACGTGATGCGCGGGCTTCAAAGCGACATCGGCATGAGCATTATGTTTATCACTCACGACCTCGGGGTGATCGCGCAGATGGCGGATGAGGTCGTGGTGATGTATCTCGGACGGGTTGCCGAGCAGGCCCCCGTCGACTCGATCTTCTATGATCCGCTCCATCCGTACACGCGCGCGTTGCTGCGGTCTATTCCACACGTGGGGGAAGGTACCAAGGAGCGGCTGAAGCCGATTCGCGGCGTCGTGCCGAATCCCTATTCGAACATCAGCGGATGTCCCTTTCATCCGCGGTGTGATGAATTCATGCCGGATGTGTGCGACGTGAACGTGCCGGGAATCACAATGACGGAGGACGGACGGGCTGTACGCTGCTTCCTGTACTCGGATAGGGTGGAGAAAAATGGCTAGTGACAAAGTGGATTCTACAGACCCGCGTGGTGACGACCTCTTGCTCGATGTCCAGGGGCTCAAAAAGTACTTCCCCATACGTCGCGGTGTCTTCAAGAAGGTGGTGGGCCACGTCAAAGCCGTGGACGATATCAGTCTCTATATCCGCGACGGCGAGACTTTGGGGTTGGTGGGAGAAAGCGGGTGTGGAAAGACCACAGCCGGTCGGACCATTCTCCACTTGCTCGAGCCTACGGCAGGCACGGTGCGGTTCAAGGACCCCAGTCTGGGATGGGTCGACCTTGCTACGATGGGCCGCCAGGAGCTGCGGCCTATCCGAACGAATATGCAGATCATCTTCCAGGACCCCTTTATGTCGCTGAACCCCCGGATGACGGTCAAACGTATCGTCGCCGAGCCCCTGATCGTCAACCGCATAGCGGAGGGGCAGGAGCTGACCGATCAGGTCGCCGAGGTGCTAAAAGTGGTGGGATTGCGTCCCGAGTATATGAGCCGGTATCCGCACGCCTTCAGTGGGGGGCAACGGCAGCGGATCGGCCTTGCGCGCGCACTGGTGCTGCGCCCCAAGCTGATCATCTGCGATGAGCCGGTCTCGGCCCTCGACGTCTCCGTTCAGGCGCAGGTGCTGAACTTGCTGGAGGACCTGCAGGCGGAGTTCGATCTGACCTATCTGTTCGTCGCCCACGACCTCTCGGTCGTCGAGCACATCTGCGATCGCGTGGCGGTGATGTACGTCGGAAAGTTGGCAGAGATGGCCTCAACGGATGCACTCTACTACCACCCCAAACATCCTTACACGGAAGCGTTGATGGCCGCAGTACCCAAGCCTGATCCCCGAAAGCGCGATCGGCCGATTCGCTTACCCGGCGAGGTGGCCAGCCCTGCAAACCCACCCAGTGGTTGCTACTTCCATCCCCGCTGCGGCTACGCACAGCCTATCTGCTCGGAGGAAGCTCCGGCCCTGCGGGAGGTGGAGCCGGATCATTGGGCGAGCTGTCACTTTGCCGGTGAGTTGACCCTACGCGGTGTCGTTGGGGACTCAACGACCTCGTAGGTGTGGCGAGGATGAACGCCGATCCAGGGTCAGACGACAAAGCCCGTTCGCCGTGGCTGCTCTATCTGATCATGTGGCTCGGCTCCGCCGCTCTGGTGCTCGTTGACATCCTTCTGGTGCGGGCTGTTTTCCTTCGGGCCGCTGCCTGGTATGCTGCACGGATGATCACGACGACGGCTGAGCGCATCGACTTTGAGTTTCTCGTCGGTTTCATCGACCGCGTGCTGCTCTTTACGATGGTGATCGCCGGGCTAATTAGCGTCATTGTCCTGGAGTATCGTTACCGTAACCTGGCGAGGCAGCAACAACTGCTTCGCCAGGGATGGAAACCGGTCCTCATCCTCGTGGGAATTGGCCTGGGGTGCCTGCTGGTGCTGCAGTTGCTGTGAGGTGACGCCGGCCTCTCAGATCTGGGGAACGTCGATGAAGGCCAGTTCGCGCTCCAGCATCTTCAGGCTCTTCTCCCGGTGGATCAGCGCTCGGCGCAGTTGCCGCCTGCGCAGCCGCCAGCGGGGATGGTGCAAGATCCGCGTCAGCAAGGACGGATGTGGCTCTGACAGGCGCGCATCCAGTTCCTCATACTCGTGGCGGACCGTCTGACACACCAATCGCTGGATCCAGTATCTGGCCTCCAGTCCGGAGATCATCTGATGGAGCTGCAGGATGCCGGCCACACCGGCCATGATCTGCAGGGCCCATGTCTGCTGCGCCGCGGGCAGCTCGGCGCGCAGCGCTACCTGGACGCCGGTGTAGGCGCGCTGGTAAGCGAAGAGGGCATCTCGGGCCTCGGAGGAGAACTCGGCCTGGCGCCGTTTGCGGTCAGTAAGCTCCGGGGTCGCGAGCTCCTGAGCGAGGAGATAGTTGTGATCGGCACGATCCAGCGCCAACTGCGAGGCAAGGTTCAGCGCCTCGCCGCAGTGCCGGCAGGAGATCCAGTCGGTCTTGCGCTCTTCCACGTCCTCGATCTCGGCCCCGCAATGTGGACACTCGAAGCGGAATTCGACCCCTTTACTCTTGTCGTTCTCTGGCATTCACCGCACTTCCTAACCTTAGACGATCTCGATAGTCATCATCGTGTTATAAAACTGACCTTCGTAGTAGGCGAACTCTTCCTCGTTGGCACCCTGAGCGATGAGAATCAGCTGAGCCTCTCCCCAGTACGCCGTACGGACCCAGCGCTTGCGGCGCATGCCGTCCTCCTCGAAGGTCAGGCGGGCCTCAAGGATTTTGAAGGTCTTGGTGATCGTCTCCTTCTGCGACTCGATCTCGACTTCAGGGAGTGAAGCCAGCCCGGCCTGGAAACCCTCCCGCAGAATCTCGATATCCTCTTCCGAAACCCTGAAGGGCAGCGTACGTTTCTCGGCTGTGAAGCTGGTATCAAAGCTGTCGGCGTGCGGCGTGAAGATCGCCCCCTGACGCCCTTCACGCATTGGGATCTTCCGCCAATCTGAGGGTAGCCATAGGGCATAGCCCCCCTCTTTGTCGACATGCTTGTGCATTCCGGTGTAACGGGCGCGCTTTTCGGTCACTCTGCCTCCTGCGTAGACTGTGATCTCATGACTGCCGGGACATTCTGAGCCCTGCGATCCGATTGTCATACCATGGTAGCGGGATATATCTCTTCGTCAAGTTGGATTTCTTTGGGATCCATTCATGCCACTGCCGATCGCCCAGGCTTCGATCGGGTGGTCCGGGTACTGCATGCGGTCGCGGTTTTTCCTGATGTATCCCGCGTTGGTACGCAAGGTCTCCGCCCATTCCGAGTCGTGCTCCCGCTCCGCGCTGGCAGCTAGATCCGGCGCAATACCTTCTGCGTGCCCTTGGTGCAGGTGCGTCATCTGGGCGTTGTAGCGGCGCGTACTGGCTTCCCCGCCTTCCGTAGGTGCTCGGTCGCGTGGTACCAGTCCACCACTGCAAGGCTGGTGTGAAAGTGCTCCGCATACAGGATCTGGATCCCTGCGGCCGCATCGCCAATCACTTGGGTGTCGCAGACGATACTCTTGAGGACTTATAGGTGCATCGATGATCCGGCGTGCTCGTTACACAGCACGTCGAGCAAGAACATCATCCCCCGCACGTGATGCGTCGCCTGGTCGGGCGACTGCGTATCATCGTACGTCGGGTCCCAGGACCAGAAGCCCCAACGGATGGCAGGATCGTCGCTGTAGGGCTCGCGGCTCTCCGGCAACACTTGCGTGCCGAGTGAGTACGCGAACGCTCGCATAGCTATATCGAGGTACGAACGCCTTTCCGTGACAGTGTACAGCCGCAGCAGCGCCATCGCGATGTTGGGCATGTCACCCGGACCCACCGTGGGCATGACGACATTGCCGTCGCGGTCGATGGTCATGGCCCACGCTCCGTCCTCTCGCTGGTGCGCCAGATGCCAGTCGGCGAAGCGCCGGGCAGCCTCGAGGTACGGTGGCTCTCCGGTAACTTCGTAGAGAAAGGTCAACCCTCGCAGCTCATCCGCCGCCAGATCGGTATTGTAATACTCACCGTCGATCAGGTAGAAGCAACCGTTCTCGGCTTGGATCGCCAGGGCGTGCTCGCCCCACCGCGTGGCAAGATTGTGCCACGATCTATCGCCGGTGGCTGCTTCCAGCAAGAGGCATGCCTCGACGGCGCGTCCCCATGAGTCCCACCCCGTGGTGAGATCGGCCCAGCGGTGTGTCGCGAGGTTGTAGGATGGGGCAAAGCCGTGGCGGGAAGCTTGCAGCAGATAGCGTCCGCTCTGCTCGGCGCGCCCTAACCACACCGCGTCTTGCGTACGCCGGTGGAGTCCCAGGGCACCGATGACGAACTCTGCGCTGAACTTTGTCCAGATATTATCTGTCTCCACGCCATCGCGTGCGCCGCCGGCGACGACGCTCATCGGATGGCTCACGACGAACCGCTCATAGTAGAAGCTAAGGGCAGTGCCGGCTCGTGCCAGGAATCCCATATCGCCGTAGCGGTCGTAGGCCGCCATTAGCATCCAGGAGGCGATCAGGTTGGCCGTCTGGGGTGGCTCGCGGAAGCCATCGGGAGCACGGTAGTAGCCGTAGACCGCTCCTGTATCCGGATCGATGTAGTGGGGTAGCCAACTGTGCAAGTTGTTCAGAATTCGGCCCTCCAAATCCGATCCCGTTACCCCGACACCCGGCAGCCTCTCCGCATCCTCGTGCGGCTGGCACACATCCAGTCCCCAGTCTTGTGGTGAAATGACGCCCAAGGGCATTGTACCGCTTGTCATGACTCAGTCCTTTCTGTTAGCTGGATTGACGATGCGACGACATGTTTGCTCTTGACTAACTCCCGATTTAAACTATAGATAACCCAATACTTGATCCTGCGTCGAGCGCAATGTCGGCGTTACCGCACCGGACGCCGGTTGCATTTCCGAATCTTATTCACCGTAACGTTAACTACATCCATTGGAGGCTTGCATGTCCGAAGAGAAATCCCGATCTCGTCCTCGTTACCGCGGTACCTATAAGCATATCGACCACGAAGGTGGCTATGCTATCTGGACGCCCAGCGACTGGCAGAAGCACGAGATGAGCCAGGGTCACCACGGTTTCGTATTCTACCCCGATGCGAGCGAGCCCGCGACCTTCCTCTCGACAGAGAAGGTCGTGCTCGATTACAAGGTGACGATGGACGACATCCCGGTCCTGCGTGAGGGTTTCCAGGCCGGACTCAACAGTTTGCCCGATATCGATATTGAGTTCCAGGACGAGGCAATCACCAAGACCCTGAAGATGTTTGAGGCCAAGTTTACTTTCACCGAGGATGGTGAGACTCGCAAACGTTGGCTTCGCCTGATTTACTGGGGCGAGGCGCAGCTGATTGTCATGGCCCAGGGCGCCTCACCGGAATCCTACCACTATTGGCTCCCGATGTTCTTCAACTCGCTGATGACCATTGAATTCGGACCTTTCTAGACCCGAGGACCTCGATACCGACGTGGCGCTCCCGTGTCCCTATTGCGACACGGCAGTGCCGTTGCCGGACACCGGCGACCAGGTTCTCTGCCCAAGCTGTGGCCGGCGCTTTGATATTGCCATCCAGCAGGCCTATGCGCGGGGTGAGGATGCGTTTCTCTCGGCAGCGGACCTCGTCCTCCGTGCAGCCTACCGGGGAGATGGACGGAGTGTGTTCCGGGCCAAGGCGCTTCCGGATTCCCTGCCGCTCCCACCGGACGTCATTCACGCTTACCAGCGTGCCTACAGTGCGCTCAGGGTTGCGTTGCGGGGTACTCTGTCCGATGAGCAGTACCTCTCCGCTAACCGGATGCTGGCGGAGATTACGCGTCTTTTTGCTCCCCGTAGCATCGTTTCGCCTCTGGAAGCCGAGTATTGGGCCCGGCGCGCTGTCGAGGCGATCGTACAACAGGAGCTGGACCGAATACGGGAGAGGCTGGCGGTTCCGCCGGCCTCTCCCGTATTCGGTCATCTGCAGCGTCTCCATCTGAGGCTGCGGGGCCGTCGCTTATCGCAAACACTCGCCAAGCTTACCCGGCAGCTTCAGGAGCTCGAGGATGCAATTGGTTTTCTTGATCCCCCGCGTCCTCCCTCAGGATAGAACGCGGCGTGTGCCGGGCAGCACCCGGCGTGTGCCGGGCAGCACCCGGCGTGTGCCGGGCA
>SLDA01000381.1 GCA_007125545.1 Thermoflexales bacterium | reverse complement strand
TGCGATCTCGAGCGAGAGATCGACTGCCGCTTTTACGTCAAACGGGCGGGGGCTGGCGCCGGCGAGGCGCGCGAAGTTGTCATGATAGATCTTCTGGAGCACGTCGTCGGGCAGGGCCAAGCCTACGATCTCCCCGTCCTCTGGTGTCCCCAGCAGGAAATCGACGGTATCGGGGACGGTGAAGGTGTCATCACTCTCCAGCCAGCGGAAGATGATGCCGGCACGCGCCTGGGCCTCCGTGAGGGTGTTACGGCTGGCGATATCCGTGCCGTAGATGATCCGGTCGGCGTAACGGATGAAGAAGTCACGGCTAGCGTCGGCGTCACGCGACATATTGTGCAGCATCTCGATTCCGGGCGTCAGGTCGAAGCAGACGGTTGGGTGTGCGTCGAAGAAGCGCGCCGCTCGCGGCAGGTCCGCCGATAGGAAGTAGAAGTGGGCGAAGATGATGGGAAGATTGGGGTGGCGGGCCAGCACATCGTCCACCTCGCTGTAGAGCTGCTCCTTGCGGACGTCATCGGGACCATAGCCCCAGCCCCGCTCACGCGCCCAGGCGGGCAGGGTCGCGGGAGCCCAGAACTCCTCGGGGTCGTTGACGTGCCAGACGATGGGCAATCCCACCTCCGCGACCCGCGCCCAATAATCCGCGAAGTAGGGCGCATTTACCGGGATATCCATCACCTGACGTGACGTCGGCTTGCCCTCAATCATTTTGATGCCGTCGCATCCCGTCGCGACGAAGGCGTCGACCTGGTCGGCCAGGCTCGGCGTTGCCACCCGCCCTTGCGTGAGCGCCGTCGCGTGATTAAGGCCCGCGAAGACGAAGAAGGTGTCGGGGTGGCGTGCCTTCATTGCCAGCGATTGCGGTAGCCCCTCCCCCTTGGCAGGGTTCTGAATTGAGACCAGCCCAATCTTGTCAATGTCTGTCGCTTCCAGGATCTCCAAGATATGGCCTTCAGTATCGATGCTGCCCATATGCACGTGGGCGTCGATCAGGGGCGTGGCGCTATAGTCGGAATTCCACTCATTCATTAGGTCCTCCAAGTCAGATGATGATTTGATTAGCTACCGTGATCTCACTAGATAAACATCGGTCCTCAGCTGCCGGCATTTTATTGTCAGATGAGAACTAGCGCTGATTGTAGACTGGAAAACGCGCGCTGACAAACGGGCACGCATACGGGGGCGTGGTTCACAGTTCCGTATCTGGCCGCTGTCTCAGTGCTGTTGCGGGCGGTTTCTGGCCCAGCAGACAGGCACGGGCCCCCAGTCTGCTGGGGCAGACACCGGCCCGAACAGAAGCGGATGCGGAAAGTGACACAGCCGCATTGCTCTGCGGTCTCCATTTGTGACCGTCTCTGGTCGCCCGGAAGAGCAGATGGTCAGAGACCAAAGAGCAGACGGGCACGGTGGGACACCGGCCCGAACAGAAGTGGATGCGGGAACGTGACGCGCACCCCCTCGTACGGGCATAGGGCAGCTTGAGGCGAGACTATGCGCAGACTCGCTTCTGTACAGCGGGCGGACCCGGGTCGCCGCCACGGTTGGCGGCAGGTTCCGGAATGCTCGAGCGAGGCGAACGAGAGGAGAGCGACAAAGAGGGACCGGCTTTCGGCGAATTGAGGCTGCTCGCCGTCGGAGAAGGTGGGTGTGCGTGCCGGGGACAGATCACGCAGTACGCGTCCTCTCTCCTACGGCTCGTACAGGGCCGGATTCTGCGGGACGCCGTTGTAGCGGATTTCATAGTGCAGGTGTGGGCCGCTCGAGAAGCCGGTGGAGCCGCAATAGCCGACGACCTGACCTTGCGCCACCCCCTGCCCCTTGCTGACCGCGAAGGCGGTAAAGTGCGCGTAGTAGGTGACGAAGCCGTTGCCATGATCGACCTGGACGAGGTTGCCATATCCACCGCCCCAGCCTGCGTAGATGACGGTGCCCGAGTCGGCAGCGTAAATCGGATCCCCGAGACGGCATCTGTAGTCGAGGCCCTGGTGGCGCGGGTTGCGCCGGTCGCCGAAAACCCATCCGGAGACGGCACGTGAGCCTGTCGGCAAGATGAAGTTCCCGCTTGCCGGTTGGAACGTGGAGGGCGTCATTGGTCGGGATGGTCCGGCTGCGGGTGCTGCCGGTGCGGCGACGATGACCGGGACTGGCGTTGGCGGCGGTGGCGGTTCCCACTCGAAGCTGCCGCCCACGCCGTTGGGAATCATAAGCAGGGCGCCCTCCGCAAGGGGCTCTCCAGGTTCAAGTGGGTTCCATATGTTGTAGAGGTCTTCGGTGGATACGTTGTAGGCCTTGGCAATGGTGCTGGGCGTCTCTCCCGCCATAACGGTATGGTAGGCGCCATCGACGGGAGGAATGTAGAGTGTCAGTCCCGGTGAGAGTAGCCAAGGCGCGCCCTGGAGAACTTCCATATTAGCCCAGACGATGGTATAGGGCGAGAGTTTGAAGTCCAGTGCGATGCCGAAGACCGAGTCACCGGGTTGGACAGTGTAGGTGATCACCTCAAGCCGGACGCGCTCGGGAATGGTGGTGAGCGGATTTGCCTGACGGGTGATATTGCTGGAGTAGCGGGCGACACGTCCTGTGGAGAAGCTGTCGCCGGGATCCGGTGTCACAGTGACGACCGGCTCTGCTGCTGCCGGTTGGAGCAGCGAAAGCGGACGCTCGTTTAAGGTTTCCGGTCCTGCCAATGCCGTCGGAGAGATGGCAAGTTGTCCGAGAGCAGTGAGGAGGAAGGCCAAGACTACAATCGCGAGGTGGGCACCATATCGTCCCAAGAGGGCATGGACGACATGCGGATCGCGTCCCCAGCGCCATACCGTGGCGGATATGTTGGCGATCATTTGGGATAGGACTCCCAGGTGTTCGCGTTGCTGCTGCGAACCGCCGGGATCAGCCAAAGAGTCTTCTTGGTTGTCCATCTTGCCCATCATAGCACAGGATGGCGGGTGACGCAAGCCCGCTGGCTGACGATTGGCTGACGATCGGCGAGGCTCCTCAGCTGCGCCGTACCAGCAGGCGTGGCAGTTCGCGAAGCTCCGGGCTGCCGAAAAAGAGTGCGGCAACCAGAAATGTGATGCTGCCGACAGCGACGCCACCGGCCGCGGCGACCATTACACGCGCGTCCGGCAGCATCAGGCGAAAGCCAATGACGGCGGCGCCCATCAGGGCAGAGACGAGCACCGTGCGCATCAGAGAGGCGGCAAAGCTGCCACCTGCTCCGGCGCCGGTTCGTGCCGGCGTAACGCCACGCAGGCGCCACGCTGAGACCGCCTGAAGGATGATCACCTGCATGCCGGCGCCGAGGGAGTTCGCCAGCGCCAGCCCCACGTGCTCGAGTCGTGCCAGGAGCAGCCAGCTCACCGTAAGGTTCGTCGCCAGACCTGCGACCGCGGCCCAGAGCGGGGTCCACATATCGCGCTGTGCGTAGAAGAGGCGGCTGGAGACCTCCAGCGCGCTGTGCGCTATGAGTCCGACGGCGAAGGCTTGCAAGCCCCTGTAGACCCTGTCAGTCACCGTTGCGTCGAAGGCGCCCCGCTCGAGGAAGAGGGCTGTTAGGGGACGTCCCAGCACCACCAGGCCAACGGCTGCAGGAATTGCCAGGGCCAGCACCAAGCGTAGCGCCCATGCCGACGTGGTTCGAAGTCCTTCCCGGTCTCCGGCGTTGGCCTGTTGCGATAGCGTTGGAAAGACGGTGAGTCCCAACGCTGTGCCGATGATCGTCTCGGGAAATTGCATCAAGCGCCACCCGTATTCGTAGCTAGCGATGGCGCCCTCAGGAAGGCGAGAGCCGAAATAGGTGGGCAACACGAAACTGACGTAGGTCACGCTCAGCCCCAGCATCCGCGGACCCATCAGACGCAGGATGGCGGGCAAGTCGGGATGGTGCAGGGTGGGAGTCCAGCGCGCTTTGTAACGCAACAGTCCCGGCACCTGGATGAGCAAGTGGCCCACGGTCCCGGCGAGCCCGCCGAGCACCAGCCCGTGGATCCCCAAGGTGGGCGCGAGGACAAGCGCGCCCGCGATCCGGCCTACTGTATAGGCTAGCGGCGCCGCCGCAGGGAGCAAGAAGTGCTGGTGCGCTTGCAGGACAGTCATCACAATGCCGCTCAGGCTCGCGATGATTGTCTGGACCAGCACCAGCCGCATCAACTCCGTCGCCAGACGTACGCGTTCGGCTTCGAAGCCCGGCGCGATAGCCTCGATCACTTGCCGCGCAAAGATCGCGGAAATGATGCTGGTGCCGGCCACGACGATGAGCGCCCAGTTGATCACGGTTGAGGCCAGGCGCCATGCTTCGTCACGCCCCTCCTCACCGCGCCGGGTGTGCGCCGCGAGCACCGGAATCAGCGCCGTCGCAAGTGCTAGCCCCGCGATGACACTGAAGAGCCCGTCGGGCAGTTGGAAAGCGGCGTAGTAGGCGTCGAGTGCTGCGCCCGCCCCAAATGCCCGCCCGATGGCGGCGTCACGGACGATTCCCAGCGCTTTGTCGGCGGCAAACAAGCCGCCGACAAGTATCGCGGAGCGCGCAACGGTTCGGTTTAGTGGTGATGCGTTGGACTCTGCTATTCGCCTATTTCCTCCAATAGTGCCACTGCCGGTGCCCAGCCGCGATGATACCTCAACGCGGTGCGTAAATCGGTCACGGCGGCGGCGGTCTCGCCTTTGGCCAGGCGGGCCCGAGCGCGCCAGTAATAGGACTCCTCTAGGTTGTTGGCGGTCGCCAGTGTGGCGTTCGCCAGCGCAATTACCTCATCGTAACGGCCCAGCGCCAGGTAACTCTCGTAGGGACCGTGCTGGTACCAGAGCATCCGGTAGTGGAGGCCGAGGGCGCGTGCCTGGTCGTAGGCTGTGGCGGCCTCCTCGTGGCGCCCGAGCGCCGTCAGGTTCATGCCCATGGTGAACCACGAGAAGGTCACCCAATCGCTGCAGGTGGCGTAGGCGAGGCAGCTCTCAGGCTGCTCGCTGAGTTCTGCCTGGGCCCGGGCGAGCGTGTGCTCGAACGTCGCGGTCTCGTCGAGATCGGGTCCGAAAAGGGTGTCCACAGTATCTCGGAGTTCAGGCGGCACGACAACGAGATAAGTCCAGCCGAACACACGCCAGAGCTCCTCCAGTTCCCCGTAACCCCTCGTGGTCGGAGGGTTGTAGAGCGAGTCGTAGAGGTCGAAGGTCTGCGTGGCGTCGTCGTAGCCGATCACCAAGCGGTAGTGGCCGAACTGGTCGCGCGCGTCACGAACCTCCCAGGTCCGGGCGATGACGGGGATTCCGGCGCGTAGGAACTGCTTCAGCCCTTCCACGGTGCCGTTGGTGCGAATCGGGGCGTAGAAGCCGAGTCCCTCGGCGTAGCCCGCCATCTGGCCAATCGTGACATGCTTGTCTTCCGGGTCGGGCTTGAGGACGGGCGCGATGGCTGCCTGGGTCTCCGTTCGCCCCCACTTCGAGAGTGCCATCGCCAACGTCGCCGGGCCGCAGTTGTTCCAGCCCTGGCGCTCGTGGCGGATGCCGTCGAGGAGGACGCGGGACGGCGGCGTGGGCGTGGGGATGGGTGTCTCCGTCGGTGTCGGCGTAGGTTCCGGTGTTATAGATGGCTCAGGCGTCTCGGAAGGTGACGGCGTCGCGGTCGGGCTTGGCGTCTCAGTCGGCAGGGGTTGCTGTGTCGGAGCCATCGTCGCCGTAGGCGCGACCGTGACCACAGTCAGCGGATTTGCTCCCACCGCGGTGGGCAGCGTCAACGGATGATCGCTGCGGCGCAAGGCCAGGAGCGGCTCCGGCAACCGGCTGGCGTACCGTCCGGGCAAGGCCCGCACCACGGCCGGCACGGCGAGCAAGCCGACCCCCAGCAACAGCAGAAAGACAAAGGCTGCGATATAGTGTGGGGTTTTCATGGGGACTATAATACCAGAAAAAGCGGGGGAGGGGGAAGAGGGAGAGGGAGATGGGTCAGTAGGCACTATCAGATTGTGTGCTCTGCCTCAGGGTTAGGCGTCTGGTCCGATCTGGGCTATGATAGGATCCATCGATTACGGTAATATGAGGTCAAGAGGGGGTGAAGGATGCCAAACTACAGATTTCCGGAGGATTTCTACTGGGGGACGGCGACAGCCTCTTTCCAGATTGAGGGTGCCACACAGGAGGATGGGCGTGGAGAGTCTATCTGGGATCGCTTTGCGTCGCAGCCGGGGAAGATCATAGGCGGCGATACGGGGGATCCGGCCTGCTATTCCTATCGCCTGTACCCAAGAGACATCCGGCTGATGCAGCAACTGGGCGTTAACGCCTATCGTTTCTCTATCGCCTGGCCTCGCGTCATTCCCCGGGGTACGGGCGATGTCAACCCTGCCGGGCTCGACTACTATGAACGGCTGGTCGATGCTCTGTTGGAGGTCGACATCACCCCATTTGTTACCCTGTACCATTGGGATCTACCCCAGGCGCTGCAGGAAAGGGGTGGCTGGGCAAACCGCGAGACGATCGACGCATACGTCCACTACACAGACATCGTCGCATCACGGTTGGGCGACCGGGTCAAGACCTGGATGACGCACAACGAGCCCTGGTGTATCGCATTCCTGGGCCATCTCACGGGCGAGCATGCGCCGGGCCTGCAGGATCGCAAGATGGCGTTACAGGTAGCCCACAATGTCCTGGTCTCGCACGGGGATGCGGTTCTCGTTATTCGCGATCGCGTCCCTGACGCCCGCGTCGGCATGGTGCTCAACTTCTCGCCGGGCTATCCCGCCACCGATACTGAGGCCGATCGTGTCGCGACAGACCTGCACCATGAGAAGTTCAATCGCTGGTTCCTGGATCCCATCGTGGGGCGCGGCTATCCGCCGTTGGCCTGGGAGGCCTATGGCGATGATGTACCCGAGGTGTTGGTCGCCGATGCGGAGCGTATGGCGCCTCCCATCGACTTCCTGGGCGTCAACTACTATTCGCGACAGGTCGTGCACGACCCCGGGTCTGGGGGTGGGAAGGTCCTTTACGCGCGAGACAATGACAATGTGACCGACCGGGATTGGGAGATCTATCCGCAGGGGCTGCGTGACTTACTGGTCTGGCTGAACCAGGACTATGACTTCCCGACACTGTACGTGAGCGAAAACGGCGCTGCCTATAAGGATGAGCTGACGGCTGATGGGCGTGTTCACGACCCGAAGCGTGTTGACTACATTCGCCAGCATCTCGCGATGATCCTGCAAGCGTTGGATGAGGGCGTGCCGGTAAAGGGGTACTTCTACTGGACGCTTGCCGACAACTTCGAGTGGGCCTTTGGCACGAGCAGCCGTTTCGGCTTGGCCTATACGCAGTTCGAGACGCAGGAGCGCATCCTCAAAGATAGCGCGCATTGGTACGGCCACGTGACTCGCGCCAACGCGTTGTAGCCTTTTGAGTAGGCCGAGGCAGGCGGCGCGCGCGATCAAACCACGATGGTGTGCCCTGTCGCACGCAGAGGCTTCCCATGTGGGATGCGGCGCTGGTACCAGGCCGGCGGACTCAGGGGATGGGTGTCGGGTAGCGGAAGAAGATCTGCAACGGGAGGGGCGTCTGCCCCTCCCATTCCCTATGCGTCGAGTGACGGCATATCGATCGCGTCCTCACGCTTCTCGCGCGAGGACGCCTCAAACGATTCGGGATAGCGCGGCGGTAGATAGGAGATCTCGTTGAGTCGCTTGAGCGGATCGCCGCTCAGGCTCCAGCCTATGGCGCCGAGATTCTCGCGCAACTGTGCGGCTGTGCGGACGCCCGCGATTACGGATGAGACGCCCGGCTGTTCCAGGACCCAGCGCAGCGCCACCTGCGCAGGCGTCTTGCCCAGCCCTTCCGACACCGTGAGCAACTCCCGTAACGTGTCGTCGGCGTTCGGCGCGAAGAAGCGCCCGTGCCAGGCCCAGTTGTCATCCGCCCGGCTTCCCTCTGCTGTGCGTTCGCCCGGCGCGAACTTTCCGGTCAGGAAGCCACTCGCCAGCGGAGCCCAGGGCACGATCCCCAATCCATGATGCAGGCAGAGAGGCACCAGCTCTTCCTCGATGTCGCGGACCACCAGGCTGTACTGCGGCTGGTAGCAGATGAAGGATGCCCAATCCTTTGCCTGGCTGATGCTGAGCGCTTCGCTCAGCCGCCAGGCCTGGTAGTTACTGACCGCGATATAGCGCACCTTTCCCTGCCGCACGAGGTCGTCGAGCGCGCGCAGCGCCTCCTCGATAGGGGTCTGGACGTCGACGTGGTGGATGTAGTAGATATCCACGTGGTCGGTCCCGAGGCGTTGCAGGCTCGCATCGATAGCGTTCATAATGTAAACTCGCGACATCCCCGAATCGTTCGGGCCGGGGCCCATCGGGTTGAAGAACTTGGTCGCGATCACGGCATGGTGACGCCGTCCCTGTAGCGCCCGGCCCAGGATTTTCTCCGATTCCCCGTTTGCATATCCGTCGGCGGTGTCAAAGAAATTGACCCCGGCATTGAAAGCCAGGTCAACGATATGGCGTGCTTCGTTCTCATCTGTTCGATTGCCGAAGGTCATCGTGCCCAAACACAGCTCCGACACCTTCAGCCCGCTCTTTCCCAAGTTCCGATACTCCATAGTTTGCCTCCTCAATTAGGACTCTTTTTATTCAGTATACTCAAAGGTTAAGAGTAGGCGAACGACCATAATAGTATAGCAATCTATGAGGGAGCTTTCTTACCGCACCCCGACGCTGTAGGCGGAGGCCACTCCGCCTACAGCGCGTGGCACTGCGCAGACGCGTGGACAGGCGTCAAGCAGGAGCGGAGGGGAGATGGTGACTGGGGTCGATGCAGAGCAGGGTCGTCCACTATGGCTCTTCTGCCCATCGGGGACGACCGTGCTGGATACCGAGAACACCTAGGGCAAACCGACGCCCAACCTCCCGATTCGCCCCGCTAGTCACCTCAGCGGCGTGAGTTCTGTGTCATCGCCTAGAGCAGGTGGCCCAAGAACAGTGAAGCAAAGAAGAAGTAGATGAGCAATCCGGTGATATCTTTGATCGTCGTGATAATAGGATCGGTCCCCGCCGCGGGGTCCACACCCAGTTTGATCAATATATAGGGAATGATGAAACCCAGAACGGCCGCCAATGTAATCGTGGCGGCCAGTGA
>SLDA01000481.1 GCA_007125545.1 Thermoflexales bacterium | reverse complement strand
TCACCTTCAGCGTCCCCTCCCGGCTTCCCTGTGGCAACCGCACCTCCAGACAACCGGGATAGCGGGTCCCAACCTCTACCGGCTCGCCCTGCCACGTCACCGTATACTCACCCGGCACCAACGTCGCGATGACGACCGGTGCGTGATGCGCTGCTCCCTCGTGCCATAAGCGGGCGGTCAGGCCCGCCAGATCGGGCGCTACGGTCAACGACTCGATCCACATATCCAGCCCGACGGTGAGTCGCCCCGGACGGAAGTACGCGCCGTACCACGTCAGCACCGGCGTGGAGAGTCCACCGAAGTGGTGCCACCCTGCACCCCGACCCGTCTGCACGATGAAATGCTCGAAGCAGTTGTACGAGCGCTCCACCTCAGCTTTCCACACCTCCAGCGCCGTGACCGCGATTTGGTGCGCTTCCTCGGCCCTGCCGAGGTCTAAGAGCGCTTTCCAGAAGAACCACTGATGCGGCATCCAGACAGCGCCGTTCCAGTACCCGTCATCGCGATAATAGGGCGCCGACTGGTCGACAGTGGAGAGTCCGTAGCGTGTCCACATCTTCTCCGGCGACATCAACGCCGCCACCAGGCGCGCTTCCTGATCGGGCGTACAGATTCCGGCGACCAGAGGCGCGGCGCCATCCATACCCATATTGAAGTTGTGCCCACTCCCGTGCCGCAACAGGCCTTCCGGAGCGCCCTCATCGTCGTGGACCACATAGCCGAAATAGCCTGCCTCCTCATCCCATGCCCACGCCTGGAGTGCCGTCGAGAGCTCTTCAATATCGGCATCATACTCCTCGGCAGGCTCTCCCAACACGTGTGCCATCGTCCGCAAGATCCTGGCTGTCCGGATCACCTGCGCCGTGCTCACCACCGGGGTGACCGTCTGCTGCAACCCCTCGCGGTGGACGTGGAACTGCGGCGGGTAGTCGTCCCAGCCGCCCGAGTTGTAGAAGTAGTCCCACGTGCGAATCAGGCCGGATTTCAGGGTGCGGGTCGTGGAGCTGCCCAACCGTCCGGCGAGAAAGCGGTGATACTGCTGGAGGCGCGGGTAGAGGTAGCGTAGAAAGGTCTGTTGCACCTCCGGCTCTGCTTGCGCCATCTCCAGGTCCCAGAGTGCGCGGAAGGTGTAGAACTGCGTCGGAACCGGGCTGCCGTGATGAATGAATGCAGCGTCGTCGGTGCCGGGTTCGGTCAAATAGGCGTTCAAGTTGTCGAGCGCCCGGTCGAAATCCAACTCGGCCAGTCCGAGTCCAATGAAGCCCGAGTCCCAGGTGTAGAGGCTGTCCCACCAGCGTCCGGGCGTGTTGTGCCGGATCCAGGTGCCCCGCGTGCGCACAGGATAGACAACGTTGGTCAGCACGGTTGCGGCCATACGCGCCTGGCTAAAGGCATATCGCGCCCCCGCCTCGCCGGGCGCCGGCCGGTCCTCTTCGGACACAGGCTCTTCCCCCTCGGCCCGGCTCTTGCGTTCCCCTGTGCCCGACTCCCACCGCACCGCGCGAGAGCGTGCCGCCTCATGGCTGCGTTCCCACGCGGGATCGGTGGGATCGAAGGAGGCCAGCGCCGCGCGAACCTCATCCGCCGGACCGGCGCAGAGCAGGCCGGTCAGAATCGTGCTGCTATGGGGCTGCAGGAAGATGGGACGCTGGAAGACGTTGGTGTAGACTCCGGCGCCCGGCTCTGTAGCATCGGGTCCGAAAATGGCCGTGCGCACGTGCTCGTGCACCTGGAGCTGAAAGGTTGAGTCGAGGTCGCGGCAGTGGAATTCCCGTACCTGGAAGGGAAGCGCCTTGCCCTCGCGCTTCGATGCCCACGCCAGCCCGTAAACCGTATCCAGGCTCGCATACTGCAGCATCAGCGTCTCCTCCCGCGGCCCGGGAAGCGTCTGCGGCGACGGATTCTGGGCGACAGATTCGAAGCGCAGACCCCGCAGCGCCGCGGCCGGCACCAGCGCAAACCCATCGATCTCCAGGGAGACCCCGTGGTCGCGTGTCACCAGGGTGAAGATGAACTCTCGTGACATGATTCGTCCGGGCCGCACCTCTCGCGTCGCTATTTCGCCGGTGCCACGGAGCAGCACCGCCCGTGTGCTGTAAAGACCCGGCAGGTCCACCTTCGCGCGGCTTCCCGCGGGCATACGATAGCGCACGACCAGCGCCGGTTCTACCATCGTCTTGGGTAGCGTGACCCGGTAGGTCACGGCATCGCCCTCGCTCAGCCCGAATCCCTGCCCCAGCCCCAGCCCGCCCACGAAGCCGCTGACTCGCACCTCGCCGCGGTTGACGCCGTCATAGCTCAGATTGGCCCGGTGTGCCTGGTGGCCCAGGGCCAGCGCTTCGTAATCGAGCCCGTCGATCCAGACGCCACCCGCCGGCAGGACCACGCGTGCCGGCTGCAGCGGGGGGTTGCCGCGTCCTCCCTCGCTGGGAAAATGCAGCGACGCCAGCCAGTGAAGGGCCAGACTCTGGGCTGCATCCGTAGCATTGACGCAGGTGGCGCGCACGAGCACACGCTCTCCTGGCAGCCGGCAGTAGTCGATATCGGCATAGACCTGGTCTTTCCAGACGAGTTCGTGCCGGTGCCGGACGAAGGCCAGATCAGGCGACGCCTCCCAGGGATGGTAATTCGATTCCCAGTTCACATTGGGTAGCTGTATGCCGCGCCGGTAGAGCCCCGGAAAGACGCTCACGTCGAAGCGCAGCCCCCGGGCCACATCTGGGATGTGACTAAAGCCCATATAGCGTTTGCTATACGGGCCCCACGCCGGGAGCCGTAGATCGTGCGAACCTTGCAGGGTATCCAGTGCGTCCTGTAGTGCCATCGGTCTTGCTCCTTAAGCGAACGCCTTCACCAACTCGCCGAAGTACGACTTCAGCGTCGGATAGCGATCGCGCTCGGTTTCGTAGACTCGTATCTTTTCCAACAACGGCGCGACGAAGATGAACCCCCGGTCCATCTCCGCCTCCAGCGCGTCGTCGCCTGTTTCAGGACTATCCCCGTACGCGAACCAGGTTGTGGCCGCGCGCACGATGTGTTCGTAGACGGCGTCGCGCCACTCTCCGTAGGAACGCGCACGCATCGCATCGCCGATGCGTGCAAACTGATCATACCTCGCGACTCGCTCCCACTGCCGGTCGACCATCGGGTTGACGAAGGAATGGGAGAACTCGTGGCGCTTCAGATAGGTGAAGTACGTGTGCGATCCGAAAGTCGGACGCCCGTCGACCAACTGCTCCGGCCCGGTCACGCTGTACACAGCCTCCTCTGGCGTTCCTAAGGGCCCGACGCTCGGGCCGAAGCCGACCGTGCCGTAGAGGGGAACCAGGACCGCCGTGTACGCGCGTTTCGTCGTGCCGAAGAAACGCTCAATTTCGTCCAGATCGCCGTCCACACCTGCCGTCTCAGCCGTATCATGCACCAATTGGCGGTAGAACGGAATATGAGCCTCATAGAAAGCGGCGAATCGAGTATCCGCGCGGAAACGGTCGAGCAGCGCCGCGAATTGGTGCAGCGCCTCCGCTCCACCCACCCGCTGCAAGAGAAGGGGGCGCTCCGCTACCCAGGGATGCAGGCGGCCCGCGGCGTCCAGATGCAGCGCGAAGTCGACAGGCCCGCTGAAGGCAAAGGGCGGCGCCTCGACAGAGAAGGGACGCGCCAGGAGCTCGTTAAGGAAACGAACCGCAGCGTGCTCCCCGTGCCCGCCGAAGGCGGCCTCCACCTCCCGCCGGTACTCGAAATCCAGCCTGGTCATCGTGGGCCAGCGCGCAGGATAGTCGCTGATCAGTTGCACCACCGCCATCAACTCCAGCCGTGGATCGACTGCGATTCCCAGCCGTCCGGCATGCACCTCGACCGGCGCCAGGGCGTGGAGGTGACCCGTTAATGGGCTCTCGACGGTCATGCCGTCGTCTCGTTCACCCCCTCGATGAAGACGGCCCTTGCTGTGGTCGTGCCCTCGCGCAGGGGAGCGAGGGCACGGTAGTCGTCTGAGGCCAGCCAACCGCGCAAGTCATTTTCCGAAGGAAACTCGACAATCACCAGCCGCTCCGGTTTCCACTCCCCGGACAGCGTTGTGACCTCGCCGCCGCGGGCCAGGTAGCGCCCGCCGTGCGCTTCGACAATGGACTGCACCTTCGTCACATATTCGGCGTAGGTCTCGGTATCATGAATAGTTAGATCGATCACCAGGTAGACGCTCATCGTTGGTTTAGACAGTGCACGCTGACTGCCGCAGCTTCGCACCCCTCCGGTACGGCGATGGCGATCTCTCGCACCTCGCCGGGCAGTAGATCAAAGTATGTATCCTCGGCCATAGCGTCCGGCGGCAACACGAAGTGTACGGCATGCGCATAGACATCGGTTTGCACGCGCATCACGCACACACTGTCGCCACAGGAGGGCTCCCCTCCGGCACCGGCGCGGATCTCCACGATACGGCTCTCCAGTGTCGCCTGGGGGACCGCCAATTCACGATAGTCGCAGGCTCGGAAGAGCGCAGGCGAGACCGCCGTTCCGGTAGTGTTGCGTCCTCGCTCGCGCGCCATCCACAAGCCTTCGGTGGGATCGTGATCGCCGCGTGCAAAGACCGCAACCTCGGCACGTGTCAGCGCCGGCACTTCGACCCTCACCGTCTCCAGCTCCTGCGTCGCGCCGTCGAGGCTTACGTACCCCATCTCCAGCTCGAACGCCGCCTGCTCCGGTGTGTCGTTCGCCACGACCACCCGGATCCGGTCTTCACCTGCCGGGCGCAGAATCACGCGAACCGGCGCATACGCGCGCCGCACGAAATACCACGAGGGCTTGCGCCTCAAGTAGCCATCGACGATGGTCCACCCGACCTCGCCCCAGCAATCGGCGAACATCCAGAACAGGCTGCCGTGACAGTTGGGCCGGACCCGCATCGAATCCAGCGCATAGCTGATCATCAGTCCCTGTACCAGGCCAGAGTAGAGCAGATACGCATCAGGCGAGAGTGTGTCAGGGTCGACGTAGTGTTTGCGGATGCCGGCATCCACGGTGTTCTTCTCAAAGGTGTTGGTGTGATGCTGCCAGACCTCGCCATAGCGGTCGAATAGCGCGCCGTCAAGGTAGGTGCGGACCGTCTCCTTGACCGGTGCGCCAATGTAACCGAACTCGGAGACGAAGCGGGCATCGCATGCATCGTACGTCTCGGGCGTGATGCGTACCTCCATATCCGGGTTCATCGTTGCCTGGCCCCAGTAGTGCTGGTCGCCGGTGTCGGCGTCGTTGGGCGCCTCCCCGCCATAGGGAGAGCTGGTCCAGTACGGGATCTCCGGGCAGTTGCGGTGCACGACCTCGGGCAGCAGGTAGTTGTAGAGGAAGGCGCCGCCGTCTGTACGCTCCTGCCACCAATCGCGGAAGCCCCAGGTATTCTCGTTGTTCCCGCACCAGATCGTCATGCAGGCGTGGCGGCGCAGGCGGCGCGTCTGGTAGTCGGCCTCCCTCTCCACCTCGGCCCGGAAGGCGGGCAAATCGTCGGGGTAGGGCGCGCAGGCGAACATAAAGTCGTGCCAGAGCATAATGCCGTAGCGGTCGCACGCCTCGTAGAAGGCATCCGGCTCATAGAGGCCGCCGCCCCAGATACGCAGCATGTTGAAGTTGGCGTCGCGTGCCTCGCGAACCAGCGCGTCATAGCGCTCGTCGGTTACGCCGGCATAGACGGTGTCCGCGGGAATCCAGTTGGCGCCCCGGGCGAACACTTTGCGCCCGTTGATGATCACCGCGAAGTCATCCAACGACGCCAGCGCCAGAAAGCGCAGGCCGTACATAAAGGGTGGGTAGGTCATCTGCGCCTCTCCCACGCGAAGCTCGGCCGAGACCTCGTAGCGGTGTGGGTCGCCCAACCCGTTCGGCCACCATAACAGCGGGTCGGAGATCGGGATCTGGAGCTCGACGTGGGTAAATCCCGAGCGCAGCAGGACTTGGGCTTCGGCCTTGAACGTCCGTCCCTCCGCATCGGTGAGCGCGACACTCACCCAGCCGGGCATGGTCTTGTAGTAGTGAAACTGGTCGACGGTGACCGTCGCCGTCACCAGCACGCTCTCGCCCACCTGCACCGGGTGCAGCGCCACACTGTGAATCGTGGCTGTGTGCATCATCCGCAGCGTCACATTGCCCCCGATGGCGGTCGTCGCCAGACGAGGGCTCCAGTCCCAGCCCCAGGAGTATTGTGGCTTCCGTGCAAAGATGCGGCGCGGTTCGCCTCGTTCGGGACGCCCATTGGCCGCCTCGGTGCTCGCGCGCACCCCATTGCAGTGGTCGACCTCCAACTCCGACACGGTCTCGACCCCCGCTGTGAGGCGCACCAGGAGCATATTCTCGCCCGGGCGCAGCCAGGGCTTGACGTCGAGAGCGAAAGGGCGGAAGGCGTTGGCGTGGCTGCCCAGGTAGACGCCGTTCAGGAAGACTTCGGCGTTGGCATCCAGCCCCTGCATCTCCAGCTCGCAGACGTCCGCCTCCAGCCAGGCGGGCTCGACCTCGAAAGTGCGCCGGAACCACCACGATCGCGCCTCGGTCCAGTCGCAGTCGCGGCTGTTGAGGCCCAGAAGCGGCGGCTTGATGCGCTCCGCCGCCACCAGTCCCTGGTGAATGTCGCCGGGCACCGGCTGTGCCATCCAGCCCTCGGGCTCGCCCGCAATCCGCCCCGCCTCCGTCAACGGCGTGCTCAACACCTCATCCCGCAACTCCCAGGTTCCGTTGAGTGAGATTTCCTCGTACACGGTCGGTTAACTCCTTCCGTAAGCTGCTGCTCCGGCATGCACACACGGGTAACGCTAACCCATTCCGCCCGGTGCATCCGGTTCTTCACGCGAAACATCATACACAACTACTGGTAATCATAGCACAAGCCGCCAGGCACGCCCAATGGCGTCACGCCCGGTGGCGTCACACCCCTTGGCGTCATCCGCCTGCTCCTGCAAGTCGTTCGGCCCTTGCCGGGCCCAGGGCGCGGCGCCGCTGCGGGAACGATCAGTCGTTCCGCCCGTACCGCTCCGCAGCCGCCACCAGGGCATGGATGTTGTCGGACGGCGTCTCGGACGCCAGAGCGCAGCCGGGACCCAGGATGAAGCCGGTGTGGTAGGGCGCGTCGGCCCGCATCGTCTCAATGGCCTCGCGACACGCCGTGTCGACTTCGCCGGGCGTGCCAAAGGCGAGGAGGTTCGTGTCGACCGGGCCGAGGATTGTGCTTCGCCGCCAGGCAGCGCCGCGAGCCTTCGCCAGATCCGTCTTGTGGTCGATCTCGAGTATCTGCGCGCCTGTCGCCACGAACTCGGGCAGGATCGATTCGACGTTGCCGCAGATGTGGTGCGCGATCAGCTTGCCGCCCGACAGGAACTCCTCAATCATCGCCCGCTGTGCGGGGTAGGCCCAGCGGCGGTAGTGCCGCGGAGAGAGCACGTCCGGTCCCGACGGCGACTCTCCAATCGAGGTGGCGTGCGCCCCCGCTTCCAACTGCGCCATAGCGAAGCGCGTCGCCGTCGCGCGGCAATAGTCGAGCAGGCGTGCGATCAGCTCGGGCTGCTCGTTCAGCGCGATGTCGAGCAGAAATGGCTCGTACCCGCGGAGCATCAGGGCCAGCGAGAAGGGCCCTTGGTCGCCCCGCCCGATGATGAAGGCCTCATTCCCGATCTCGCGCGCCACGATCTGCGTGGCCTTGAGGATTTCGGACCAGGGGAAGGTCGTCCACGGATCGCGCAGTTCCAGGGTCTCCACATCCTCCAGCCGCTCGAGCACCGGCGTCGTCGCTGCCGGCGCCGCGTCGTCCCGGTAGATCACCTCCACACCACACGCCTCGGCAGACGAGGAGGTGCCGCTCTCCAAAATGATCACGTCGTGGCCGAACTCCCGCCAGGCGCGAATCTGGGATTCCGCGAGCAGCTCGCCGTCGTGGAAGACTTCGTGCAGCCCCACTCCCATGGCCGCTGCAGCGGGTTGGAAGTTGTGCAGATCCACCGGTATCCGGTCCGGCTTCTGAAAGTCGAGGGTCGCAAGTGTGCGTTCGATCGCGTCCATAGGTATCTCCTTTCGAGCAGAGC
This sequence comes from Thermoflexales bacterium, assembly GCA_007125545.1. Lineage (GTDB taxonomy): Bacteria > Chloroflexota > Anaerolineae > B4-G1 > SLSP01 > PWVB01. The sequence continues at coordinate 1,076 of SLDA01000481.1, read as the reverse complement.
GTATCAAGCGAGATTGTCCTATCTCACGGTAACCAGAATCCCCAACCGTTCTACCTCTCAACCGGCTTCGGTAACTTCAATGCTGCCACCACCGATATGAGCGCCACGAGTCCACCGAGGCCGAAAGTGCGCGCGCCGCCGATCTCGTCGAGCAGCCAGCCGGCCACCAGCGCCGACACAGTGCTGGACACCCCCATCACCGTGATGCTGTAGATGCCCTGCGCGGTCGCGCGGACCCCCTGGGGTGTCACGCGGGTGACGTACGCGATCCCCCCTGCCCACATCCCCGCGAACGTGAACCCGTGCAGCACCTGGATGCCGAGTGCAAGCCAGGTCGGCGGCATCGTCGCATACACCAACCCCTGGATGGCGGCACTTAGAAAGCCGAGCGCGATCAGCCTTCGCGGCCCCCAGCGGCGCAGCAACCGCGGCGTCAGCGCCCAAACGGGCAGCTCGCCCAGCGTTGCCAGCGTGAGCCCAAGCCCCATCAGCGACTTGCGTATGCCCAGTGTCTCGAGGTAGATGAAGAGGTAGTGGATCTGCATCGTGTGATAGAACGTGCCGACCAGCATCACCAGCAGGAAGAGGCGCCAACGTCGATCCGCCAGCAGGCGGCGCAGATCGGTGGCAAAGATGCCTCGCGCCTTCTGCATCTCTCCCGCCGGCAACCCCAACGTCGTCAAGCCCGTTCCCGCGAACAGGATCAGGTACCCGCCGAAGGACCAAACCACGCCGAACCGGTCCGCCACCAACCCCGCCACGATCGCGCCGATGCCCCAGCCCACGGCGCCCCACATCCGCAACCTGCCATACTCATCCCGGCGTTCGCCGAGCAGGCCCAGCACGGCATTATCCACCAGTGGGACGACCGGCGCGTGAAAGGCGGCATTGACGACGACCAGGCCCATCAAGCCTGCATACCCCGTGGTCCGCACGATGCCTATGACCGCCAGCCACGAGCCCGCGACGGCGACCAGGCGCAGCAGCCGGTGGCGTCCACTCATATCCGCCAGCGCCCCCCACAGCGGCACGCTCACCACCCCGACCAGCGGCGCGATCCCCCGCAACACGCCGAT
>SLDA01000236.1 GCA_007125545.1 Thermoflexales bacterium | reverse complement strand
CTCGAAGCTGGCGCCGTGATCGAGGATGATGGAGACGGGAACGGTTGCGGCTTCCGCCAGCGCCTTGATGTAAGCTGTGAGTGCCTGCGGATTCGGGCGCGTGAACAGTCCTGTCCAGAGCCCGACGAATGCCGGAGCGCGCTCCGCCTCGAGCGCCTCGAAGATACCCATAGTGCCGTGCATCTCGAATGTGTCAAAGCAGGGAATCGCATACCCCCCTGCCTGGGCTTTTTTCATCTCATCGAGCATAGATACGAGTGGCATTTGGAGTTCTCCTGTTGATAGAGATCAGAGTTGGAACGTTGGAACGTTGGAACGTTGGAACGTTGGTTGGTGGGTTTGTGGCGTTGCAATAGCTTGGCTTGAGCTGGGCGGCACTGGCGGTTGGGACAAGGCTCCAGGGTCCGCTCATAGATCGCCGCCCCGCTTGCGCAGGAAGGCCATGGTTTGCTCGAAGGTGGGGACGCCGGCACGACCGCCGAGTTTGGTGCACTTGATCGCCGAGACAGCCGAGGCGAAGCGCGCGCAGCGACGGGCGTCCCACCCGTGTTGCATCGCCACGATGTAGGCGCCGTGGAAGACGTCCCCCGCCCCGGTCGTGTCGACTACGTCGATGCTGAAGGCGGGTGTATGGAACTGCTCGTCGGGGGTAATGGTGTAGCAGCCCCGCTCGCCGACCGTCTCGACGAAGATGCGCGGGCCCATGGTGAGCACTTGCTTGCCTGCCTCCCAAATGTCATCGATGCCGGTGAGGCCCCGGGCGTACCCCTCACCCGTGATCAGGATATCAACGTGGCGGACCAACTCGCGATGGGCATCCGAGACGCGCCCATTGGTCCGGCTGCCGTCCATCACCACGGTCTTGCCGGCAGCCTGCATCCACTGTGCCGCCACGAGCGCCGCCTCGTATTTCAGTCCGTCGATATGCAGGTAATCCGCCGCCGTGATATAGTCTCGGTCCAGCGACTCCACGGGGAGAGGATGCCGCTTCTCGACCGCCACGGTGCCGAAAGAGCGTTCGCCGGTCTGCGCATGAACGTAGACGAGCATCACCTGGTCCTCGGGGCCATCGTAACGGAACATGCGGCTGAGGTCCACGCCCGACTCGATGAAGGACCGGAGTTTGAGCTCGGCGGCCTCATCGGAGCCGGCGGTGCCGATGAAGCCGACGTGCGCGCCTAGCTTCGCCGCCGCCACCATCGCCGTGCCGACCAGTCCACCGCCATCGAAGCGCACGCCTTTGACCGGCGTGCGGTGCTCCCAGGTGGGCATCTCCTCGAGCCGGATGAGCACATCCAGCGTGGCCAGCCCCACCCCCACTATGCTGGGTGTTGATTGTGTCATTGTCAATGGTGCTCCTTAGCTGGTAGTGTTGGGAAGGGGGCGAACTTGGAAGTTCGCCCTACAGGGATTCCATCCAGGCGCGCATTGGGTTCTCCGGCTCGAAGCCGATGAGGTCGCGCGCGCGGTCGATGCTGACGAGAGTTTCGCACCCTTGGACGTCGCGTTTCCAGGTCGTGACCTCCGGGAAGAAAAGCTCGACCAGATCCCGGGAAGGCACACCCACCGTATTCTCGGGGTCGTTGACGAAGAGCGGGTGGCTTCCCTCGTACTCCGCGAGCACGCCGCGCTCAAGAGCAAGCGCCGCATCCTCGGCGTGAATCAGAGCCCAGAAGTCGTCGCGCCCCCACATCAGCTTGACCTCGGGCGGGAGCTCCTCGGGCCGGCGCATGCGGTGGTGCTCCGGGCGGTCTGTCCAAGGACGCTCCGCATAGCGTTCGGCGCGCTCGGCGTCACCCTCTGCGATGAGGCGGTCAATCCTTGCCCGGCGCTCCGCTTCGGGCAGCGCCATCAGCTCTGCGAACGCGTTCTGACGAAGGGCGTAGAACTCCTTCGCGCGCCCTGCCCAATGCGAGTTGACGCGGAAGACGCCCGGAAGCCGCAGGCAGACGCCGGAGATCTCCTCACGCCGCCAGAAGTAGGCAGCGGTCTCCTCCAGCACGAGCTTGGAAAAGGAGTAGGGGTCGGTCGTGAAGGTCGGGTGCTCCTCATCAATGGGGAAGTACTCGATCGGGAAGGGTTTGATCCCGTAGTTGTAGCCCAGCGCGTTGATCGAGCTGGCGCTGACCACCCGCTTGATCCCAGCATCCGCTGCGGCGCGGTAGACGTTGAAGGCACCGTTGCAGTTGATGACCCAGATTTCGGGCTCGGTGCCGCCTCCGGGGTGCGGAATGGCGGCAAGGTGCACGACCGCATCCATCCCTTCGAAGTGCGGCGCCAGGCTATCGAAGTCGGTTATATCCGCCTGGCGGTACTCCGCGCCCCGGATGTCGTCCAGGACCTCCTGCTCGATCTCGGTCTCAGGTTGGCGATCGAGCACGCGCACGGTGTAGCCATTGCGCACCAAACGCGCCACAGTAACGCGCCCCACACTGCCGACACCGCCGGTAACCAGTAATTTCATATCAGAATTGCGTCCCTTATATAACAGGATGGCCGTAGCTTACTCGTTGATGTAATCCAAATCACATACATCCGCAGGAGCGCCGCACCACGAGATGGGTAGGTAATGCGTGATGCTCGGGCGGTATCTCGGGATCGGCGATGCGGTGCAGCAGTAACCGGACCGCGAGAACACCGGACTCGTAGATCTGACGCCGCACGGTCGTCAGGGCAGGATGCACATAGGCAGCGACCGGAATATCGTCGAAGCCGACGACGGCGATATCCTCGGGCACTCGCAGCCCGGCGGCCCGGATAGCATCGATCGCGCCGATGGCCATTTGGTCGTTGGCAGCGAAGATCGCACGCGGCGGCTGCGGCAGCGCCAATAAGCGGGCGGCGGTAGCGTGCCCTCCGGCCTCAGAAAAATCGCTGTGCATGACCCAGCCCGGCTCTGCAGGCCAATCACGGTCGGCGAGCGCGCTGCGGTAGGCGTCGAACCGCACTCTGCTTTGCGGCGAATCCACGTGACCTCCAATGAAGGCAATACGCCGGTAGCTGTGATCGATCAGATGCGTGACAGCTTCGTACACCCCATTGTAGCTGTCGGCCTGGATCGAACTCACCGCATAGCCCTCGACGCCGCGCCCCAGCAGGACAAAGGGCACGGCCTGGCGGACGAGGCTCCGGACGAACGCATCGTCACAGTGTCCGCCCAAGATGAGGCCATCGACCCGTGTGGAGAGAACCGGGAGCAGGGTATCCGCTTCGCCCACTTCGGGAATTCCGTAGATCAGCAGATGATACTGCTGCTGCCGTGCCTCGATCTCGGCGCCCCGGATGATCTCCGCGAAGAAGGGACTGGAGATCTCGGGAAAGACCAGGGCGAGCGTGTCGGTGGCATGCCCGGCGAGGCTGCGGGCCGCGGCGTTGGGCCGGTAGCCAAGCTCGGCCACGGCCTGCAGAACTGCTTCGCGAGTCGCAGGCGCGGCTTTGGAGCTGCCATTCAGCACGCGCGATACCGTGGCAATCGACACGCCAGCGCGCTCCGCTACATCATAGATCGTTGGTCTCATGGGTCTCCGATAGGGTAAGCGCTTACATGGGGGAAGTATACGCGGTTCGGGAGCGGTGTCAACGCCGGGTAGAAACGATGATCCCCCCGACCGGCGGACGGGACGTCCGCGATCCGGGGGGATCAGAGTAGCGTAGATATGTGTATTGTTTGGCGCGGGCTGCTCCTCACCGGCGGACGGGACGTCCGCGATCCGGGGGATCAGAGTAGCGCAGATATCAGTGTTGTTTGGCGGGGGCTACTCCTCCACCACGACGCTCTGCACCACCACCGGAATGACCTCGGCGACGGATTCATTGCCGGCGATGCGCTGCAGGAAACCGCCGATCATGTCGGTGAGCACGAGCCATACCTCCGGGTGCTCCGGGTGTTGGATGACGTAGCGGATCGGGGTCATCGTCGCGTCGGCGCCCTCAAGCTCGCGCACCACTGCCGGCCCGCCGATGTCGAGCACTTCGCTGTGGGTGGGGGGGACGTAGGCCCGGCGGAGCTGTGCTTCCGAACCGACCACGACCTCCAGCATCAGCGGGACGTAGGTAGGCGGCGCGTCCCGGTCGGGAGGGCCGGTGCGTTCGAACCGCTCGGCCCAGGCCTCGGGATAGCAGTGCATCTGCACCACCACGGGCCAATCCGCAGGTCCCCCACCCGCCCGGGGATCGATCTGCTTGGTCATCCAGTCCGGGGGCAGGGCGAAGGAGAAGCGCCAACCGGCGTCGCCGGGCCCTTCGACCGTGAGCTTCTGCCAGTCGCCGGGGACCTCGACAGCGAGGCGTGAAGCGGCATAGGGCTCGGCAGCCAGCACCGCACTCTCGACCAGTTCATCCAGCACCTGCTGGTTGGCGTCAAGCTCCTCCGCCGTGGGCGCGCTCAGATAGAGGTCGATGCCCAAGCGGCGCTCGCCGCGAACTACGGTCAGCAGTACGTGAGTTTCGACCGCCACGACCGGGGCCTGCCCGGGGCCCTGCTCTGCCTCAGGCGCGAAGACCTCCAACGTCGTCCACCGGCCCTCCGCCCAGTCCAGTTCGACCGGCTCGGAGTCGAGCACCTGGGCGGGGTTGGGCAGCAGCACCGCCTCGATTTCCATCGGAGGCTCAAGTGTGACCCAGTTTACGCCCAGCCGTATCGCATCTGCGCCCGCAGGTGCCCAGGCAGTCCCGGGCTCCAGCTGCACCCAGTCACCCGGCACGGCGAAGGAGAGACCGATCTCGGATATGGCAGCGATCTGCTTGACGGCCTCCCCACTGTCTGTCCGATCATCGGAGGCGTCCGGCTGCACGAGGACGACCCGCTCACCGGCAGCATGATAGGTGTAGACAGCGTCGCCGAGAGCCAACTCGATCACGTAGCCCGGCGTCACGACCTGCGCATACGCCACACCCGGCTCGGGCATACCCAGGCTCGCATCGGGGAACTCAGCCCGTGTGACGTCGACCACGCGAATATCCGCCTTGGGCGCACCTTCTCGCGCCGACAAGTCGACGACCGCGCGGCCCACGTAGAGGTCGGGCATCGCGGAACCATCGCCCTCGCCCACATTCACGGTGCCGCCCAGATAGAGACGGCCTTCTTGCTCTACAATCTCGAAACGGACCTGCGTCTCGCCATAGCCGGCGGCACCCCAGGTCAAGATGTAGCCGCCGGGAGTCAGTTCGCCCTCCCAGGCCAGCGGCCACACGGTCCCACCCGGCGCGATCGCCTGTAGCGGTACGACGTTGGCGCTCGCACGCAGCGCATCCGTCTCTGCATACCGCAATGCCATCTCGCCATTGAAACGCTTGTCGCCCGCGAACCGTGTATCACTTGCGTTGCTCACGCTCAGACTGGCTTTGAACGACTCATCGGCCGACACCGCGATCGCCGCGTCGAAGACAAGCCCAGCATCGCGCCTGGCCCCCACGACCGGCATCGAGGCGCAGCCCGTGACGAGCGACACGAGCCCAACCAGAACCACAACCCATTGCAAAACGATTTTCTTCATCCCAACGTCCTCCCTTTCAGCTAATGTGACCGAACTGATCCCAGTATAGGGGCCTACGAGGAAGGCCTCGTCCGGCAGACGAAGGGACCCTTCACCCGTCCTTGGGGGAGTTTGACCCTGGTCAATAGGATAGGTGGTGCGGCGCAGAGTTCGATCAGGACGTTCAGAGAGCGTGCCGGATCCGGAGCTGTGCTAGTCCACCATCTGCACGCCCGTGATCAACCAGGCGCCGTCTATGAGCTGTAGCTCGACCCCGCGCGAAGACGGGATGTCGTTGCCGCCCCAGTAGAAGTGGACGATCACGGTAGCGCGGTCGCCGGAGACCTCGGCCTCGTCGGCTGTGAAGCGCTCCGGAATATCCTGCGCCAGGAGCAGGGGATCGGCGCCACCCCCTTCCATCGAGGCCAGCGTCGCGTCCACCGACTCAATGAAGGAAGGGGCCAGATCCGGGTTGTTGCGGTACTCCCGGTCGGCGACGGGGTTGCCGGGATAGCCGATACACCAGCGGTAGAAGCGGGTCACGACCTCGGTAGGGCTCAGCTCGGGTTCCCTGGTTCCGCAGGCGGCCAACAGCAGCAGCAGGGAGATCGCCAGTAGCAGGATTTTCCAGATGCGCATGATTCCTCCTTAGGGTTCGTAGATGTTGTGCCTTTATGAGTCTCTGGCGTTGCTTATATCAAGCTCCGCGTATAGATTAAACACCTGGTCCGGACCTTGCAGGCTTGCTTCAACTAATACGTCTCTTCCGAGCGCTTGTTCGATCCGGTACACCATGCGGGCACCGACACGGTACCAAAGCCGCTCGCCCGTGGACATTAGCTCCAGGATATCCCAGTCGGCCTCTTCCAAAGAACGGGGCTCTTCCGCCTGCAGGTCCCGGAGCAGTGCGAAGAACTGCGCCTCGTAGCGATCCATCCGTTGTGCGTCAAGGAGCGCTACATAGTCCGGATCCGAGGACAGGGCTCCTGCTTCAGCACGCCAGTTCCGAGCGGCGTGTACCGCCAGTCCCTCCATAGCCGTGCAATAGCGGATCAATCCGGCAAGGGCGCGCGTTGTGCCGACCCGAGACAGCTCGGGCAGCGGGTGGTAGGTGTGCCACCCGGCGTGGTGGAGCTCGTGGACCGAGTAAAACCAAAGCTCATTGAGATCGTTCTCGAAGTGTGGGTGTGCCAGATTGAGGCTTGCATTGCCGGATACAGCCACGCCGATGTCGTATCCTACCGTCAGAAAGAGTGTTGCGTCCGCAAGCGCCCCCTCCGGCAAGGTCGCGCCGGCCTCTTTCCAGCACCGAACCTGTGCCTCGCGGTTGGTTTCCATCCACACAAGCCTCGCCCTGATCTCGTGCGGATCGACACGCGCGACAGCCGGTGATGTCAGGAGCTCTTCGATCAGCTCGCGAGCATCCGGGGAAGCTCCTGCTATAGATACGGTGCGAGCGTGCGTCGCAATGTGCCGGGCGGCACGTGTATCAGCCAGCCGTAGCAGTATGTCACGGTCCGCTGTTTCCAGGAAGCGGAGTGCAAGGTGAACGAAGCCGGCGTCTATGCGGGGGGCTGACACAGCATTGATTTTCACATCTATAGGACCGTTTTCAGGATCATCGTCATCCATTCCTACCTCGAGGTAGCGTCGCAGTCCAGCAACCCGCTCTGCAGGGCCAACGAGACCGCCTCGGTGCGGGTGGCAACGCCGAGCTTCGACAGGATCGTGCTCACGTGCGACTTGACGGTGGAGAGGCCGATGATGAGCCGGTCGGCGATCTCCGGATTGGTCAGCCCCTCGATCATCAGCGCCAGGACCTCCCGCTCGCGGGCGGTCAGATCGTGGCCCGGCTCCGGCGCACGCCGGCTCGCCTGGAATACGGCCCACGCCGCCTCGGAGGCCAGGGCCGGTGCGCCGGCATGTGCCGCCCGGATGGCCTTCGCCAGCTCGTTGCCGTCGATGTCCTTGAGGAGATAGCCGCGCGCGCCCGCCTCGAGCGCCTGGGTGACCATCGCCTCCTCCTTGAAACTGGTCAATGCCACGACACAGAGCGACGGATCCCGTGTCAGTAGCGCGCGGGTCGCCGTAGCGCCATCCATCCGCGGCATCTGCAGATCCATCAACACCACATCGGGCTGCGTTCGCGCAACCACGGCCAGCGCCTCCTGCCCGTCGGCAGCTTCCCCGACCAGCTCCAGGTCCTCGTGAACCAGCAGGAAGGTGCGCAGCCCACTCCTCACCATTTTGTGGTCGTCGACAATCACGATACGTAGGGGGGATACCTCCCTATCTGTCATAGCACCTCCCTTGAATGCTCACCGGAATGCTTATCGGTCCAGACCACCGACACACACGTGCCCTTGCCCGGCGTCGAAACGAGGTCCAACCGGGCGCCGACGCCTGCGGCGCGCTCGCGCATTGTCAGCAAACCAAAATGGTCTCCGGACACTGCCTGCGTTTCGAAGCCCTGTCCGTCGTCGCATACGTGGACCTCAAGCCCGGCGCCTCCGTCAGACGGGTGCACCGAGACGGTCACACGCGTGGCCTGGGCATGCTTGGCGACGTTATTGAGTGCTTCCTGGACAATACGGTACAGCGCGATCTTCACGTCCACCGGCAAGGAAGGCGCTGTCCCGATCTCGAGCCGGGCGTCAACATCGGCACGAGCCGCGACTGCGTGAACCAGATGGCCCAGAAGTGTGGCAAGGTCGGCCTCGACCAGGGCAGCAGGGCGCAGCTCAAGGAGCAGCGCGCGCATCTCGGCCTGGGCGCCACGCGTCAGGCGGCGGAGCAGCACGAGTTGGCGCTGTGCTTCCTCGGGTTGGCGCTCCCAGAGCTGGGGAATCACGTCGGCGATCAGACTGGCGGTGAAAAGGGTCTGGCTGATGGCGTCATGCAGCTCACGAGCGAGGCGGTTGCGCTCTGCGGCGGCTGCCGCACTCTCGGCCCGCTCATACAGGCATGCGTTCTCGACCGCCAGTCCCGTCTGCCGGCCGATCGCGGCGAGGAGGGCGTGCGTCTCGGGTGTGAGGTTGAGCGGGCCAAAGCCGGCGAGGTTGAGCGTGCCCAGCACAGTATCCTTGGCGACAAGGGGTACAACGATCACGGTGACCACGCCCTCGTTCTCAAGCAACGTTCGCAGTTCCCCCTCGGGATACCCGGTCACTGGACGCACGACCGGCTGCAGATCCGCGGCGGCCTCCGCGGCCAGGCTGAGGTCCAGTGGCAGCGACGTCACAGCCTCGATGAACCCCGGCGAAAAGCCGCGATGCGCCATCAGATCGAGGCGTCCTTCCTGCAGCCGGAAGGCGGCCCCGGCTTCGATCGCCGTCGCCTCCAGGGTCGTCTCGAGGGCCGCATCGAGGATCGCGTCGAGCTCCAGCGAGCGACTGACCACCGTCGCGATCGTGTTGAGCGTCGCGAGCTCCATCGTGCGGTCGGCGACGCGTTGCTCCAGCGTCGCATAGGACGCCTGGAGCTCGGCAGCCATCGTGTTGAACTGGTCGGCCAGCGTCTCCAGTTCGTCGCCGGTGTGGACCTCAATCCGCTGCCCGAATTGGCCACCGGCGACATCACGGGCGACCTGAGTCAGGCTCTCCAGGGGGCGCGTGATCCGACCGACTCCCAGCGCTACCGTTATCACGGGCGCGCCTATACCCAATAGCAGCAGGCCGACCATCAGGCGCAGATAGGGCGT
>SLDA01000146.1 GCA_007125545.1 Thermoflexales bacterium | reverse complement strand
GGGCCCGGGCAGTTCTCGTTCGCCCCGATGGTTATGCTCTTCATTTTCTTTTTTGTACTTACCATGAGCAGCGGATTTGTGTTGCGCAGTGTAAGCCGGGAAAAAGAGAACCGGATCGTCGAAGTCCTGCTCTTGAGTCTCTCGCCCCGTGATTTGATGCTGGGCAAGATACTTGGGCTGGGGGCCGTCGGGTTGCTGCAGATGGCGCTCTGGCTCGGCGGCGTCCTGCTCGTTATGGGAGAGGGTTCCCCGATCGTTGGCATAGCAGGTCAGGCGCTCGCTGCCACGTTGCCGCCCTATTTCCTCTTTTGGGCCGCGCTCTACTTTCTCCTCGGCTATCTGACCTTTGCGTCGCTGCTGGGCGCGCTGGGCACGCTCGCACCCAACATGCGCGAGGGCAGCCAGTTCACCTTCTTGGTGCTCCTGCCACTGATGATCCCGCTATGGTTGAATATGACCTTTGTCGAGGCCCCCGACGGGATGCTGGCAACCGCCCTCAGTCTCTTCCCGCTCACGTCGCCGGTGAGTATGGTCGCCCGGCTGGCGGGAACCACGGTCCCGCTCTGGCAAATCCTCGTCAGTCTTGGGCTGCTTGCAGCGACGACCTACGGATTCATCCTGCTCGCGGCCCGTTTCTTCAGGGGCGACACGCTGCTCTCCAATGCTACGCTTAGTATGAAGCGACTTCGCAGCGAGCTCTTTGGTAACTCCTAGACCGTGACTTTTCCGCGGCCTGTAGAGATCATGAGCGCTCTGAGGTCAGGAGCGGCAGTTAGATAAGGAGATGACGTGAATTCAGGGGATGAAGCAACAGCCTATGGTATGCTCTTCACGGATCAGTACCAGTTGAGTATGGCCCAACTCTACTATCGAACTGGGCTGCACGAAAAAGAGGCGCAGTTCGATCACTTCTTCCGCAGCTATCCGGATTATGGATCCCATCAGGCGGGCTACTGTATCAGCGCCGGCCTGGAGTGGCTGCTCGATTGGATGGCGGAGGCGCACTTCCGCGAGGCGGACCTCGACTACCTGCGGGGTCAGAAAGACAGGAACGGCGATCGCCTGTTCGACGAGGCTTTCGTCGGCTGGCTCAAGTCGAATGGAACTTTCGAGGCGCTGACGCTGCACGCCATTCCCGAGGGCCGCGTCGTGCATCCCAATGTGCCGCTGACGGTCGTTCAGGGTCCTTTAGCCATGGCCCAAATTCTGGAGACCTCGCTGCTCAATCATCTCAACTATCAAACGCTTATAGCGACGAAGGCTGCTCGCATACGACATAGCGGTCGTGGGAAGTTGCTGCTCGATTTCGGTATGCGGCGCGCGCAGGGACGCGGCGCGAATGCCGGTGCCCGCGCAGCGCTCATCGGCGGGGCTGACTTTACCTCGAATGTCGGCCTAAGCCACGTTATGGGCCTACCGGCCAAGGGTACCCACGCGCACAGTATGGTCCAGGTGTTTATGGCCCTTGGCGGCTCCGAACTCGACGCTTTCCGCGCCTACGCCGATGTCTATCCGAATGATTGCCTGTTGCTCGTGGATACAGTCGATACCCTGCGTAGCGGGGTGCCCAACGCCATCACAGTTTTTGAGGAGCTACGCCGAGCCGGGCACCAGCCGGTCGGGATTCGATTGGATTCCGGCGATCTGGCGCATCTTGCCGTTCGCGCGGCGCAGCAGCTCAATGCCGCGGGCTTTCCGGATGTCTCCATCGTTCTCTCGAATCAGCTCGACGAACTCGTTATTCTCCAAATCCTGACGCAGATTCAGGAGGAGGCTTCCAGATATGGGCTTGATGCGGACGCTGTCATCGATCGGCTTGTCTATGGCGTCGGGACGCGGCTTATCACGTCCGCCGGCGATGCAGCCCTTGACGGTGTCTACAAGCTGGTGGCGGTCTGTGAAAATGGGGCGTGGCAGCCCGCGATCAAGATTTCCGAAACGCCGGACAAGATTCCCAACCCGGGGCACAAGCGTGTCTGGCGTGTGTCAGATCAGCGCGGGCGTGCAGTTGCCGATCTGTTGGGTCTGTACGATGAAGAACCTGGGGAACTCGACCCGCTGGTGTTGCGGCATCCCTCCGAGCCCACGGCACAGCGCTCGATCAGTCAGGATAGGATCAGCGGGCTAGAGTCGCTGCTGGTCGAAGTGCTGCATGAGGGGCGGGAGGTCTACGAACGGCCCTCGTTGGAGGCGATGCGTGAGCAGCGCGACCAGGATCTTCAGCGGCTGTATCCGGGCGTACGCCGCATTATGAACCCACATCACTATCATGTGTCTCTAACTCAGCGCCTGTGGGATCTCAAGCAGGAGTCGGTGGCCTCAGCCTCCTGAGAGATCGCCCTCTGTGACTCTCCCCGCTTTGTGCTACAATTGCGTCATACACTTCCTCACGCTCTATAGTGCGAGAATCCGGAGGCGGTTTTTGGTGATGTTATGCGCGAGTTGATCGACGGGGCTACGGCCACCGTTCGGGGCGCCCTTGCAGCCGGTTGCGACTTCTTTGCCGGATATCCTATTACACCTGCTACGCCTATTCTGCTGCAGATGATGCGGGCTATGCCCGATATCGGTGGCATTGCCATCCAGGGCGAGGACGAAATCTCCAGCATTGGGATGTGCATCGGTGCCGCGGCAGCCGGGCGCCGTGCCTTTACAGCTACGAGCGGACCTGGCCTCAGCCTCTATAGTGAGAACATCGGGCTTGCACTGATTGCTGAGTTGCCGCTGGTGATCGTCGATGTCCAACGGCTGGGCCCCTCGACAGGTGGCGCTACGACGGTAGGGCAGGGGGATGTGCAGTTCGCCCATTGGGGCACCGGCGGTGGCTATCCTCTGATTGTGCTGGCCCCCTCATCGATTGTAGGGTGCGCCACGGTGACGATGGATGCTTTCGCCCTGGCTCACAGGCACCGCTGCCCCGTCATCGTCCTCTCCGACAAGGAACTCAATCTGACGCGCGCCACAGTTGACATGCCCGATCTCGCCTCCCTGTGGTCCGACTATGACCGGCAGGCTCCGCTTGCAGAGATCGCACCCCTCGTGCCCTTTGGCGCCGGTCAGACCGTGCGCTTCACCGGGTCGACCTATGGAGAGGGGCAGCGTCTGACAAAGGATCCGGTGCAGGTTGAGGCGCTCAACCGCCGCCTCATTGCCAAGATAGAAGATCATCGCGCTGAACTGGAGCGCGTGCACCTGGATCTGGATTCCGGCGCCTCCACTCTCCTGGTCTCCTTTGGAAGCGCGGCGGGCGCATTACGCAGGGCTCTGCAACTGGCCCGCGCCGACGGTCATAGTATCTCGGGCGCCGTCGTCGAAAGTCTTTGGCCGGTGCCCTGTGGGCGCCTGTCTGAGGCTGCCGAAGGGGTCACCCGTATCGTGGTCGGAGAGCTGAATCCGGGTCTCTACGTGCGCGAACTGCGCTGTCTCTTTCCCAACCGCGACGTCGTGAGTCTCAACCGCGTCGACGGTGGTCTACTAACACCGGAGCAATACCTCGCAGCCGGACTTGGCGAGACGCTTGCCGGAGGCGTCCTATGACAGCAAACCTGGTCGCTGCGCTGGTGGCGGGTCTCGCGGGCGTGGCTTTCGGCGCCCTGGCGGCGTACATAGGGGAAGCCGCGTTGGCACGCCGTAGGGTGAAGGTCGCCTGTCCCTACTGCACTGCCCCTTACTCCCCGGTGCAATGGAGCGCGCTAGTGGCAGTGGCGACCGGTCAGGGCCGTTGTGCCGCCTGCAACCGGTTTCTGCGAGTGCCCCGCTTGATCGGTGAGCTGTTCCTCGCCCTCGCTTGGGGCTTGCTCGTCGGCTTCTATGGGCTGACACCGCGCACCTTGCTGGCGTTGGTGGCGTTTTTTCCCCAGGCCATCATCCTCGTCACCGATCTGGAAGCCAAGCTCATTCCCAACCGTGTTATGCTACCCTCGCTCCTGGCGATGGTCGTGATCGGTACCCTGGTAGGCCCGGCAGTGCCGGCGGTGAACGCTTGGCGCTGGTGGACCACGCTTGTGGGTGCGGCGATAGGGTTCACGACATTTAGACTGCTGGTCTGGTTGGGCGTGGCGCTCTTCGGAGAGGGCGCGTTGGGTGAGGGCGACATCACCCTGGCCGCGTATGTGGGGGCGGTGGTTGGGTTTCCCCTGATTATCGAGTCGCTCCTGCTCGCCTTCACCTTCGGCGGGATCGGCGCGGCCGCCGTGCTGCTGCTTCGACGGGGCAAACTGGGTACGGCCATTCCCTATGGGCCGTTTATTATTCTGGGTTGTGCGACGACGATGCTATTTGGTGCCGAATTGCTGCTGTGGCTTGCGAACTGAGGTGTACCCCCGCCCAGACTCGAACTGGGATAACAGACTTAGGAGGTCTGCGTTCTATCCATTTAAACTACGGGGGCGACGGTGGCATTATAACACGTCCAGGTATTGGGGCAAGGTAAGGAGCGTATGGAGAGCTATCAACCGATTCAGTGGGTAGAGGGCCGGCTGCGCTTGTTGGACCAGCGTCGCCTGCCGGCAGAGGTCGTCTACGTCGACTATGATAATGACCGCGATGTTGGGCCGGCAATCCGCGATATGGTGGTGCGCGGCGCTCCGGCGATTGGCATTACAGCTGCCTATGGAATGGCGCTCGCCGCGCAGCTGCCCGCGGAGACCGTTGAAGAGTTGCGTGCCAGGCTCACCGAGGCCGGCGACCGGCTACGCCAGGCGCGACCCACGGCCGTGAACCTCTCGTGGGCTATCGACCGCATTCTCAACCGGGTCGCGGCGGCGGACCCACAGGAGGTCGACGCGCTCCGTGATCTGGTCCTTGCCGAGGCGGATGCTATTTATGAGTTGGAGGAGCGCTCAAACTATCAGATCGGCCTTAACGCGCTGCCGCTGGTGCCGCAGGGTGCGCGGATCGTCCATCATTGCAACACAGGGCCCCTGGCGACCGGTGCCTATGGTACCGCATTGCGCGTCATTGTCGCCGCTCATGAAGCGGGTAAGCAGGTGCATGCCTATGTCGATGAGACCCGGCCCCGGTTACAGGGCGCGCGGCTCACAGCCTGGGAGTTGAAGGAACTCGGCGTGCCGCACACCGTCATCGTCGATGGTGCCGCGGCGCACGTGATGCGGCGGATCGGCGTCAATCTCTGTGTCGTGGGCTGCGACCGGGTCGCCGCCAACGGAGATACGGCTAATAAAATCGGTACCTACCAGCTGGCACTGGCAGCGCGCGCGCACGGCGTGCCCTTCTACGTTGCCGGACCTACGAGTTCCATCGATATGGCGCTGGCCTCCGGCGACCTGATCGAGATTGAGGAACGACCCGCCGAGGAGGTCACCCACATTCAGGGCTGCCCGATTACACCTGAAGGGACGTCGGTTGCCAATATCGCCTTTGATGTGACGCCGGCGGCCTACATTACGGCCATCATCACGGAACGTGGCATCGTCTACCCACCCTTCGAAGAAAACCTGGCTCGTATGATGCATGAGCGCGACACTGCTGCTCTCTGAGTTGAGTTTTAGGCGTCTTCGGAGATACGATGGGTCTTGATCTGCTTCGGCGTCCGGGTGAGCTCCCCAAGCTCGTGGGTCACCGTGGTGCTTGCGATGTGGCGCCCGAGAACACGATGGTCTCCTTCCAGCGGGCTTTGGATGATGGTGCAGATATCGTCGAGATGGATCTCCGTCTTAGCCTTGATGCCCAGGTCGTGGTCGTGCACGATGCCCGGGTCGACCGCACCTCCGATGGCGTCGGCTACGTCTCAGAGCTTACGGTGGCCGAGCTGAAACAACTGGACGCGGGTTCTTGGTTCTCGCCGGAGTATGCAGGGGAGCGGATTCCGACCGCGGACGAAGTCTTCGACTGGGCCAAGGGCAAGATTGGCCTGCTGCTGGAGCTCAAGTTCCAGCTCTATGGTGGCTATGATCCGGCCCTTGTCCCGGCTGTTCTCGCTGCCATCAGTCGCGCTGGGGTTGCAGATCAGACTGCGATTATCTGCTATCAGCCGCGTGCACTGGTCCAGGTCAAAGCGCTGGCGCCACATTTTCCTGTGGGACCCCTCCCGCCGCGCGATCCCATGCTCTACTTGACCCAGCGGCTGGTTCGGCGGTTGCCGAAGCTGGAGCGGACCCCGATTCTGCGCGGGCTGCTGTCAAGAGTTCTTCTGAGACCATTACACTTTACACTGGCCTGGGGCTGCGACGTTGTGGCGCCCAATATCGACATGGTCACCTCCACATTGGTAGACGCCGCACACACTGCCGGATGTCCGGTGAGCAGCGGCGGGTTGTTGTGGGACTATCCCCAGGCGATCAATATGGGTGTAGACACGGTTTCGGCCAACGACCCCGGCATGGTGCGGGCTCTTTACCTATCTTCTGATATCGGGCTCCCGCTCGATCAGGACTAATCTCCT
Organism: Thermoflexales bacterium; assembly: GCA_007125545.1. Lineage (GTDB taxonomy): Bacteria > Chloroflexota > Anaerolineae > B4-G1 > SLSP01 > PWVB01. The sequence goes on along the minus strand of SLDA01000146.1, from coordinate 2,832 downwards.
ATTGACGGGTCCTACAGGTAAGGTTATTGTATATGGGAGTGTTAACGTCTATACAGGCCAGCGTGGTTCTGACGGAGAGCCCCGGTCTGCCAGGAGCCAGCGGAGGCAACGATGATCTACATACCGGACGAAGAAGGCCAGGGCCTAGTAGAATACGCCTTGATCCTATTACTCATTGCAATTGTCGTGCTGGCGATCGTGGGGCTCCTGGGGACGCAGCTTAGTACTGCCTACAGCAGAGTAACGGACATGTTCCCGTAGGCAGACCAGGTGGGCTTTGCACCGCGAGCTGAGTTTACCCCGGAACTGTCGTCATCGTAAAGCTCCGAACACTGCGACGTCTTAAGCGGGGTCGCTGACGTTTCGGATGTCTGCAGATGCTCGCGCTTCCCACCAGTCGACAAGCGTCTTCAGTACCAATTCCAGGTTCTGACGCCACTGTGCTTCTTGCCACGCTAGCTGCAACCAGATCTCTCGTCGCCCGACGCGGGCTAAGTCATCGAGCTTGCGCCGCAGTGAGACGAGGTCGGTAGGCTCCAAGTTCTTGAGCCACGGCGGGCGCAGTGCGATTTGGCCACTCTCCACCGCGATAGCCGGTATGCGGGCCTCTCGTGCCAGGAGCTTCAGCCGCAACTGGTAGATCAGGTTCGTAGCTGTGCCGGGGAGGGGACCAAACCGGTCGATTAGTTCCTCCTCGACTTGCTGAATCTCCTCATCGGTGGTCAGTTCCGCCAGCCGCCGGTAGAGCTGCAGTCTCAGTTTGTCGTCCGGGACATATGAAGCGGGCAGCCCCACGGCAAGCGGCAACTCGATCGTGATCGATCCCAGTGGCTCGGGTGGCGGAGTCTCGCCTGCGCGTTCCGCCCTGAGCCGGTTCACAGTTCGGCTGAGGATGCGTGTGTAGAGGGTAAAGCCGACCGCGGCGACCTGCCCGTGTTGCTTCCGTCCCAAGAGGTCGCCGGCTCCGCGGATTTCCAGATCACGCAGCGCGACCGTGAAGCCGCCGCCCTGACTGGTCGTATCCCGTAGCGCCATCAAGCGCTCGCGCGCCTCATCCGTCAACCGCCGCTTGTGGAAGAAATAGGCGTATCCCCGGCGCGTCCCGCGACCGATGCGGCCCCGTAGTTGGTAGAGCTGAGCCAGGCCGAACCAATCGGCCCGCTCCACGATCAAGGTGTTGGAATTTGGAAAGTCCAAGCCGCTTTCAATAATGCTCGTAGCCAGGAGGACATCGATCTCGCCGCTGGTGAAGCGCATCATCACGTCGCTCAACTCACGCTCGCGCATTTGCCCGTGAGCGATCCCCAGAACCGCTTCCGGCACGAGATGTGCCAGCCGAGTTGCCACGGTCCCAATGGACTCCACCCGGTTGTGGACGTAGAAGACTTGACCCCCACGGTTGATCTCGCGCTGGATGGCGCGACGTGTGACGTCGGTGTCGTAGGGTCCGACGTACGTTGCGATCGGCAGGCGCTCCTGGGGCGGGGTCTCAATGATGCTGATGTCGCGTACGCCTGCCAACGCCATATAGAGCGTGCGCGGAATCGGTGTGGCTGTCAACGTCAGCACATCGACCTCCGTGCGCATCTGCTTCAGTCGCTCCTTGTGAGCGACGCCGAAGCGCTGTTCCTCGTCGATGATGACCAATCCCAGGTCCCTGAAGCCCACATCTTTCTGCAGCAATCGGTGCGTACCGATCACAATATCGACCGTGCCCTCGACGAGCCTATCCAGCACCGCTTGCTGCTCCGCTTCGGTCCGGAAGCGCGAGAGCAGCTCCACGGTGACCGGATAAGAGCTCAATCGCTCCTTGAAGGTCTGAAAGTGCTGTTGAGCCAGGACCGTCGTGGGAACTAGCATGGCCACTTGCTTGTTGTCCATAACGGCCTTGAAGGCCGCGCGCAACGCCACCTCGGTCTTGCCATAGCCGGCGTCGCCGCAGATGAGCCGGTCCATGGGGCGTGCTTTTTCCATGTCTTCCTTGACGGCGGTAATGGCCTGAATCTGGTCTTCCGTCTCCACGTACGCGAACGAAGCCTCGAGCTCTTTCTGCCACAGCGTGTCGGATTGGAACGCGTGGCCCTCGACGACCTGGCGCGACGCATAGAGCTCCAACAGGTCATGCGCCAGTTCGTCCGTGGCCTGTGCGACCCGTGCTTTGGTCTCCTCCCACTGGCCTCCACCCAGCCGGCTGAGGTGTGCACCAAGGCCTTCCGCACCGATATAGCGGGTCAAACGGTCTGCCTGGTGTATGGGAACGAATAGCTTGTCGCGACGGTTCGCAGTCTCTTCCTGGTTACCATTCGCGCCACTCGTGACGACCCGCTCCGAGTGAGGTCCTGCGTATTCCAACAGCAAATACTCGCGCTCGATCTCATCCACGACACGACTGACGAGTCCCCGATAAACACCGATGCCATAATCCTCGTGCACCACTAAGTCTCCCGGGTGCAGGTCGGCAAAATCTTGCTCCGGTGCGCCTACCCGGCGGCGTGGGCGCCGACGGGGTTCCGGGGGATGCCAGCCGAACAACTCCTCGTCGGTGAGGAAGTGCCGGACTCCATCCGCACCCCGCCACTGCCACCCTCCGTTCGCGACCCCCTGCACGAAGGTCAGCAGTCCCTCTGGCGCCTCCGGCAATGTCTCCTCGACGGGAGGCGGCGTGAAGTTCTGCCAGAGCTCTGCCATCCGCGCCGCTTGACGGCTCACGATTACCACCTGATCGCCCAAATTGATCCACTGACGTATACGCCCCAGCGCCTCGGGTAGCCGCCCGGCGAAGTGGGGTTCCGGCCCAAATGCTTCGGCGAGCGGTCCCTCCTCGCCGCTGAT
>SLDA01000201.1 GCA_007125545.1 Thermoflexales bacterium | reverse complement strand
CTTCGCGAATCCCCCCACCTGCTCGAGCGCGTCGTGCAGCGCGCTGAGCTCGGTCCGTTGGGCCGCTGTGAGTCGCGAGCCCGACGTGAGTGCCAGCAGTTGCTCGCGCACCTCGTCCACGATGCCCACGAGGACGTCCAGCAGGATCAGGGGCGTCTGCGTGGCATAGCTGCGGTCGCGCAGCGCTGCCAGTGAAGCCCCGATGGTGAGCGCCTGGCTAATCGCCGCGGAGGCGAGGTAGTCTACATCCAGCTGTGCAGTGGCTTGGGCCATCGGAGCAGGCTCTCGAAGTCGTCGGCCTCAACGCCGCGTTCGGTCCGGCGCGAGTAGATGGTGGCGAGCCTATCGAGCACCCGCTCGAGGTCGTCCAGGCGTTCAGTGTCGGCGGTGGCCCCGGGGGAGCCCTCAAGGATACCCTCGAGGGTGGCGATCAGCTCGAGGACGGTCTCGGCCACGCGGGTCCCAGGCCGGACGCGCGCGAGTGCGACAGCCTCATAGACCGCCTGGTAGACGCGCAGGGTCTCGAGATCGGGCAACCGCTGGCCCGGCGCAGCGTCGAGCAGATTTTGCGTATCGGCGGCGCGGCGCAGGTGATTGGCGACCTCTTCCAGGCGCATCCTTTGCGAGGCGGTCAACGTCCATGGACGGCTCGCGGTCGCATCATAGGCAGCGTCATGGGCCGGGACGCCTAACTGCCGGAGTCCCATATGCTCGCGGATCTCCGCCAGGGTCGAGAGGGCGCGGCCAATCAGGAGGACGTACGTCAGCAGACGACTCTGTTCTCCAAGCCCCCGGTCAATCACCGGAACGCCTCACACACAAAAAAAGACCTTCGGCCTTCCGGGTGGGCGTCTGGGACTTTCGCCGGTCCTGGCCCATGCACGGCTGAACCAGCGGCTCTGAAGCCGCGGCTCCTGCTATTCGAACGGGAATCATATGCGCCTCTTTCTGGTTGATGTAGCGCCGCTGTCCGGGAGCGCGGTGAGTGGGTGTCAGGATTTGGGAGGCTCTTCGGCGGCACGCCGCCGCTGTTCATCGATCGTGTTGGCAACCGCCTCAAGCAGCGTGATCTGCTCTTGCGTCACGTGATCGTCGGATACGAGCCGGGCGACCAGACCTACGAGAGGGTGCGCCTCGGCAAGGGACTCCGACTCCCGGGCATACCGGGCGCTGAGAAGAAGTCTGTCGGTATCATCCGGCGAGAGGGAGAGCGCTTTGGCGAGGCCGAGGACCAGGTCCCGGCTGTTGGGCTGGCGGTCGCCGCTCTCCAGGCGGTTGACATAGCTGGCGCTGAGCCCTGCCCGGCGCGCGATGTCGCTCTGCGAGAGGCCAGAGCGTTTTCTATAGTCTGCCAATACTTCCGGAAACGTCTGCATTACACCATCCGTTTGATACTGTCTGCGATGAGGACAGCAATGATCATTTGAGCCTACTATACCACGAAAGTGACACCTTGTCAACACTTTGTGCCGAATTGTCACGAAAGTCGTCGAATACACCCCGATTTGTTGACACACAGTCATAAATGGGCTATTATATAGGCATGGTTATTCCTGATCGGCACAGGCAGGTGCAGAGAGGAGGCCGCGATGAACACCACCTCGTTGGAATTTTATATGATGTTGTACCTTGCGGGCTTTGCCAGTGCGGCGATTTTGATATTCGCTCTGATGGCCGGGCAGCATGCAAGCCCACAGCCCCAGTCCTTCGAGCGGCGCCGTGGCTACCGCCGGTATGAGTACGAGCCGCACGAGGAGTCCGGGCCCGGATGCAGCTCGGTTGTGGTCATCGCTGTCTTCATCACGCTGCTGATCTGTGTGATCGCCTCCTTCGGCTGACACACGTTTGTCGTAACACGACGAGGGCGGGAGCGCAGGCTCCCGCCCTCGTCCGCGTATCCGGCACGCACATCCCACGCACACTCTAATGGAACTCTGATTGACTCGTCATCGCACCGGCTTATAATAGAGATAGAGATTTTCATTAATAGTGTCGGAGGCAGCTATGGCAGAGACGCAAAAGAAGCGGCAGCCGCGCGTGGTGGTGTTTTCAACCCCAACGTGCCCGCATTGCCGGACGGCAAAGAGCTACTTAAAGAAGAAGGGCGTGCGGTTCACGGAGGTCGATGTGTCGCGGGATCAGAGTGCCGCGCGGGATATGGCCAGGATTAGCGGTCAGCAGGGGGTGCCGGTGATCACCGTCGGCGGACGTCCCGTGGTGGGCTTCGACCGGCAGAAGCTGGACCGCCTGCTCGGGCTTAACTGATCCCGGTCGGCCCGGTTAGTGTCGCTTTCTCGCGCCGGACCCGGTCCGGGGGATGATCCCGAGGAGGTCGAGTTCCTGCGCGGCGATATCGGCGGGATCGCGCACCCAGGGATCGATGAAGTGTGCCGCGAGCATCAGCCCGGCGCCCACGGCGGCTGCCAGCAGCAACCGCAGCGCCGGGCCCAGGAGTTGGCTTCTGAGCCCCGGCGCCAGGAGTGTGGCGCGGGGGTTATCTGCTTGATGTGCAACCAGCCCGACCCCCTGCATCTGCGGGTAGTAACGCGGGCCCGTCTCCAGCAGCTCTGCGCTAACCGCTTCGGCGACGGCAACCGCCTGGGTCGGGTCGGGCCAGGTGAGATAGACGACCAGGATCGACTGTGTATTGTCGGTCACCACGGCGTTTTGGATCGCATCGGGTGATACGTGGATATCGACCTCGGCGAGCCGGTCCGCAACGCCGCGTGCATAGTGCCCCGTCCGCGCGAAGACCGCCAGCCCGTTGGCGATGTACTCCGAGGTCAGCCAGGCGTAATAGCGATCGTAGTCCGTCGAGAGTGCCGCCGCGGGCTCGCTGCCGGTCGTGAACCGCAGCACCACCTGATAGGCGCCCGGCGGGGATTGGTAGGATACCGCCAAGACCAGGGCGACGACGATCACCGGGATGGCGCCGAGCCACACCCAGCGCTTGACGATTTTGAGCAATTGCTTCAGGTCCACGGGCACCTCTTTCGCGATGTGTGGGACCATTTTACCTGTGTTGTGGGTGTTGGCAACACCGTTAGGGGGAGGTTGTTTCCGTGTGTTTCGTGTGTTCCGTGGTTGATCGGGTTAGTTCATGTTAGCAACCACGGAATACACTGAATACACGGAAGGGGGGGTGTTTCTGTGTGTTCCGTGTGTTCCGTGGTTGATGGGGTTTGTTCTTGTTAGTAACCACGGAACACACAGAATACACGGAAGGGAGAGGTTGTTTCTGTGTGTTCAGTGTGTTCCGTGGTTGAGGGGGTTTGTTCCTTCTACTACGACGGACTACACGGGCATCGAAGCGCTCAAAATACGGTGATTCTGCTATACTCCGTGTATGTGCCACTGATAGGCGTGTCGTGGTCGCTTCTGGGTCAATGGCACGGTGCTAGTTGTAGAAAGTGAGGGTGACTCTTGGGACGTCGTAACGGCAAGCCTCTCTTTGACCATTTCGGCATCATCGCGCCGATCTACGAACGCGTGATCAGCCCGCCTGATGCTGCGCGGCTGGTGGACCTACTCGATCTGCAGCCCGGAGACTGCCTGCTGGATGTGGGTGGGGGCACGGGGCGTGTGGCCAAGTATCTGGAAGGCGGCGTGTGCCCCGTTTGGGTGTTGGATCCCTCTCGCGGCATGCTGCGGGAGGTTCAGGGCCGGGGCAGGCTCATCCCCTGCCAGGGCGCCGTCGAGGGGTTGCCCTTTGCCGACGGCGCTTTCTCGAAGATTGTGGCCGTGGATAGCTTCCATCACTTCGAGAATCATCCCCGCGCCGCCCAGGAGATGCTGCGCGTGCTGGCCCCGGGCGGGCATCTCGTCGTTGAAGAGCCCGATATCCGCCGCTTTGTCGTCAAGTTGGTGGCCCTGGGCGAACGGCTTGCGCTGATGCGCAGCCATTTCAGGCCCCCGGAGTACCTGCTGCGGCTGTTCAGGACCGGGCAGACCGAAGTCAGTTTGGTCGAAGACGCCCCCAATTTCTGGGTCGTGGTGCGGAAGGCGGCCCGAGGTCTGTGATGGTCCGGGAGTGGTCCTCTTCCCACTCCTTGGTACAATCCGTGCGGAGAGGTGGTGTATGATGAAAACATTACGGATCTGGCCCATATTGGTTCTGGTCGTGTTCGCACTCGTGGCTGTCGGCTGTCGCTCCGGCGAGATCAATGCTGCAGACTTGGAGGTGCCGGAAGACGCGGTGGCACGGATCGTTTTCTTTCGTGCCGATGACTGCGAGCACTGCGGCAGAATCTATGACGAGGTGATCGTCCCGCTTATGCGGAGGTGCGGCGAGAACCTCGAAGTGAAATCGGTCGATATCGCCGACCCGCTTGGTTACGAGGTCTTCCTCGCCACAGAGGAGGGCCTGATCGGCGAGGCCGGGCGCTGGGAGATCCCCACCGTGGTCTTCGGGGAGAGCCATCTGACGGGATATGCCGCTCTGCACGCCGACCTGCTGCCCCAGTTGCAGTGTATGTTCCGAGCGGGTGGCAACGATTGGCCCCCTGTCGAGGCGCTGGCCCAGATCGTGGCGTTGTCGCCTGATCCCGGGGCGGACGCCGGCAGCGGATTGTTTGGTGCGGGCAACGCTGTCGAGTCGTGTGCGGAGGACGATGAGGTCCCCGTCTGCGGTATACCTACGCCGATCTTTGCCCTCTACTTGACGGAGGCTGAGTGTGGTGACAGTTGCGACCGCACCCGCTATGACCTGCGTTACCTACAGGGTCTTTACCCCGACCTCACCTTCGAGGAGCGTGTGATTACGGAGCATATGGATTTGGCACGGGCGCTGGGCCGGCGACATGGCGTACCCGAGGCGCAATGGGGTGTTGCCCCGGCCGTGCTCGTGGGCGACGATTACCTGGTCGGCGACGACCTTGCCCTGAACTCCCTTCGCGAGACATTGACCCGCTATGCCGAGACAGGGGCGACCGCGACCTGGTACGCGATCGACGTGCCTTAAGGCTGAGGGGCGGAGATCGTCGCCCGTTGTATGCTTTTCTGGCTCTCCCTCGTGCTCGTAGCGTGGCGCACTCTCAGTCTGTTTCGTCCGCCTGGTCCTCTGACGACTCGGGTCCGCCTGCTTCTTCCTCGCGCTCCGGTTTCGGCGCCGTCAGTTCCTGGTACTCATCCCGGCTGATGAACTCGCCGCCCTCAATCTCGCGATCGACAACCTGATAGGCGGCATTGTAGCGCACGGTGGCCTGCATCAAGCTGAAGCAGGTGCCGTCCATGATCTCCTTGCGCAGGATGTACTCGTTGGTATCGTAGTCGCGCTGCAGGTCGTGGCGCTTATCGGCTCTGATCCGGATCGGCGCTCCGCACCGCGAGCACTTCACGTAGAGGAAGATGCCGTCGGGATCTCGCACCTCACCTTCCGCCGATCCGAAGATGCTGTCAACGATCTTCTTTAGAAAACCCATAGTCCCTCCTTAGGCCAGCGACTCCATCGACTGCTTGATATGTGCAACCTCTCCGTTGATTTGTTGCTGCACGGCGCGGCGCACGAGCGGGTGTCTGAGAAAGATGCGGGTGAGCCGCCGGTGACTGCCGATAGCCAGCGTGAGGCGCGTCTCTCCTGCACCGGCGGGCTCCAGCTCGAAGTAGCCCCAGACTGCCCTGAGCGGGCGGCGCAGGCGGAAGCTGAAGCGATCCTCGGAAACGCTGGTTAGCTCGAACTTGAGGGTCGCGGCAACGCCGAGGAAGCGTTCTGTGGTCTGGAAGCGCGCACCCGGTTCTCCAAACTGCCCCTCCGTGAACGTGAAACCGGCATGGCTCTCGAACTGGTAGCGCTCCGGATGGTCGGCCAGCGAGAGGAACCAGTCCCTGGCCTGCTGCGGGCTCACACCGACGCGGACCTCCGCTCGCAAGACCGGTTGCTTATGCATCGCCGGCATCGTCCCTGCACCTCGGCGCGACGAAGACATACCCGATACCGGATCGGGTCTGAATATACCGGGGATGTGAGGCATCCACTTCGATCTTCTGGCGCAGGCGATGAATGGCCTGCCAGAGGAGCTGCGGTTCGTGGTCGCTGATGCCCCAACCCGCCTCCAGAAGGTGATCGGGAAAGAGTATGCGTCCGGCGTGGGTTACCAGCTCGACCAGCAGCCGGTATTCGGTCGGAGTCAAGTGAACCTCGTCGCCGCGAACAAAGAGGCGGCGCCGGTGAAGGTCGAGGGTCAGGCCCTCAAAGCGATGGACCGAATCCACCTCAGCGCGTGAGCGGTCAGCTCTACGCAAGCGCGCCCGGATGCGCGCGAGCAACTCGTCGGCTTCCAGCGGTTTGGTGACGTAATCATCGGCCCCGGCATCGAGCCCCTTCACGACCGACTCGACCTGCGTCAGCGCCGTCAACATAACGATGGGCACGTCCGAGAACTGGCGTATGTGGCGGCAAGCTTCGAACCCATCTTTTCCCGGCATGTCGATATCCAGCAGAATCAGGTCGGGGTTGGCGCCGGCAGCCAGCTCCACAGCTTCATCCCCGTTGGCGGCGCTTATAACGGTGTAACCGCTGGCTTCCAGGTTGATCGTGATGAGGCGGACATAACGTGGGTTGTCATCGACGACCAGAATTCGCCCCTGTGTCGCAGACATAGGCTGTCCTTTCATCTGTTGTGCAGATCGGTCACGCCGGTCAGTTGTGGCGCTGCCGGTAGCGTAAAGCTAAAGGTGGTTCCCCGCTCGGGGTCACTCTCTGCCCAGATTTTGCCCCCATGTGCTTCCACGATGCCTTTACACGTCGCCAGTCCCAGGCCTGCGCCACTGATGTGCTTGGTGGTCTCCGTGCGCACCCGGTAGAAGCGCTCGAAAATAAGCTCGAGCTCACCTGCGTCGATGCCGATCCCATAGTTGGTCACGTTAACGCACACGAAGTAGTGTTGCTTCTCTGCGCGAACGACGATCTCGCCCCCATCCGGCGAATATTTTACGGCGTTGTCCAGCAGGTTGAACAGCACCTGTTCCGTGCGATCGGAGTCCGCCGATATCCAGAGCGGATGCTCAGGAAGGTCGAAAGAGATACTATGGTGTTCCGTGAGCTTCTGAACGGCATTACCCAGTCGTCGTATCAGCGCCCCGAGGTCAATAAGCTCCCGCTTGAGGCGCAGGTGACCGTGCTGCAAGCGCCCCAGGTCCAGGATGCCGTCGACGAGGCGTAACAGCCGCGCGCTCTGCGCCTGGATGTCCACAAGCATATCATCGTGGGTTGCCTTGTCGAGTTCAAGGTCGTGTCGGAGCAGGGTCGAGCACGCCATCGTGATAATTCCCAGGGGCGACCGCAGGTCATGCGAGAAGCTGGCCAGTAGGCCGGAGCGCATATGCTCCAGTTCGCGCAGCATCTCAACTTCGGCTTCGTGGGCAGAGAGCCTGGCGTTCTCTATCGCGGTGCTCACCTGGTGGCCGATTGCCGAGAGGAGTTGAACCTGCTGCACGTGCATGGGGCGCGGATGGCCGTGATCGAGGCCAACCGCGGCGATGATGCCGTCGATGCGGTCGCCACTCTGTAGGGGGACACCCACAACCTGGAATGACGGCGCGACCTTGTCGGTGGGGTCCATCTCGTCGGTCCCGGCCAGAACCGGCCTCCGATCCGCACGCACCTTCTCCTCCAGCCACGTTTGCAGCTCCGAAAGCCCTGGGACGAGCGCGGGCTCCCAGGGGGCGCCACGGACGACGGCCACACTCTGATGCGTGGATGACTGCGTCTCCTCCTCGCCAAAAATACGGGCCCAACCGGTGTCAACCTCCAGTGCCTCCAGCGAGCGCTCGAGAGCCGTGGTCAGCAGCTGCTCCAGGTCTTGAGTCTGGCTGGTCTGCGTAGCAACGGCGTTCAATATCCGCAACTCGAGATTGTGCCGCTGGATCGCTCTCTCGGCATCTTTGCGCGCGGTGATGTCCTCTACGAAGGCGACGATGCCTGCGGCTGCGCCACTGTTGTTCGCGATAGGCGAGCCCACGAACTCCGCGTCAAACGTGGTTCCATCCTCTCGACTGTGTATCAGTTCAATGCTGGTGGGGGTCTCGCCACGGATAACCCGGCGGAAGTGCTCGTTCGCCGCGACAAGCATCTCGGGGACGACCAGATTGAGCAGGGGCCGGCCAATCAGTCCCGTCTTCCGCTGGTAACCGTAGAGCTCAGTTGCCCGGCTGTTGCAGAGCACGATCATCCCCTCCGAGTCGGTCACCAGAATGGCATTCGGCGAGGTCTCAATAAGTGTGCGGTAGCGGCTCTCGCTTTCGCGCAGGGCCTGCTCGGTCCTGATCCGCCCGGCGATTTCGCGCCGCGCGCGCTCGTAGAGCTGGGCATTCCCAATCGCAGCCGCGGCCGAGGCTGCCAGCGCGTCGAGAAGCGACCGGTCGTCCTCTGAAAAAGCGTTCGCCGAGTCACACGCCACCAAGATCATCCCAAGCATCGAATCCCCCGCGGCCGGCGGCTCGGTGATCGCGTACGGGTGCAGGGGGGCCGTGGACGTCGCTCCCGCCTGGAGTGGGGCGCTAAGAAGGGAGCGGACAAGCGATATGTCCTGACAGCAGCGCAGTTTTTGTGCCAGACACGCTTGCCGGGCCTCCCCGCTCTGATCGTCGCCTGTCGTGTCCATGTGCCTGTTCTGAAGCACCGGATCGAGGAGATCTGCATCGCGATGGAGGCGACAGCCAATCAGGCCGGCACTCCCGGTGCCGAGGGCATGACGGCACACCATCTCGTCGCTATCCGGCTCCAGGAGCCAGAGGGACGAAGCCGTAGCCGGAACGACCGCCATCAAGAAACTCAGAATGCTATCCGCGACCTGCGGCATGTCAACGCTGGTGTTGAAGGCGAGGTTCGCCTGATGGAGGAGCGCGAACCGCCGCTCGCAGCTTCGCTCTCCGGTCCCGCCATTGCTTCCGCCGCACCCGGTCTTCACCCGTGGTTCGAGCACAGGCCCCGGAAGGGTCCCGGCCGCTGTGTCCAGGTCTGAGTTGCTCATACCGCGTCCAAGCAGCTCCGGCGTACCGGGGAGGTCTTCATAGAGCGTTCTCTCCTGATATTCAGCATCCGCGGTCTCCGCCCACAACGGGCAGTCTCTTCTGCCGACAGCTCAATGACATGACTCTATTCTACACGACCGGGCCATTCCTGCAAAGTGGTGTGCCCCTGCCGGAGGCTGCACGCCATGTTTGCAAATCACCCGTGCTTGAAAACCAGAGCCGGCGCGGTCATCCCGCGCTGTACCACCAGGGCTCGTTGCGCTACAAATTGCGCCCTTCTCATGTAGCTGTCGCAG
>SLDA01000126.1 GCA_007125545.1 Thermoflexales bacterium | reverse complement strand
GGCTCGATCGATCACCCTGAGGCCTTCTCATTGTCTGCGTCGAGTAGAGGTCATAACCAAGCGTGAGACAAACATGCAGTCGGGCGAATCGCCTTGTAAGCACGGCTCTTTGTGATAACATAGACATCCATTAATGTATTCGGAAACAACGGACCGGGATCGCCCTATGTGCGCAATTGCAGCGTCCTGATCCTGTTCAAAGTGAGGGTATAGGTTATGAGAAAAGCTTTGGTTATCGTGAGTATACTGGTAATCTTGGGCGCGCTGGTCACAGCCGTCTTCGCCGGCGGGCTGATCATCGGGCGCGCCACCGTGCGTCCGTCTGCGTCCGGCCCGGTGATAGCACCGCCCGTGCAGATTGACGAAGCCACACCGATTCCACAACCGGAGCGGCAGACGCCAACTCAGGAGTCTCTGCCCGATCCTCCCGCTGAGGCCGATCGCACGCCGGTGGTGGAGGAGTCTTTCGAGCCACGAGAGCCCAGAGAACCCGGGATGGCGCCGGTCGATGCATTCGACTACGAACTCCTGCGCACGGTCCTGGAGTTGCTTGAAGAGCAGTTCTACGGTGAGATACCCGACGGCGACGAACTCGCTCACGGGGCGATCCGGGGCATGCTGATGACGCTGGGAGACCCTTACACTTCGTTCATCGACCCACAGATCACGGCGATATTGAACGAGGACGCGACCGGCGAGTTTGAAGGGATCGGCGCGATGGTCCAGATGCGTGAAGATGGTTATCTCGAGATCGTCAGCGTGATGCCCAATCAGCCGGCAGAAGCAGCAGGCGTGATGGACGGCGACATCATCGTAGCCGTCGGCGAGCAGTCCATCGTGGGGCTGGGGCTTTACGAAGCCATCAGCTACATTCGTGGTCCGGCGGGAACCGACGCCGAGCTCGAGATCATCCGTGCCGGCGTACCGGATCCGGTGTTCATTACGGTCACACGCGCGCGCATAGATATCCAGATTGTGGATTCACGAATGCTAGATGACGACATCGCCTACATTCGGCTCACAGAGTTCGATGCCACCGCTGCAGAACGAATGGAAGAAGCCCTGGACGAGCTGCTGGCCCAAAACCCGCGGGGCCTCATCTTTGATCTGCGTAACAATCCCGGAGGCTGGCTGAACCAGGCCATCGCGGTCGCCGATCTATTCCTGGATAGGGGATTGGTAGCGATTCAGCGCGATAGCTCGGGACGGGAGCAGCGTTTCTCGTCGGGTGACGGTGACATCGCCGAGTCCATCCCGATGGTCGTGCTCATCAATCGAGGCAGCGCCAGCGCTTCCGAGATCGTCGCCGGAGCCATTCAGGATCGAGAACGCGCACCCCTTATCGGAACCGCGACGCTGGGCAAAGGCTCCGTACAACTACCCAACAACCTGCAGGATGGGTCGCAGGTGCGGATCACCATCGCGCGGTGGTACACACCGGGTGAGCAGGTGTTACACGATAGCGGGCTGACACCCAACATCGAGGTGCCGTTCACACCGGAAACACCAGCGGGTGAGGATCCACAGCTGGATGCCGCGATGCAGTATCTGATGGAGAATACTCCGTGAAGACTGATGAGTTCAAAGTCGTTGCCACCAACCGCAAAGCGCGTTACGAATACGCGATTGAGGACCGGTATGAGGCGGGCATAGCGCTGAAGGGAACCGAAATCAAGTCAATCCGCGCGGGCGCCGTCAGCTTGGGCGAGGGTTACGTCTCGCTGCGAGATGACGAGCTGTGGTTGGTAGACGTGCATATCGCCGCCTACGAACAGGCGGGGCTCTTCTCCCATGACGCGCGACGTCCCCGGAAGTTGCTACTTCACCGGCGCGAGATCGACAAGCTGGAACGTGCTGCGCAGGAACCGGGGTATACGATCGTACCGCTTCGGATCTATATGAAGGGGCCCTACGCGAAGGTCGAGATCGGTGTGGCCAAAGGCAAGCGGCAATATGACAAGCGTGAGGCTATCGCCAAACGCGACGCGAACCGGCGGATTAGCCGTGAGTGGAGAGAGGCCGAGCGAGACTGACGTCCCCAACCGCAGTAGAGCTTCGCGGATGCCCAAAGTGCGAATCTGTGACCACGTGCGCCGCGACTCACCCTGCACTGTGATCTCCGGTCGAAATAGTTTGACAAGGGGAACGCTTAGGCTATAATACGACATTGTTGAGACCGCCTAGAGATTATCATGTTCAAGGAGTTAGTGAGCGAATGCCGGAAGAGATGACACAGCAACCCACTTCAATCGATGAGCTCCAGCCCAAGATGCAGTTGGAGGGCACGGTCACCCGTACAGAGCTCTATGGCGCGTTTGTGAATGTGGGCTTGGATCGCGATGGACTTATTCATATTTCCCGTTTGGCCCCCGGCAGAGTCAGGAAGGTCACGGACGTCGTCAACGTGGGCGACAAAGTTTCCGTATGGGTCCAGGGCGTGGAGCCGGATCGTGGGCGCATTGCGCTCACCATGGTTGAACCGCCGGATGTGGAGTGGCACGACGTTGAGGTCGGACAGATCTTCCATGGCAAGGTCGTCCGTATGGAACGGTACGGAGCCTTTGTCGATGTTGGCGCCGAGCGTCCCGGACTCCTCCATGTTCGCGAGATGGGCGGATACGTCCGCAATCCCGAGGAAGTCGTACATATGGGCGACACCGTCCAGGTGCAGGTCCGCAACGTAGACCGTCGTAAGCGCCAGATCGATTTCGGTCTGTACACTGAGGAAGCGGAACCGGAACCCATTGAGGAGACCGAAGAAGCAGGTCTGTCCCCGATGGAGATCGCCTTCCTCGAGGCCCAGGCCCAGGCCCAGGCCGAGGGGCGCCGATTCCGCGGCAGTGACCGCGAGCGCGAGCGTGGCGGCAAACGACGTCAGGGGCGTGGCGACCGGGACAACATGGAAGATATCTATCGCCGCACCCTGGACGAAAGCTAGCCTTTCGCCCGTCCGGTAGCGGATATTGGGGAATTGAACGGGGCGGCTAAGTTGGCCGCCCCGTATGTGCTATAGCATTGCCCCGCGCGAATCAATTCGCGCCCTGATGTTACTCCGCCGCCAGGGCCGCATCGATCATAGCCCGGATCTCGTTGGGCAAATTCCCCGCCAGCATCTCACCGTTGATGAAGAAGGTGGGAGTGCTGTTCACTCCCATATTATCCACGAACACCGCCTCCTGAAGCGCCTCCGCATAGCGACGTTCCTCCAGACAGACGCCGAACGTGTCCATCTCCAAGCCGGCTATACGCGCGGCACGGTCGATACTCAGCGCATTCGCCTCCACCGACTGAAAGAGCGCGTGCTTGAACTCGAAGTAGCGCCCCTGCTCTGCGGCGCAGAACTGGGCCATCACCAGGCCCTGTTGGACGGTGTGTGCAAAGCCGAAAAAGTGATCCACATAGCGCACCTGCCCCCGCGCCACATACTCCTGGAGCAGGTCGGGTAGCGTGTCGAGGTTAAAACGGCGGCAGTGTGCACAGAAAACGTCACTGAATTCGATCACCACAACCGGCGCATCGGTCCGGCCCAGAGCCGGAAGCCACTGCCGTCCGTCACCTTGGCCGGCAGGGTCCGGATAGCGGTACGCCGTCGGCCCTTTATCGTAGGAGATTCCGGAGACACCCGCGAGCCATTCCGAGCTTCGTGGCCCGGCAACCGGCGCCTCAGGCTGAAGCAGCGCCCGCCCACCCAGCACCGCGATTGCAAGTAGCAGCACGCCGCCAAGGACGTAAGGCAGCCAACCCACGCCCGACGGACGGTTTCGCGCTGAACGACGTCGCGAAGGGCGCGGCTGTCCGCGTTTGCGATCTGGGGTACGGTTACGACCCGAGCTCTTAGATTTCGCCATAGTGTTATTTCCTCACCGTGATGGTTTAAGAGGCTACAAGCGTCATTTCCTCACCATAATAGGTTGACAGAATACGATGGAGTCCACGCGAAGTCCGCATGTAGCGGTCTCAACCGGCAGCCGCAAGTTATCCTCGAGCGTATATAAGCCGACAACCAGCAGATACGTCCCCTCGGGCATATCTGGGGGAAGGCGGAGTGTGTGTTTGTCTCGCAAATAGCGATCGGTGGGCCAGAGATTCGTCGGATGGCCCGCAGGATTCAGATGATCGGATTGTGCCCAGATCGTGCCCTCGGGATAGACAAGATGGACGAAGGATTGGTAGGTGCGCGTCACGACCCGCTGCGCCTGCCAGTAGGGCGCCACATCCAGCGACTCTCCCGGACGTAGCGCGGTGGTCGAGAGGTCATAGCCGAGCAGCGCGATCTCTGCACCCAGGCTGGCCCGCTGCTGGTATTCCGCCACCGTCGCTTCACCCGGCGGCGATGTTACCACAAAAAGGCCCTGAGGATCCGCGATCGTAGCCTTCCAGGCCATGACGAGCGCCAGGGCAAAGATAATGCCCAGGACCGGGGCCAACGTCTGGCTCTCGTGCATGGCTATGGGTTTGCTGCTCCACGGCTTCGATCGAAGAAGGAGCCACGCGAAAAGCCCAAGCCCCACCGCCGCCAACGCCCATCCAATCGAACGCGCGGGCGTTGAACCAAATCGAACCGTGACAGTGTGCTCGCCCGCGGGCACTGAAACTGTGACAAATCCCTCGGGCCGCGCAATCTCAATCGGAACCCGAATGCCATCGACATCAGCCCGCCACCCCGGAAAATCGAACAGAAAGAGACGCAAGACAAACGGCACGTCGGACTGAACCTCGAAACGGTTCACCCATGGCTTGTCCGGCAGCGGCCGGACCCGCGCAGAGTCGGGGAGCGTGACGCGATTCACCCGGTCGATCTGCGCTGTCGCATAGGAAGCGAGGACACTCTCTTGCGGCCCCGGGATGATATCGACTGTCGTGGGCACAAAGTCGTTGGTAGAAGTGGTCCCCCGCCAGCGTCCCTCCAGCTCTGCGTCAATCAGGGTCTGCGGTGTGATGAGGCCGAATCCAGACTCCCACGGCAGCGGGTAAAAGGCCGGCATGGCACCGAGCAGGATAATCACGGTTGCTACTGCTGCCAGAGCACCACGTCCAACTCGCGAGACAGCGGGAATGCGCGACAGATGTGTGCCTGCCAGTGATGCGATGAGCGGCACGAGCAGGACCGCGAACGGGCCGAGGAAACGCCAGGGGAACTGATAGTAGTCGAGGCCCGGCACGCTCTCCCACACGAGCCGGCTGCCTGGAAGAACCATCCAGGCCAGCAGCAGCGCGGAGATGGCGTAGAAGCCGAGCTCTTGGAAAGCTGATCGGACTCCGCGGCGCCACACGGCGAGCGCCAGCCCCAAAACCGCGAGCAGCACGAGCTGCGGGCCGACCGTCATCGGCATGTTGGGTGCTGCAGCGCGTCGGTCGATGGGGCGCATAGGCGCCAGCAGCTCGCTCAGCGGGACGAAATGGTTGCGGAAGTCATAGTGCCCCTCCCCTGCTACATCGAGTAGAATGGCAGGCCGCTCGACGAGAAAGGGCAGCCAGAAAAAAGCGGTCAGGAACACGAATGCACCGGCAACGTGGATCGCGCCCCGCATCTTTGCATGATGACGGCCCTTCCAGTGCCAGACGCAGAGCGCGCCAACCAGGGCCACGCAGGTGAGGCCGGTGAGATTGTGGCTCAGAAAAACCGCGCCCGTCCCGCCGACAGCTAAGGCGATGGCCAGGCGCCCACCCCGCCGCCAGAAAAGCTCCCAGCCCCAAAGCGCCCAGGGTAAAGCGGCGAGGGCCAGGCTTTCGGCAAGATCACCCCTGATGTGGGGATTGAAGAACTGAATATAGGGGGCAAAGCTGAAGGCCAGTGCGCCCAGAAGCCCCCCACCCACTCCCGCCTCTCGCCCTCCACACTCCCGCCCGAGCAGATACGCCCCGACTGCCCCGGCAACAAAGACCAGGAGGTAGAGCAACCGGGCAGCCTCGGCTGCCAGTTCAGGACGTCCGAGGGTCAACCAGTAGCCCATATGATAGGTTAGCGGAGCGTAGTAGTTAAAAATCGGATAGCCGAATCCATGATAGAAGTTCGGCGCCCAGCGCGGATAGAGCGCCCCGGCCCTTACGCTGGTGCCCAGCTCGGCGATCCGGTGGATGTGAAGCTCCATATCCGTACCCGCCGGAAGGCCGGGGACCTGCAGAAAAGGTAGTGCAGCCAGGAGACCCACAAGGAGCCCCGCAAATAGGGGCATGGCCGCTTGAACCACTGTCCGGCGCTGTCGCATAGAAAGCGTTATCTCAGGCCAGCTTGTGGGCTTCATACCGGAAGCCATGACCGCGGACCGTGACAATGTAGTTGTGATCCTGGTCGAGTTCTGTCAGACGCTCCCGTAGTCGGTAGACGAGGGCATCCAGAGCCTGGTCGGAGACGCCGCCGGCAGCATCAGGCCAGACCGCCTTGATCACCTCGTCACGCGTGATGACATCGCCCTGCGCCCGGATCAGCAGAGAGAGCAGCACAAACTGCGCCGGTGACAGGGGAGGGTCTAAAATGGCCCTACCCAGCGTGACCTGGCGGGCAGAGGCATTCACCTGCAGATGGTCGTTATACATGACCGCGTCCGACAGAGGAAGCGTCGCCTCCCCAGCTACAAAACCCATCTGGAGGACGGAGGCTACATCGATCTCATCTCCGTCGCGCAGCCGGTAAGGCCGCCCCTGAACGGGTTCGCCGTTCACAAAAGTACCGTTCTTGCTGCCCAGGTCGCGGAGGACAAAACCGGACGGATCCCGCTCAATGCGCGCGTGGTGCCGCGAAACCTGTCGCTCCAGAAGAACGATGTCGCAGTCCTTGGCGCGACCGAAGGTGACCGAATCACCTGTAATGGGCCAACGCGTACCCGCAAGCGTCCCTTTGTAGATGACGAGCAAGGGATTGCTATTGCCGTGTTCTTGCATCTTTCTTCACCTCGCTTCTTGTCGGATGATGCGGCACATTGTAACGGACACTTGATCCACTACGAATCAGGGAAAGCCATACGAGGCCCCATCGCCGAGGCATGCCACTTTGACCCTGATCTCGCTTGACATTATACCAGCCTCGGACTATCATCCAACCTCATATGGCCAGACTACTCGAATCACAAATACTGCTCAAAGATCGTTACCGCATCGCCGGCCCGATTGGGCAGGGTGGAATGGGAGCGGTGTATCGCGCGGAGGACATTCTCCTCTCAGGTCGCGTGTGCGCCGTGAAGGAAATCACCCTCGAAGGCGACGTCGGAGATGAGAAGCTGAGCCAGCTACAGGAGCAATTCCGACAGGAAGCGTCGGTGCTGGCACGGCTCGATCATCCAAACCTGCCCAAAGTCTCTGACTTTTTTACGCAGGATGGACGTGAGTACCTTGTGATGGACTACGTTCCCGGTCATAACCTGCGGGAACTCATCGACGAGGCGCTTAGCGAAGGCCGTTATCTTGACGAATCGAAGGTCTTTGACTGGACCGAGCAACTCTGTAGTGCGCTCAGCTATCTCCACCGCCAGGACCCACCCATCCTTCACCGTGATATCAAGCCTTCCAACATCAAGCTGACCCCATCCGGATTGCTAAAGCTCGTGGATTTCGGCCTGGTGAAGTTGCTCACAACCGACGAGGCGCGCACCGTCACCGTCGTGCAGGGACAGGGAACAGCCGCGTACACCCCGTTAGAGCAGTATGGGGGAGATGACGCGCATACGGATACCCGCACGGACATCTACGCACTGGGAGCCACCGTCTATCATCTGCTGACCGGACGCGGCCCAGCGACGGCGCGCGAGCGCTTCCTGCGTCCAAGCGCCCTTGTATTCCCGCGCACGATTAACCCACGGATATCGCCCGGCTCGGAAGCTGCCATTCTGAGCGCCTTAGCCCTCCATCCGGATGATCGACCGGCAACGGTCGACGAATTCTGGCAATCGCTGGAACGGGGACAGCTTCCGGCGAGCATCGCACCTCTGATTCTCACCGGCAAAGAGTGGCAAGCCGTGTGGAGACAAAACATCCCCTGGATCGTAGCGCTTGGGTTCCTGGTTGTGGCTGCAATCCTCGCTACGCCCTGAGCCACACTACGCAACACAGAGCCCGAGTTGCCGAGGCGTTGACCTCGCGACGGTAAGAAAGCTACGATCGGAAACGCAAATAGCGCCCGAGCGACGGCTTGGACGACGGGCTATCTGATGGCTCAGCTTCAGAGCGATCCGGGATAAGCCAGAGAGCCGCAGCGAAAACCAAAGCGCCCCCAATCACCGTCACGATGACAGCGCGATACTCACGGTCCACCAGTGCGTAGCGCCACACCGGGAGCAGCCACCGTGCTACAACCATCGACAGTATATAGCTGGCCAAGCTGCCCATCGCGCTGATCAACGCCACGGTCATCGCGACCGGTGGCCCCAGGGCGCGCCCCCGGGCCCAGACAAAGGCCACGGCCAGCACCAGCCCGGCACCGAGCAAGCCCCAACGTATGAGCAGCCCACGGCGTGGAATCGGGAGCTGGAGGGGGTCCGGTAACTGCTCGACCTTTGACGGTACCGGATTGGGCGTGGCGGTGGGGGTAGGCGTGGCGGTGGGCGTGGGCGTCACTGTGGGCGTGGGCGTGGCGGTGGGCTCAACCTCTGTAATCGTAATCCCGTCGTCACGGATCGCCAGTTCCAGGCGCACCGAGGAGACGGCGGGCTCGGATTGGGCTGTAATATTCAGTTGTCCAACGCGCGCCAGGATGACCGAGGTCGCCGCAACCCCGTCCACCGTTTCGGCAACCATCGTCTGGCGATCACCTTCCAGCGGATAACTCAGCACAAACTGCACCGGTGTCCCATCCGGTACGGCGCGCCCATTGCTATCGACAATGACATCCGTGCGCAGGTTGATAAAGTCACCGACTTGTACATTTGCAGGTACGGTCGGCGTCAGCTCTTCCCCGGTTTCGGTCACGACATAAATCGAAATCGTCTGATTGGCATCGGGCATCGTCTGTCTGCTGATAGAGTAGTTGAGCGATACGATATCGACAGGTGAGGCGCCCACCGCCATGCGTGCTTGAAAGAGCGCGCGAACACTCATCTCTACAAAAGCTTCTCCCGTGGAGTACAAAGCATAGTAGACCGCCAGTTTGCCCGTCTCCGTCTGATCCAACTCGTAGGGAGGGCCGAACGCTAGCATCACGATACGTGCATCCAACACGTTAGCCTCGGAGGCCAGAAAGCTCTTGAGCGCCGCTGTACCGGACTCCCCGGGCTCGTAACCGCTTGTCGCAAAAATGATCCAATCAGCATCACGCAGGGCAGCGGCGACCGCAGAGGTCACGGTGGGAGACGGCGCCTGTGGTGTCAACTC
>SLDA01000523.1 GCA_007125545.1 Thermoflexales bacterium | reverse complement strand
TTCGGGAGCGTTGACGATTAGCTTGATGGCGTTCTCTCCTGGCTCTAGCTGACTCGGAACATAGATCTTCATGACCGCGCCATAACTCACGTAGAGAGAGGAGGACCAGCTCAGACTGCCGACCTCGCGAACTTGACCGCCAAGCTCGATCGTGATGCCGTCGAGCTGCCGCTCCTCGTCATTCACGGTAAGCTTGCTGATTCCGGAGACGCTGCCGGAATCGATCAAATTCTTGATCTCGAAGACAAAGCCCTCATCACGGTTCTTGAGACTGCCCTGGACATACATCTTCTCTAGCGCATTCGCCGACATTCCGTAGTACATGCTGATCTCCTTTTGTGTCTGGTGGATATGATTAACTTACACGACTTCCCCAAACTTGCCACTGTGGTGGCGGAAGAACCAGTAACCGATGACCATAATAACAAGCGCGGTGACCGCGGTCCGGGCGAGGAAGTCCCCGGTCGTGATCGTCCCCCGGTAGAGGATGTCTTGATAGGTGTTAACGATCGATGCCATCGGATTCAGACGGAAGAGCCAGACTCGCGGATTGAAGGTGAGTCCGAATAGGACAACAGACTCCGGCAGGGTGCTAATCGGGTAGATGATGGGTGTGAGGAAAAACCACGCTTGGATTACAACATCCATCAACATATGCGTATCCCGGTAGAAGACCTCCAGTGTTGACAATATGAGGACCATACCGGTTGCAAAGGTGAGTTGGATAAGGATTGGGATCAGCAGTACAAGCACATAGCGGGTCGGCATAACTCCCGAAGCCATTGCCAGAACGAAAAACACGGGTAGTCCGATCAAAAAGTTGACCAGGCTGGAGAGTACGACGGAGATGGGAAGCACCTCCCGCGGGAAGTAGACTTTTTTGATCAAATTGGCGTTACCGACGACGCTCGGAATCCCGCCCATAACCGCACCCACGAAGAAGTTCCACGGCAATAGAGCGCTGAGAAAGAGCACGTGATAGTTAGGAATGTCGTGTTGCACCCAGAGTACGTCGAAGACGAAAGTGAAGATCAGCATCATCAGTAGCGGGTTAAGCCAGGACCAAACGATGCCGAGAAGCGAATTCTTATAGCGAACCTTCAGGTCTCGCGTGACCAGATTGTAGACCAGGTCGCGATAAGCCCAGAGTTCTTTGATCCATGTAACCATAGAGATGCGGTCGCTCCGGTATGAGATCAGACACAGACGATCCGATGGATTGTCAGCGCGATTATACCATCAGCAACTCTTAAAACAACATCACACTGTTTTCGGGGTTGTTGACCTCCTGGTGGGCGGTATAATGTGCCCTGTGAAATCTCACGATGATAGCCGGCAGCGCAAGAGAGCTTGGCGTGTTGTCGGGACGAGGCTGGCTGCAGTGCAGCATTCTGAGCGATGGGCGCTCCTTCTGGTAATTCTGGTCGCTGCTGTGCTCCGATTGGCGGCGCTGCCCGAGTTGCCGCTGGGTCTGCATTACGATGAAGCTGCCAACCTCATCCTCAGCCGCCAAATCGCGGAAAGTGGGTACCGGCCCCTTTTCATCCGCGCGTATACAGGCAAAGAAGTCTTCTTCTTCTATGCTGTGGCGCCTTGGGTGGCCCTGACGGGCGGGCGTGTCTGGGGACTGCGCCTTGGTGCGGCGATGCTAGGTGTCTTGACCGTTGCCGCGACTTTCTCCGCTACCCACGCCCTCTTCAGGTCCCGAGCGGACTCGCGGAAACTGGCGCTCTTTGCTGCCGGTTGGATGGCACTGGCCTTTCCACACGTGCTGCTCAGCCGCTATGGATTCCGCGCAATCTCGCAACCGTTACTGCAAGCGCTGACAGTTGCGGCCCTCTGGCGCGGGCTGCGGAGCGAGCGGCTGTCCCATCGCGACTTGCCGCAGTTGCTGCTCGCCGGTGTCTGCCTGGGACTGACCGGCTATACTTACCTGGCGGCACGTCTCTTTCCGATACCCCTGGCTCTGGCGCTGGGCTGGCTGTTGTTCAAGGTACCACCTGCAGCGCGCACGCATTGTGCAGGACGGTTAGCCATTGTCGGTGCAACTGCTGCCGCTGCTTTTGCACCACTGGGGCTGCTCTACCTGCGACAGCCCGACCTCTTCACGACCCGTGTGGCTCAGGTTGTCGCACCCTCGCTGGGAGAGGCGGTTCGCGGCATCGCCCTTTGCCTGCAAGCGTTGCTGTGGCCAGGGCGGGGGGACCCCTATGTGCGCTTTAATCTCCCCGGACGCGCCGTGATGGACGTGGTTTCCGCACTCTTGGCGCTCGTGGGGCTCGTCTCAATGGCAGTCGTCCGGCGTAGGGATGCACTGGAAGAGGCCGGGCGCTTGCTCGTGGGGCTTGCTGTACTGGTGATGATCTTACCGAGTGCACTGGCCACCGGAGAAGTCACCCCGAGTAATCTGCGGCTGATCGGCATCTACCCATTCCTGGCTATGTTACCTGCTTGGGGCCTTCTGCAGCTCCTGAAACTCCTTCCCCGAATGCGGTTTGCACTGCCGGTCTTCATCGTTCTTCTCGCGGCCGGTGCGCTTACGACAGGGATGACGTATCGCACTTGGGGAGGGTCTGAAGTGCTCTTCCGCGCAACTGATGGCGAGATGGTCTTGGCGGCTCAGGCCCTGGATGTGTTGCGGGACGGGGCCGAACCGCCCACGGTCTACATCGCCAGCGAACACCACCGCCACCCCACTGTCGCGGCGCTTGCCGCCCACTACACGGAGGCCAAATGGCTGACCGGTGGTGCCACCCTCGTGCTCCCCCCTGCGGGCGCTGCGGCATATCTGATTCCGCACAGTCTTTCCCCGCCTGCGCCATGGCCCGCCGCGGTGACTCAGACCTGGAGCTCGTTGGGTCTGGACGGGCCCACGGGCGCTCCTGCCCTTACCCTCTACAGCCTGACAGGTTCGGAGGTGGAGACTTTAAGAGAGACGATGGGGGATCACCAGGACGTCGCGAATTTCGCGCACGTGGTTCTCCTTCATAGTGCAGAGCCGGGGCAGGCTTGCCGCGTTGGGGAGCCGTGCCCGATTTTACTCACTTGGGAGCCTCGCGCCGCCTATGCCGCGCTGCAGCCCATCGTACGTCTCGTGCATCCGGAGACGGCTGAATGGAACCGCGTGATGCCCTTTCACTACGCCCCCGGAGATTGGACTTCAGGTGATCTTGTCCTCGATCAGTTGGTGCTGACTCCGCCGATAGGGATGCCGCCCGGCACCGGATACCAGGTTAGTGTGGGCTTCTTCGATCCGGAGCAGAATCTGGCGCTGCCCCGCTTGGAGGATGAGTCTTTCGCCGGCCTCGAGGTGCGCTTCCCGCGGACCGCTGCGGGCTTCACGATCGCGCCGATGGCGGCGGCGCCGACAGCCGAACAGGCAGAGGGCGCATGTCCCACAGTGAGTCGTGCCACGCCCGTCGCCTTCGAAGGTTTGGCGCTGTTGGGGTCTGCGGTCACACCGGGAGGCAGCCTCCTGCCGGGCAGTGAGGTGAGTGTCCGCCTCTGCTGGCAAGCCACACAGATGGCACCACCGGCCCGCAGTGTTCGACTCCAACTGGGTACTGGCGAGCATGTCCTCTATAGTGGCGACCCTGCTAACGGATATGGCTTCGATCTGTGGCGAGAGGGTGAGCTCGTCGAAGGCGTGTATCGGGTACGCCTGCCCCGATTGCTGCCGGCAGGAACTTATGACCTGAACCTGCACCTTGATGATCGTCCCGTGGTGACGCTCGAGACCTTTGATGTGCAGCCGCTCAACCGCACATTCGAGGTTCCGTCTATAACGCACAGCGTGAATGCAGACTTTGCCGGTTCGACGGCGGGTGAGATCCGACTTTTGGGTTATGATGTGGTCCAAGCGACCTCCCCGGACGCATGGACGGTGACCCTCTATTGGCAAACCATAGAAGAGATGGAAGAGGATTATGTCGTCTTTCTGCACGCCCGTAATCCTCAGGATGGGGTCACTCTGGCTCAGACCGACCAGATGCCCCACGCAGGGGCCTATCCGACATCCCTATGGGTGGCAGGTGAGGTGGTGACCGATGAACACACCCTCGTCTTCGGTCAGCCCACTGATGGCGACAGCACTCTCTTTGTGGGTCTCTACCTTCCGGAGCCCGGTACACACCTGACCGTTGAGGGTGCCTCTCGCCTGCGCCTGGGAGAGATCTTGCCGGGGTTCTGAGATAAAGAAAACGTGCGCGTCCGATGGCGCGCACGTAAACGGTTCTATTGCGGAGCGACAGTCTCTACCCACTGTTGCGGGGTACGACCTCAACCTCCTCTGCTGGGTAGCGAAAGCGCTCGCGTTCTCTTCGTGGCCCGTCCGGGGGAATCTCGATGATTACATCCCCTTTGAGAATGTCCAAATCAATGACCCTTCCAATGCCGCGATCGGTCTTGACGTGTGACTTCAGGCGGGGAAGTTCCTTGGCTTCATCTTTGTAGACCTGGTGTTCGTAAGCAAGGCAGCATCGCAGGCGTCCGCACATACCGGTGATATCGGAAGGCGCCATAGAGATGGATTGGTCCTTCGCCATACGAATGGAGACCGCCTGGAACTCACAGAGGAAACGTCCGCAGCAGCGGCACTCGCCACAGACGCCATACCCGTCCAGAGATTTCGCGTGATCGCGCGGCCCGATTGACCGCAACTCGACCCGGCAATTCATCCGCGATGCGACGCGGCGGCGCAACAGAGCAAAATCCTTCTTGCTCATATTGCCGGTACAGAGGACGATGGCGCTGTTGCCATCCAGGGTGAACTCTGCACTCACGATCTTGAAGTCGGACTTAGCCGAACTGATCTCCTCTCGCGCCACATCTATCAGTCGCTCGCCGCGCTGCTGCATCACGTAGTAACGGGCCATATCCAGCCCGTTGGCTTGACGCAGCACGGCACGCATTTTGCGAGATTCGACTTCTTCGGGTGCGATCTGGGGGAGGTGTGTCACCTGGCCAACCTGTTCGCCGTAGACTGTCTCCACGACTATCCAATCGTTGGTGCTGATGTTCAGGTCAGCAGGGGCCAGGAAATGGTAAGGTTTTCCGGCAGGCTGGAAACGCACTCCAACCGTGAAGGGTGATGCAGAATCCTTTGCCGTGCCGTCGTTGCTATCCGGTTGAGCTTGTGTCATAGTCACAGTATATCCCGTTATCGACGTAGTATAGACTTGTCCCCCTTACTATACCTGACGCTTTTGTTTTGGCAACCGTCCTGTCGTTTCCGGGTGCATACGGACCCCCGCCCTGTCAGTGCTTGCGCTCGCGCTGCCAGAGCGGTGCTTTGTTCTCAAGGATTCCGCGCAACTCGAAAATCTGGTCGCGTATCGCCGCTGCCTTCTCGAACTCCCAGTTCTCGGCAGAGGTCTTCATCTCCCTCTCCAGTTCGCGGATCAGTTTATCGAGTGCAGCAGGTTCCATATCGACCGGCTGGAGGTCCATAGCGCTGTCCTCCTGTGTTTGGAGGCGCACACGGTCGGTCAAGTCGCGGATCTCCTTGACGATGGCCCGGGGCTCAATCCCGTGTTCTTCGTTGTAGGCTCGCTGTATCTCACGCCGGCGGCTCGTCTCTTCGATGGCTTGCTGCATAGCGTCCGTCATCGCATCGGCATACATCAAGACGGTACCCTCTGTGTGTCGTGCGGCGCGCCCTGTGGTTTGGATCAGGGAGGTGGCACTCCGCAAGAAACCCTGCTTGTCGGCATCCAAGATGGCGACCAAGCTCACCTCGGGAAGATCCAGGCCCTCACGCAGGAGGTTGATGCCCACGACGACATCGTATTGACCTAGGCGCAGATCGCGCAGGATTTCCACACGCTCGATGGTTTGCACTTCACTATGCAGATATTGGACCTTGAAGTTCAATTCGCGTAGATATTCGCTGAGATCCTCGGACATCTTCTTGGTCAGTGTCGTTACCAGCGCCCGCTGCCCGTTGCCGATGCGCTCTCTGAGCCGTCCCACAAGGTCGTCAATTTGGCCTTTGGTGGGTAGTACGACAATCTCGGGATCCACGATGCCGGTGGGACGGATAACCTGCTCGACAACCTGGCTGGCGCGACTCATTTCGTACTCGCTAGGCGTCGCCGATGTATACACAACTTGGTTGACCCGCTCTTCGAACTCACCAAACATCAATGGCCGGTTGTCAAGTGCCGAGGGAAGCCGGAAGCCATACTCGACCAGTGTCTCTTTGCGCGCGCGATCCCCATTGTACATGCCACGGACCTGCGGCACGCTCATGTGTGACTCGTCCATAACCAGGAGGTAGTCGGAAGGAAAATAATCCATCAGCGTCCAGGGTGGCTGGCCGATTTTACGTTGATCCAGGTGGCGCGAATAGTTCTCGACCCCGGAGCAGTAGCCGATCTCGCGAATCATCTCCAGGTCATAGCGCGTTCGCTGTTCCAGTCGCTGAGCCTCCAGCAGCTTTCCCTGATCATTGAGGTAGGCCAGGTGTTCCTCGAGCTCGGCTTCGATGGCTGTGAGGGCGTGCTGAACGCGTTCCTCGGAGGTGACATAGTGCTTGGCAGGGAAGATCTGGATCTCCTTGGGGCGGGCCAACACCTCACCGGTCAGCGGGTCGACCTCGGTGATACTCTCTACCTCATTGCCCCAGAAGGAGATGCGATAGGCCGTTTCAGCATATGCTGGACGAATTTCGAGCACATCGCCGCGGGCGCGGAAGGTGCCCCGACGGAAGTCGAGATCATTGCGGTCATAGAAGATGTCTACGAGGTGCCGCATCACGGTCTCGCGCCGAACGGCCTGTCCTTCCTGAAGGGGGAGAATGACGCGGCCCCATTCGCTGGGGTTGCCCAGCGCGTAGATTGCTGAGACGGAAGCGACGATGATGGTGTCTCGTCGTGTCAGGACGGAGGCGGTGGCTGCCAACCGCAGCCGGTCGATCTCCTCGTTGATGTCGGCGTCTTTCTCAATGTACAGGTCGTGCTGGGGAACGTAGGCCTCGGGCTGGTAGTAGTCGTAGTAGGAAACAAAATACTCGACGGCATTCTGCGGAAAGATCTCGCGGAACTCCGAATAGAGTTGGGCTGCCAGGGTTTTGTTGTGTGCCAATACCAGGGTCGGCTTTTGCACAGCAGCGATGAGATTCGCTATCGTGAAAGTCTTGCCCGTCCCGGTGGCTCCCTTCAATACCTGATGCCGGTCGCCGCGCTCGATGCCCGTGACAAGCTCCTCGATAGCTTGCGGCTGGTCTCCTGTGGGTTTGAAACTGGATACAATCTTGAAATCTGGCATATGACACGTCCCTACTTAAGTCCGCTGACTGAGTCCTTGACCGCCTTGGTTGAGGTGCACGAGCTCACACGGGCGAGGATACAGTCATCTCAGGGTGCGAGTCGAACACTTGTTCGGTCACGAGTTATTATAACGCCAAACCTTGCTCCGACAACCCGGCTAGTGGTTGCGGCTTGAAAGCCGAGGTATCCATTACTTCTGGGCGATGACGAAGATCCTGCCATAGCTCTCCGGCTCCATCACGGGCTTATCGAGCGCCTCCCCCTGTGCGAAGTGTACGTGACGAAATCCCTCATCTCTCAGTGCAGCTTCTACGTCAGCCAGGTCGAAGATCGTGTTGTAGACGACCTCGGAAAACCGGTTGTACAGCCCGTCCTCCTGCTGAAGGAATCCTGAAATCTGCGTGTACGCCCGGCCTTCTTCGTGCATGACCACGCCGCGCGTAATCAGGACCAGGTCATCGTCCTCCTGGACATCAATGCTACTCCAACGGTTGAGCCCCAGGCGTGTATTTAAGTCGAAGATGAACCAGCCTCCGGTCGTCAGGGCGTTAAAGGTGGAAGCGAAACAGCCTGTGAGTGCCTCCATGTCTGCGAGATGATTGAGGGCGTCAAAGGTCGATACCACCAGCCCCACCTGCTGGTCGAGGACGTAGTCCGCGGCATCTCCTTCGAGGAAGCGGGCCTTGCCTTCTCGGACATAGGCCCGTGCCTTTTCACGCGCATGAATCAACATAGCCGGTGAGAGGTCCAGCCCGATGACCTCGTAGTCGTGGTCCAAGAGGTAAGTAGCTAACTCTCCGGTCCCGCATGCCAGGTCGAGGACTGTCTTCTCATGATTTCCTTTCCGCTCGTAGAAATCCCGTATCCGGGGTGCAACGTCACGGGCAAAGAAAGTCCAGCGCATAGCATAAACGTAGGCAAATCCCTCATTATACCCTTGCATAGGTCTCCTTTTTAGTTCTTAGCAGAACACTTTGCGCGAAGGGTCACGGGGTTGCGTCTTCGGCCATGTTGCTCAGATGGGCTCCATCCACCCAACCCTCCAAAAATGTCGTGGCTGAGGCGACGCGATACCACTGGATACCCTCGATATCGACCGGGCCTTGTAGCACGGTAAGGAGCGCGCCTTGCTGTAAGCGTCCCACAATAACGCCGCCGGGGGCATACCGCACCGCTACGCCGTCGGTGTCCGTGCCGCTCACTTGCATCATATTGGCTGTGGGCGGATATTCAGCGCGCGGCGTTGGCGTTGTGTTCATTGCGTCAGACGATACGGTCGGAAGAGGATCTCCCTCAGGAGGAACGTAGGCGCGCAAGCGCTGCACCGGTATCATCTCCAGTGAGAGCGCTACGGGCCTGCCAAGACCGGTTGCCATCCGTTCCTGCAACTCGCGGGCACTCTCGTACGAGACCGTGTTCAGCACGCGCACGGTCAGGTCCAGGTTCAACGTGCCATCTTGGTCGATGAGATAGTTCCATTGGACGATCTCTCCACCTGGAAGCTCTCCAACTTCACTTACGATGATCGACTTGACCTTGCGCTCAATGTTTGCTTCCTGTATCGACTGCTGCGTGAAGAGAATAAATGGAACCGTGATGAGGGCCAGCAGAATAACGAAAGCTGAGAAACCTCGCCGCTGCGTCGTGGCTCGCTCAGGATTGCCGAGTTGGGGACGGAAGCCCATCCAGATGAAGACAAAGCCACTCGTTGCGACGATGGCGACCAGGTTCGCGCTGAAGATCAGGGCTGCACCCGAAGCTATCGCCAGATCCCGGAACGCCAATCCCAGCCCGATGTTCACGAGGGGCGGCGCGAGAGAGGTAGCAATGGCAACACCTGCCAGCGCGGCTGAGACATCACGTCTGCTCACTGCGTAAGCACCTGCAATTCCAGCAGTGAGTGCAACACCGAGATCGAGGATCGTGGGCTGGGTAAGGCGTACGATGGTCTCGGTGGGACCTGCGCCCGGTACAAGCAGGCCGACAAGAAAACCCATCGCGATGCCGATGAGCACACCGCGTGACGTGGTTGCTGCGGCTCG
>SLDA01000180.1 GCA_007125545.1 Thermoflexales bacterium | reverse complement strand
TAAAGCGGACCTCGTGACCCAGACGCTCGGCCTGGGCGAGGAAGTGCTGAACGCCGGCGACGTGGACACAGTCCCCCAATGCTCCTGCGAGTATTTTCATCGTCTTTCTCCTACCTTCTACCGTTCGCCTGTATCGACGTAGCGCTGCAGTTCGCCGACGGACATGCCCCGGACTCCCATACGATCAAGTGTCCGCCCTTCGCGCCAATAGTCTCTGCTGTTCACGATGTTCGCGAGGTGGATCATCGTCTGGATGGTGGTCGTGGCGACCCCGTATTGTTTGCCCAGTTCGACGATCGGGATCAGGCTGCAGGGGATCTCCTCGAAGATATAGCGGTGCTGAAGCCGGTTCGGCGCCCGGATGCCGACATAGCCCAGGTTGGCATGCATAGCTTCGTGCAGGCTGTCGCCTTCGGCCTTGTAGGCGCGATAGAGCCATTCCTGGGCAGTCTGGGCGCGGATGCCCAGGGAAGCTGCGACCGTGACCCGCTCGCGATCCAGGGCTTCCAAGACTTTGGCCGTCGCAGGGGTCACGCCATTCATGTAAAACTCGAAGTCACCACCGGTGCTTTCGATCCAACCGGCGTTAAGAAGCGTGAGAGCCGGATGGAAGATGGCGCCCATATTGTTAAGACTGGTATGGAGAACACTCTTTGCCGGGATGAACTGTGGGTAAGCTTGCTGAACGACGGAAATGGCTTCCTCAGTACGTGTCGTGGGCATAGCCGCGAGGGGCACAGAGAACTTGGTACGGAAGATCCGAGCTTCGGCAGGGCCAATGCTGCGCGCGGCAAAGAGGAACGTCTCTGCCTCGCAGATAATGGGCTGTGTAGTGCAGCCCGCCTCACGCAAGCCCTGGGCAAATTCGAGCGCGCCCCCGGTGCGACCGGGATTGAGTACCACCACCTGATCGTCGCTCAGGCAACCGGCAGCCTGGAGGGCGATGGAGCGGTGTCCGGAGGCCGGCACGACAACCATAATCAGGCGACTGGCTGCGAGCGCTTCGGACAGATCGGAGGTAACCTTCACGAACTTACCGTAGACTCTGCGCCCATCCTCGGTAATCAGCTCGACCCCTCCGCGTAACTGGACCGCTTCGACATTGGCCGGCGTTCGATTGTAAAGCGTGACAGGGAAGCCGCGACTGGCCAACTCGGCGGCCATCGATTTACCGCCATGGCCGGCTCCGACGACGGTAATGGTTAGGGCGTTCTTTGCTGAATCGGTGTTCACAGTTACCACCTCCTTGGGTAGGTAAGAACGTCGCCCGGCGTGTGTGTATACAAGGCGACGTGTCAGGCTGCAGTTGGACAACTATCTAGCACGTGCGGCTGATCGGGGAAGTGCAAATCCATGATGCCACAGAACTATCGTAGCATAATTTCCAAAACGTGCAAAAAGCGCCTATGGTCCGCGGACCTCTCATCGAGGGTCGTGACACCTGCGGAGATATCTGGGGGTTGCGTCTTCAACGATATATGCTATACTCTAGTTGAAGGACGAAGCTGGTTGTGGCTGTACATTAGGGACTGCCCAGGCTTGCGGAGACTGGGCAGTCCCTTGTTTTGCTATAAAACTGCTTCGCCTCGAAAACCAACTAGATTCAGGCAGTAAGGAGCACAAAAGTGAGCGAACGAGAAACTGGTACCGTGAAGTGGTTCAATGACGCAAAGGGCTTTGGCTTCATTTCCCGTGATTCGGGTGATGATGTCTTCGTCCATTTTTCCGAGATCGAGGGTGGCGGCTTCCGCTCCCTTCAGGAGAATCAGCGTGTTGAGTTCTCGGTGGAGCCCGGGCCCAAGGGTCCTAAGGCCACCGCCGTACGGCCACTGTAGTCTGACAGGATTTACGATCCGTATCGCGGGTCGGTCACGGTGCAGCACCGACGAGGCACTGAACCGTTTTCAGGGCAAGCAGCAGGTCACGACACCATCATAGCATAGCCGGGACAGGACTCCGGGCTGAACGACGGTGACGTCGCGATCGATACGCAACAAGCCATAGCCGCACAACCTCTCCGCAGGTTGTGCGGTTTTTACATGTCCTCCGGTGGACCGGTCAAGTTCGCTTCCAGAGGGTTGCGAGTGTTGATCCACAGCCGTGCGCGTCCATCTTCGGTCAGGTACTGATCCAGGAACTCCGCAGCGGCTTCCTCTGTTGGGAAGAGACACGGTTCCGGTTCCGCTGTTCCCTCAGGCGTAGCCTCATAGCTGGCATAGTCATACTCGAACCGGCACAGGAGGCGGTAGCTGTAATCGTAGCCCGCTCCGAGCTCACCGTCATTCGCGATCGGCTGGATGTCGCGCTTGTAGCAAAGTGCCTCGACCTGCAGCCACGGCGCCGGCGTCGTCAGGCGACGCACCGAAGCTACCAGGCCGAGCGTTAGCGGGATAGCACACAGCACAAGCAAGCCTGTCAGAAAGAGATGTGCGGGCGTGAGGAGCGAAAAGATGGGTGTCTCGGCATCGATGGCGGTGATGACCGGTATCAACAACAAAGCGCCAAGGACACCCAACGAGAGGAGTGCAACGAAGAGCAGCAGTGGCACGCCATAGATGACCCGGTCTCTTACTCCTTTTTCGGGATCGATGCGTTCGAACTGCCAATCGGACGTAGGCAGCTCTTCGGGGTCCGGGTCCTGCCAATCTACGGGTTCTAACATATTACGCCTCCCTCGTCTCTATCAACATGGTAAGCGGACACACGGAGGTGTCAAAGGCTTGGGACGTCTGCTGTAGATTTCGCGTAGTCACAAACACCAGGCACCCTTCGGATTGGCTGGTTCTCTTGGAATGTAAGAATAGGCTACGCGAAATGCAGAGCGGGAGGGTTGGAGTGGGATGGTTTTGTCGGCAGGGGTGCGATCGAATGCTTGAATTGGAGCTACCGCGCCTGATTCGATGTCCTCTCAGGTTACCTTGCAGGTCACCGGGAACCGTATCTCGGTGACGGGACCTCCCTCGTTGCGAATCGAACACGAACCGCGAAGGTTGTGGGTTGAGAGGGTTTTGATCAGGCCCAGGCCCACCGAATGGCCTTCTCCGGCGAGGACCTCCTCGGGATACCCAGCACCCGAGTTGCGGTAGATGAACCGCGCCTCTGTATCCTCGAGCCCAAGCTCCACCGTAATATGGAGCCTATCGGCGCCCCGTCCGTACTTCAGGGTGTTCGTGGTCAATTCGCCCACTATCAGCGCGAGACAGTGAGCCTGCTCCGGAGTCACGGATAGGGGAGTGCCAATGACATCGAGAACCAATGACTCGGCATCACTGGCGGCCGGCACGGAGGCCTCAATTACAGCTTCCACCAATTCGTCGGCTCGCAAAGGTCGCCACCCATGTGCGGAGAGCAGCGAGTGAGCCGTCGCAAGACTACGCACGCGCTC
This sequence comes from Thermoflexales bacterium, assembly GCA_007125545.1. Taxonomy (GTDB): domain Bacteria; phylum Chloroflexota; class Anaerolineae; order B4-G1; family SLSP01; genus PWVB01. The sequence goes on along the minus strand of SLDA01000180.1, from coordinate 5,935 downwards.
AGCCAGATCACCCAGAGCTACTTGACAACGGATCTGCTCGCTAGTGCAGCCCGCCTCTTGGCCCAACCTGCGCTGCTCGGAATAGATTAGGCCGAGGATCGCAGTCAGGTTGTTCTTCACCCGATGATTGACCTCGCGCAGTAGCATTCGGTTTGCGTCATTCACCGCTTCCAGCTCGACCATATACGCCTGTAGCGCCTCCTCAGCCTCACGCTGCGCTGTAATGTCGCGCAACGTAACGATCGCCAGGAGTAGCTCGCCATCCGGCCCATACACCGGAGCTCCACCGTAGGAGCCTATCCAGGTCTTGCCGGTATTGGAAAGCCGCACGCGCACCTCATACCTGGCAAACGTCTCGCCACGGAGCACGCGCCCAATGGGCCACTCATCGGTCGACAGAAGCCGGTCACTCTCCAGATCGAAGAGCTCAAAGGTATCACCAAGCGTGGAAAGATGTCGCGTCAAGCCCTCCAAATCATCGAGGCCGTGAATGGCGCGGGCCGCCGGATTCATGTCGAGCAGGTTGCCCTGCGGGTCGAAGAGCACCAACCCCTCCGTCATCTGATGGAAGAGCGCCGTGAACTCCGCCACGCTCTGTTGCAGCTCGCGTTCAGCTCGCTTCGACTCGGTGACGTCGAGGCCGATGCCCATTCGCCGGCCATCAGGAAGCTGGATGTTGGCCCAACTCGCCTGGATAACGTCGCCGCGTTTGGTCATCATATCCAGATCCCGATAGCCGGGTGCCAGCGACTCTCTATAAGCAAGCACGGCTGCGCGATAGTCGGGATCGGGATAGCAGAGGTCCAGGACGTGGGTCTCCGCTCTGTCCGCCTCTGTCCAACCCGTGAGCCGTTCTACGTGCTCATTGACCGTAAAGGTTTCGACCTTGGGAGCATAGAGCGTGAGCATGACCGGGGCCCTATCCAAAATCGTCTGGAGCAGCTCGCGTTCGCTTTGCAGTTCTGCACAGACGCGCTCGAGTTCTTCGTTCTTGAGTGCGAGCTCGCCGGCCTGCCGCTCGACCTCCGCGAGCAGGCGTCTTCGCCCGACCTCTGCCGCACCCTTAGCCTCATTACCGTTCACAGCGCGCCAGATGGCGGGAACCAGGTCCTCTTCGAGTCCGTCTTTGTGCACGTAATCCTGTAAGCCGGCGCGCAGAGCCTCAATGGCCAGACGTTCATGGCCCGACCGGGTCACCATTATGACGGGTAGGCCCGGTAAGCGCTCTCGAATGGTGTCGGCGATCGCCAGGCCCTCTGTCCAACTCAACGCGTGCTCTGTAATGATCAGGTCGAACGAGCCGCTATCGAGCGCCTGAGTATAGGTGTCGCGATTGCCTGCGTAGGTCAGTGTCAGCTGCTGAGTGCCCAGCGCGGAATCCAGTAGGCGGCCGATCCTATCTCGATCCTCGGCATTTTCATCAACTATCAAGATTCGCACGGCAGTCTCTCCTGGTGCACATGGATTGTGTGTCAGCCAAAGTCGAGGGAGGAGATCGCGACACTGATTACAGTGAGAAGGGAAGGAAGCTTGCTACATTATAGGGGCTAGCTCGTCAGAGGCAAGTTAGTGGCAGCGCAGAGTGGGGGACAACACAAAGACTCGCCCTCTGCGCACAGCCCAATATCGTGGCTGTTCCCGCTTCTCGCAGAGGGCGAGTCTCCCATCCCCCAGTGGAGTATCTGTAGCGAATACTCCCTTGTGCTTATAGTATACGCAGATAAGTGTCCTGTGAGCGGTGGATAGGGTGCAGAAAGCGTTGTATTTCGTTGGAAGAGTTGGAAAAGACGGCGGCCCCAGGTCCAGCCACCAGTCCGCCGAAGGGATAGATGAGGATAACCAAGGGTGGGTGTGCTCCACTTCGGAATATAGAACGAACGTTCGTTCTATATTCCGAAGTGGAGCGGCGCGAGTTGCTTCGTCGGGGGCTATGACACCGCGGGAGCGAAGCGAGCCCAGCTGACCGGATCAGTCGCAGCGAATGTGGGGCATTTCCACTCTGAAGTGCACACGACGCGCAGAGGACAACCCCGCGATGAGATGCAGAAGGCGCCAGTCACGCCGAGGCTGAACGCATGGGAGAGGACCGAGTAGGTATTGACGCAGAGGCAGTGCCACGCAGGGTTTTCAGGGGCAATTTGAACTTCCGACTATGTATATTATGTAAAGTCTGGCCTCTGGCTGCCCGGAAAGAGAGCTCTGCTCAACTGGGTCGTTATCGGTCTCTGATATCATCCTGGACCCTCCGGCTTGACGACGCGTATTTCTGGTACAGGGATTTCACCTCCGTCAGCCCCTGGTCGTGTTCCCCGGGCCCTGCTCGCTGAGAGGCGCCCACCGTCTGATGAACAAATGTTCTACACACCTCCGCTAGCGTTACGGCCCGGAACGCGTCAAAGGCCCGTACATGCGGACCGCGAGCGCCTGGTTTGGCGCTCGCGGTCGATGACAGAAAGGCAGCGTAACGCGATCTACGACATCTCCTGGAAGTCTCCCTGCGCTTCGACCAGATAGCCCCCCGGAATGCGGTCTGTAATCAGCACCTTCAGCATTGTTCCGTCATCCAGATGCAGATCCAACTCGCCATCCACGAACTCATCGAGTTTGCGTGGCGTCTCGCCCGAGCGTTCCACCAGCGCTATCTCGCCGGAGACATGCTTCTCGCTAGCGCTCTCTCCCTCCGCCGGCACGAAGGTCACATCCTCTGTGACGATCAGGGTGTATTGAACCTTACCCACTTCCTCGCCCTCCACGACCACCGTGCCCCGTCCACTGATCCGTTTGATGGGTCCATCATCATTGCGCTGTATCATCATCCCTCCACTTATGATTAGCCAGGCAAGTGTGCTGCATTTCCCACGGGATCGGGTTACTTGGGTAACTTCGCGCCATCCCGCTGACGCTTTAGGTTTTTGACTGTGACCACCTCACCGTTCTCTTCCCCGGACAGGTCCCGCGAGCCGGCCTCTGACGCTGCGGGCGGCTGGGACGCAGTGAGCATGCGTAGTTGTTCCTGCGCCTCTTCAATAGCGGCCTGCTGCTGTTCCAGTCCCTCTGCCCAGACGCTCAGCTCGTGTTCCCAAATGTCGATGTCTACACGCTGTTCTCGCAGGAGGGACGCCTCCTCCTGGAGCGCGGCAACTTGCGCTTGCATCTCGGTTTTGCGCCGCACCAGCGCTGTCCGGTCCTGCCACAGGAAGACGAAGAAGATCACGGATACCAGGAAGAGCACGGCGCCTGCCAGAAAGAGAATCGCTTCAAACATCACGGCGCTATGACCTCCTCCCTGCTTCCTGCAATGACAACGTCGGGTACAGATCGCCCTCGGTGAACCCTCTTTCTCGATAGTACACCCGAGTGCCCACCGCGGCAATAACGGCAAGCGCATCATAGCCGGCTGCCCGCGCGCGTTCGGCTGCCTCTTCCAGAAGGCGCGTGCCCAGCCCGCGGTGTTGTACACTCTGGTAGCCCGTCTTGCCCGCCAGCATCTGGGCCGGGCCATAGACGTGGACCTCGCGTATCATCGCGGCCCGCTGGATCTCGGGAATCGGCAGCTCGTCACGCGGTGCCGGCGGCAGCGAGAGGCGCAGGAAGCCGGCCAACCGGCCTTCCGGCGTCAGGTACTGTAGGAATTGCTCCGTTGTCGCGCCGGTCTCATAGGTGATCACATCGAGCGACACGGTATCCACGTCAACAGCGTGTGCGCCGCGTACTTCGCGACAGCGAATGCAGGCACACTGTCGCCCCTGTCGCGCCATCTGCTGCTGGACGATCTGCCGCAGGTTGCTCTTCGTCGTCCCGGCGACGATATAGTCAGCAGGAATGTCGCGCATAACTCGGTTAATGCGGCAGTAGGGTGCGACAAGGTCTTTGCAGGACGCCAACAGCTCCACCAAACGTGCCTCAGGATAAGGTACGTAGCGGCCCTGTTCCCAGAGCCGGTACAAACCGGTTCCCTCGAGCAGCGCGGTGGGATAGATCTTCATCTCATCGGGTCGTATCGCGGGGTCGCTGAAGATGCGGGCGAAATCCTCGAGGTCGGATTCCGGGGTGGCGCCGTACAGATTGGGCATCCAGTGCAGCACGATCTTGAACCCGCCCAGGCGCAACAGCCGGATCGCGCGCCGTGTGTCATCGAGCGAGTGGCCGCGGCAGTTGAGGTCGAGGATGTGATCGTCCATACTCTGCGCGCCCAACTGCACCTTCGTCACACCTTGACGGCGCAGGCGCAACACCTCCTCAGGGGTCACGTGATCCGGTCGGGTCTCGATCACGAGGCCGACATTGCGATGCGGGGCCAACTCATTGCGCTCGAGCGCCTCCTCCAGGGTGTCGGATGGCGCTTCATTCATCGCATCGAAGCAACGCCGCAGGAACTCGGATTGGTAGGGCTCGGGATAGGCCGACCAGGTGCCGCCGAGGACGAGCAGCTCGATCTTGTCGGTTGCGTGCCCAATGGCCTCCAGGGCCTCGATCCGCCCGGCTGTCTGCCTATAGGGATCGTAGGCATTCTGCAAAGCGCGCAATACACCCGGCTCGCCATCCAGATAGCTCTTCGGTGCGTCGTCCTGTTCGGGACAGAAGATGCATTCGCCCGGGCAGGGATGGGGCTCGGTGAGCACCGCCACCGGCGCCAGACCCGAGATCGTACGGACCGGTCGCCCGCGCAGGCGTCGTTCAATGAGGGGGCTTGCTGTCAGGGTTCCCTCCTCGACCAGGCGGCGGTAGGCACTCAACAACTGCGACTTGGCATAGGAGCCGTCGCCATGCGGAAAACGTCGCAATAGCGCCATCAGGTCCCATTCATCCGAAGGCGTCTCTCGCACGGCCTCCAAGATGGCCAGGATCTGCTCGCGCTCTACCGCGTCTTTCAGATCAATCGTGTCCGGAACACCGCCCCTAACCATGGTCCTAGTATACCACTTGCCCGATGTGCTTCAATTGGGCTTTGCCGGGGCCCGGGCGTGGTACAATATCCGGTATGATGAACGCCGAGACGCAACAACGCCTGCGCGAGCTGAACCGCGAGCTCTACGATACGTTCGCCGGCGCCTTCAGTGACTCGCGCGCGGAGAGTGAGCCGGGTTTCGAGCGGATCGTGGCCCAGATGGCACCTGGCGACCGCGTGATCGACCTGGGCTGCGGACAGGCGCGGCTCGCGCGACTACTGCCGCCAGGCTGCACCTACGTGGGCGTGGACTTCTCTGCCGAGATGGTGCGTGTGGCCCGCGAGATGCTGTCTGAGCCTGAGGCTAGGGCCGGCGCGGGAACCCGAGATATACGTTTCGTCACCGCCGATCTGGTCAGCGACCCGTGGGAGGCGCTGGTGGGCGGCGACTTTGACTGGGTCGTGCTCCGGGCGGTGCTGCACCACATCCCCGGCTATGCGAGCCGCCGCCAGGTGCTGGCGCGCGCCGCACGGGTGCTTGCACCTGGCGGACGGCTTGTCGTCGCGAACTGGCAGTTCTTGCAGATCGAGCGCCTGAGAAGGCGACTGCTGCCCTGGTCGACGGTAGGTCTCACCGGCGAAGAGGTCGAGCCGGGCGACTATCTGCTTGACTGGCGGCGACAGGGCCACGGCTTACGCTATGTGCACCTGATCGACGAGGAAGAGATGCGGCGCCTGGCCCGCGATGTGGGCCTCGAGATCGTCTCACTGTTCCGCGCCGACGGGCACACAAACGACCTCACCCTGTATGCTGTACTGGTATCAGGGCCGGAGGGTGAAGCACCCTAGTCACCGCTTGGGAAGCCACGGTCTCCGGCTCACTCTGTGACTCGGTAGATCGTGGACGTGGTAGAGCTGTAGACGATCTCCAGCACGCCCTGCTCGACGAGCGTGTCGAATTTGGGGAACCCCTCCGCGTCCATATACGCGCGTTCGTAGGGCGCCAGGATCACATATCGGACGTGGTAGCGCTCCAGGATCTCCCGG
>SLDA01000468.1 GCA_007125545.1 Thermoflexales bacterium | reverse complement strand
TGATAGCGTTGAAGAAGACGCGGCAGTCCATGAAGAGAGCTTCTACAGAGCTGGTCAGTGGCAGCTTGTCTGGTGGAAGTTCAGGAGGCACAGGCTGGCCCAAGTGTCGATGGCGGTGCTGGCCATATTCTACACCATCGCCATTTTCGCGGAGTTTCTCAGTCCCAACGACCCCATGCGACGCTTCCAGGGTCGCCTCGCGCACCCCCCGACATCGATTCACATCCGAGACACGCAGGGCAGGTTCCGCGGTCCGTTCATCTATGGGACGACACAGGAACGGGATCCGGAGACGTTCAGGCCGATTCACCTAGCAGACCCGGACTCAATCCACCCGATCAGGCTCTTCGTTCGCGGCGACCCCTACAAATTTTGGGGACTTTTCCCGACGGATGTGCATTTCTTCGGCACTGTGGGCGAAGACGCGATGCCCGTATTCCTGATGGGCACCGATACAATTGGGCGAGACGTACTGTCGCGGGTTTTCCACGGTGGGCGCATCTCGCTGAGTATCGGTTTGGTGGGGATTGGGATCAGTTTTGTGCTGGGCCTGCTCCTGGGCGGCATCTCGGGCTTCTTCGGAGGCGCTATCGACGAGGCAATCCAGCGCGTCATCGAAGTGCTGACCACCCTGCCCCAGATTCCCTTGTGGATGGCGTTAGCCGCCGCTCTGCCGCGTGAATGGCCGCAGTTGCGCATCTACTTTGCCACGACGCTCATCCTCTCGATATTCGGCTGGACGGGCTTGGCGCGGATCGTGCGCGGCCGATTGCTGAGCATGCGCGAAGAGGACTTCGTGATGGCGGCAAGGCTGGATGGCGAGAGCCAGTGGACGATCATCACCCGTTATATGTTGCCCGGCTTTGCCAGCTACATCATTGTCTCTTTGACGGGCGCCCTTCCCGGTATGATCCTGGGCGAAACGGCACTGAGCTTCCTGGGCATCGGGTTGAACCCACCGACGATCAGCTGGGGCGTTATGTTGCAGCAGGCTCAGAATATCATCAACGTCGCTCACTTCCCGTGGGTTCTCTGGCCTGTTCCCGTCGTCGTGATCGCGGTGCTTATGTTTAACTTTGTGGGCGACGGCCTGCGTGACGCCGCAGACCCCTACATGACCTAGGAGACGCTATGTCCGAGAATGTGCTTGCAGAAATCAAGAACCTTCGCACGTACTTCCACCTGGCCGAGGGCGTGGTCCGGGCGGTCGATGGCGTCGATCTGGTGATCAAGTCAGGACGCACGTTAGGTGTAGTCGGGGAGAGCGGTTGTGGCAAGAGTATCACGGCACTTTCTCTAATGCAGTTGGTTCCCCCGCCGGGACGGATTGAGGAGGGCGAGATCACCTACTACCGGAACGTGCGAGCAACGCCATCCTCCAACGTTGCTGATGCCATCAACATCAGCAAACTCAAGCCCAACAGCCGGCAGATGCGCTCCATTCGAGGCAACCAGATCTCTATGGTCTTTCAGGAGCCTATGGCTGCGATGCTGCCGGTACGCACGGTAGGGAGCCAGATCATAGAAGCGATCACCTTGCACCAGAATGTGAGCCAAGAAGAAGCTCGGACCCGAGCCATCGATATGCTGGCACGGGTCAGGCTACCCAATCCGGATCGAATCATCGATAACTATCCCTTTCAGTTGAGTGGCGGGATGCGGCAGCGAGCGGTGATTGCCATGGCCCTCAGCTGCAACCCGAACCTGCTCATCGCCGACGAGCCTACCACAGCCCTCGATGTGACGACCGAGGCCCGGATCCTGGATCTGATGCGCGATCTCCAGCAGGAATATGACATGGCGATTATGTTTATCACCCATAACCTGGGTGTCATCGCCGAGATGGCTGACGAAGTTGCCGTGATGTATATGGGCAAAGTCGTTGAACAGACTGACGTCCAGTCGATCTTCTTCGACGCGAAACACCCCTATACGCAAGCGCTGCTTAAATCTATCCCCCAGCTCGATGATGTAATGTCCCGCACGGGCGAGAGAAAACGGTTGCAGACGATCAAGGGCATGGTGCCCGATCCCTACACGGTGCTGCCGGGATGTCCTTTCCATCCCCGATGTCCGGAGTACATTCCAGACACCTGCAACCGCGTGGTGCCCGAGGTCATCGAGGTGGAACCCGGCCACATTGTCAGGTGCCACCTGTACGCGTCCGATATACCCGTGGCGCAAGCGAGTGAGGATATGACGTTATGACCGATCGAATCGATACTTACAGTGAGACCCAAGTTAAAACGGAAAGCCAGGACCAGCAACCTCTGCTAGAGATAGGCTCGCTGAAGAAGTGGTTTCCTATTCAGCGGGGCCTTCTAAGAAGGGAAGTCGGTAACGTCAAAGCCGTAGATGACGTAAGCTTCTATGTGAATGAAGGGGAGACGTTGGGTCTGGTTGGCGAGAGCGGCTGTGGTAAGACCACCACAGGGCGCTGCATCCTCAAGGCAATTCCACCCACCAGCGGAGACATCTGGTTTGAGGATCCTGAGATGGGCCGGGTCAACGTGACCGAACTACAGCATCAGGAACTGGTCCAAGTCCGCCGCAACATGCGGATGATCTTCCAGGATCCATACGCTTCACTGAATCCCCGGATGAGCCTTCTGGACATCGTGGGCGCCCCATTGAAGGCGATGGGGATCGCGCGCGGCAAGGATTTGGAAGAGCGCGTGGCCCATATGCTGGAGTTGGTGGGCCTCCGCCCGGAATATATGCGCCGCTACCCGCACGCGTTTAGCGGTGGACAGCGACAGCGCATCGGGCTGGCACGCGCGTTGGCCCCACACCCCAAGTTCCTCGTGTGCGACGAACCCGTCTCAGCGCTCGATGTATCGGTACAAGCGCAGATCCTCAACTTGCTCCAGGAACTCCAGGAGGAAATGGGGTTGACCTATCTTTTTGTAGCTCACGATATGAGCGTCGTGGCTCACATCAGTGACCGTGTGGCGGTGATGTACGTTGGGAAAATGGTGGAAACAGCGGCCACTCAAGAGCTGTTCCAGGCACCCAGGCACCCGTATACGGAGGCGCTGATGTCGGCTATTCCACGTCCGGACCCCACTCCGCGTGAGAAGCGCATCCTGCTCACGGGCGAGGTGGCCAACCCTGCGAATCCGCCCACGGGCTGTTACTTTCACCCACGCTGTAACTATGTAAAGGATATCTGCAAACACGAAGAACCGGTGTACGAGGAGATTACCCCGAAGCACTACGTCAAGTGCCACCGTGCTGCCGAGCTTTCGCTCACCGGCATGACCAGCTTGGCCTAGGACTCGACCACAACCGGATCTCTGCCAGTTTGCCGGAAGCGGCAAGGATTCGGTTGTGATCTCGTTCCCCAAAGTATGGAAATAGAGACGAAACCGATGACTTCCCCTGAGAGGGTCCCGCCTCCGGATCATACGGACTATGGTCTGGCGGCCCTGATCGGTCTGATCGCCTTGGCCGTTTATGTGCGGACCCTGGCACCGGACGTGCTCTACGGCGATAGCGGTGAATTTCAGACGCTGGCGTATACACTTGGGATCACACACTCTACGGGGTATCCGGTCTATCTGCTCCTCGCCAGGTTACTTGGGTTCTTACCGCTGCGCACACCCGCCTGGCGCGTCACCCTGGTCTCCGCGCTGGGGGCGGGGGTGACGGCGGGTGGCGTCTACCTTTGGGCGCGAAGGCTCACCGAGAACCGGGTCGGGCCGATCCTTGGCAGCTTGGCCCTGGTGATCTCCTACACCTTCTGGACGCAGGCCATTCTAGCCGAAGTCTATACGCCGGCCCTGGCGGTCATCGTACTCGCTGCATTAAGCCTCCGTCACTGGTACGAGGATCCCGGCAATCGCCTGCTACACCTGGCGGGCGCCGCTTTTCTCTTGGGCGCAGGCCTGGGGATCCATGCGTCGGTGGCGCTGTTCATTCCTCCCGCGGCAGTGTTCGTACTCTGGGGTTTGCGGGATCCGAAACTCAGCGCACAGAAGCGCGGGCGTGGCTTCGCTGTCGGCCTGGGCGGGGGCCTTGCCGGACTGGCGATTTTCGTGGGCACCTTCCTGCTGTTGGACGCTCACGATCCCTCTAGCAGTTTTATTAACGTCGCGATGATCCCCTCGCGCTCCGTCTGGGGCCTCACGCGCGCTCAGCTGGCACGCCCCTGGACGCGATTCTGGATCACGGTCACCGGCCTGCAGTGGCAGACCGCCATGTTCGCCGATGGCCTGCCCGGGGCTCTGAGAGCGCTGGAGGCATATGCTCGACGACTTCCGAGCCACGAGTTTTCCCCGGTATCGCTGGCGCTCGCCCTCTTCGGTTTCGGCAGCATAGCTGTCCGCTCGCCGCGAGTCCCCCGCCATCAACGCGCCTTCGGAATATTGACGCTAGGTAGCTATCTCTTTATGCTGAGCGTGGTCCTCAATTACGATCCGCCCGACTGGTATGTCTTTTTTCTCTCCTGTCATATGCTGGTCGCTGTCGCCGTCGGTGTGGGCGCCGGCCAACTGCTGCTTGCCGGAGCGATGATACAAGACACTGGTCTGCGCCGGGACTCAAACAGGCTGGTCGCGGCCATTCTGCTGGTCGGCATCCTCGCTCCCTTCGCTCTCTCGCGCTGGGAGGCGATTCGGCAAGGCCGGACGCATTTCAGCGAAGAGCACTATATCTACCCGGTGGATCACCCCGAAGAACCGCGAGCACGGGCCACCCTGCGCTTGGGCCTGCTCCCCGATGGCGCAATGGTGATTATGAACTGGCGCGAGCTCTATGCCACCTATTACATAGCACACGTGGAGGGAGTGCGTCCCAATATCGAGATCAAAGAAGCCACTCCCCACGGCAGCGGGGGGCAAGTCGCGGCTTCGCTGTTAGAAGCTATCGAGGAAGCCCTCCTCAACGAGCAACCGGTCTATACAGACGAAATCTACACACCACTTCAAGATCACTTTCGCGTGATCTCCGCACCTGGAGGCATGTACAGACTCATTCCACTACGGACTAACTAACCACCGCGTCATCGCGCAGGGCACGCAGACTTGACGCCTTTCCGGCGACGTTAACCACAAACCTAAAGCTACCCCCTCGGAGGAAACTATGGGACAGCTAAGATTCACGCAGGAGGACTGGGCCCGTGTCGAACGGGACACTGTGGCCTGGTGGGAAGGCGAGCTCGACCGTCCGCTCGTCTACCTGGCCTCAACCGACCCGGTGCCGCAAGAAGCGGATGGTCGTCGCTACAGCTATCTGAGCAACTATCCGTTGGATATGCCGGTGGAGGCTATTATCGAGCGCCACGCGCCTGTACTGGAAGCCACTCACTACTACGGCGACGCTTTCCCCCAATGGTGGGTCAACTTCGGCCCAGGCATTATGGCCGGATTCGTTGGCGCTGACGTCCACAGCGTGGCTGAACCGTCGGAAACAGTGTGGTTCACCCCTGCCGAGATGAAGCCGCTTGAGGATCTTACGCTCCACTACGACGCGAACAACGTCTGGTGGCAACGGGTACAGGCCATAACGGACGGCATAGTGAAGCGATGGCAGGGACAGGTCGTCAGCGGTCACACTGACCTGGGCGGCAATCTCGACATCCTGGCCTCCCTGCGGGATACACAGCGACTGCTTCTTGACGTGATCGACGTGCCAGAGGAGGTCGACCGCCTCATTCCCCAGATCACCGAGCTGTGGATCCGCTACTATGATGAGTTGGACCGGCTTGTCCGGCGCCGGGATGATGGCACCCCGTCTTGTCGCGGGACGACCTGCTGGACACCGCTCTGGTCCCCGGGCAAAACGTACATGCTACAATGTGACTTCTCGTACATGATTTCGCCTGCGATGTTCGAGCGCTTCGTCATGCCTGATCTCGTCGCCTGCTGCGATTACCTGGATCACGGCTTCTATCACCTGGACGGGAAAGGTGAGATCCCACACCTGGATCATCTCCTCTCCATCGACCGGCTGCGCGGAATCCAGTGGATTCCCGGTGATGGGCAGCCCACGCCTGACCAATGGTTGGATCTGCTGAAGCGCATCCGCGATGGCGGCAAACTATGTCAGGTCTTCGTCACACCGGAGGGCGCCCGCCATATTGTTCGGAACTTGGGCGGGCGAGGTTTCTTGTTGGTGATCGGCCAGAGTGCCAACGAGTTTCGCGACCCAGAAAGGGCCCACGCGTACTTGCGGACACTGGCCCAAGAGGATATCTCCCTGCAGCACTAGCATATGAAAGGTGAAACCATGCAGAAACTAAACTTCGACAGCGAATGGCGCTTCCATCTTGGCGATCCGAAAGGATCCGAGTGGCGTCACCCCCAAGACGATACAACATGGCGTCTCCTCGACCTGCCGCATGACTGGTCGGTCGAGCTTGAGCGGACGCCCGACGCCCCCAGCACAGCCTTTGGAGGTTTCTTCCAGATGGGCCGTGCCTGGTACCGCAAGACCTTTTCGGCACCCGAGGCCTGGGAGGGCAAGACCGTGCAGGTGGAGTTCGAGGGTGTCTATATGAACGCCGAGGTTTGGCTCAACAACAATTTGCTCGGGCGCCATCCCTACGGCTATACCAGCTTCATCTACGACCTCACCCCCTACCTAAAACCGGGCGAGGCTAACGTGCTGACCGTGGTGGTCGACAACGCCACCCATCGCAACAGCCGTTGGTACTCCGGGTCGGGTATCTACCGCCACGTCTGGCTCCGGGTCTCGGAACCGGCCTATGTGGCCCCCTGGGGCGTCTACGTGACCACGCCCGCCATCTCGAGCGACTCCGCAAACGTCGTCGTCGAGACGACGATCAAGAACGACGCATCATCGTCCAAGGACCTCGTGCTGCGCTCTCACGTCGCTGCCCCAGAAGGCGAAATTGTCGCCACCGCAGAAAGCCCGGTTACAGTTCAGGCGGGTGAGTCTGTGGTTGTCAAGCAGGAAATGGAAGTACCTTCTCCCCGCCTTTGGTCATTGGAGAAGCCCACCCTCTATCGGCTGGAGACAGAGCTGGCCGCTGAAGAATCCGGGACGCTGGTTGACGCCGAGTCGACCGTTTTCGGCATCCGGAGCATCAGTTTCGATGCCCAGGAGGGATTCCGGCTTAACGGAGAACCGGTCCTTCTGCTGGGCGGTTGTGTGCACCATGACAACGGTGTGATGGGAGCTGCCGCCTACGACCGATCCGAGGAGCGTAAGGTCGAGCTTCTGAAAGCCAGTGGCTTCAATGCCGTGCGCTGCGCCCACAACCCACCATCGCCCGCCTTTCTCGACGCTTGCGACCGCCTGGGAATGTTGGTGATGGATGAGGCCTTCGACTGCTGGCGGGAAGGCAAAAACCCCTACGACTACCACGTGGCCTTCCCCGACTGGTGGCAGAGAGATCTCGACAGCATGGTGCTTCGCGATCGAAACCACCCCAGCATCATCATGTGGAGCATCGGCAATGAAATCGGCGAGCGGGACGGCAGATCAGAGGGCGTGACCTGGGCCAACACGCTGGCTGATCGCATTCGCGAGTTGGACCCCACACGTGCCATCAGCGCCGGCATCAACGGGGTTCGGGATTGGCAAGGCAAAGACGCCGGCTGGCACCTTACCGACGGGGTCTTCGCAGCGCTTGACGTAGGCGGCTATAACTATCGGGAGGTTGAGTATCGTTCCGATCATGAGCGCGTCCCTGACCGCGTGATGGTAGGAACCGAGTCCACAGCGATGGAAGCTGCGAAGCATTGGGATAGCGTCGTGGATCTGCCTTATGTCATTGGCGATTTTGTCTGGACGTCCCTCGACTACTTGGGCGAGTCCGGGATCGGGCGGGTCCGCTTTGACACGGACCCGGACGGTTTTCTGGGCGATTACCCCTGGCACCAGGCCTACTGCGGAGACCTGGACCTGTGTGGCTTCAAGCGCCCACAGTCCTACTTCCGCGACGTGCTCTGGGGTGTCGGCCCGGGAATCTACATTGCCGTTCACCAGCCGCTCCCCGTCGAGGATGCAACCATCACCTACTGGGGCTGGCCGTTGGTTGGCCCGGACTGGAATTGGCAGGGACACGAGGGGAACACCTTCACGGTCGATGTCTACTCAGCACACGATCAGGTCGAGTTGTTCCTGAATGACAGCTCGCTGGGTGTTAAGCCTGCGGGGCGCGACGCCGGATACATGGCCACGTTTGAGGTCGCCTATGAGCCGGGAACGCTGCGCGCGGTCGGTTATGCCGACACCGCTCCGTCCGAAGCTGCTGCAACCTATGAGATCAGCACCGTCGGCGATCCGGTCGGGCTCCGGCTGACCCCCGATCGCGATCTGCTTCAAGGCATACCCGACGACCTGAGCTTCATCACCGTAGAGGTGGTGGACGAACTGGGCCGTCTACATCCGAAGGCGGATCACAACGTGCACTTCGCGGTAGAAGGGCCAGGCAGCATCGCCGCAGTGGGCAACGGCAACCCGGTGAGCGAGGAATCCTATCGCGCACCCTATCGTAAAGCTCACGAAGGACGTTGTCTCCTCGTGGTGAAGACGAGCGGGGAACCGGGTATAATACGGGTGCACGCCATCGCTGATGGTCTGGCACCGGCGGACATCTCGCTCACAGTGGAAGGGGAATAACGCTTTGAAGGTATCGATCGTCCTGGTTGCCCTGCTCGTCATAGCCGCCATCGGCGGGATCACGGCAGGACTGCTCATCGGAGCGGAATACCGCTCCCCTGACCGTGCCGAAGGCCTGATCTACCCAGGTGTGACCATCGCGGAATCCAGCGTGGCGGGTCTCACGCGCCGGCAAGCCATCGCGAAGATCGCCTCGATGCTGCCCGTACCGGAGCAAACCGGGATCACCGTCAGCGCCGGCGGCCAGACTTGGCAGATGACCTGGGCCGCGGTAGGACAGGCCTATGATGTCACAGCCGCCGTCGAATCAGCTTATCTGATAGGCACCGACAGACCCTGGTGGCTTGGTGCGTACACAGTCCTCCGCCCCACCAGCACTGACATCGAGGTGCCCTTTGTAGCTGCAGATCCTGAGCTGGTCCGCGCCTACGTCGAGCGAATCGCGGAACGGGTGGCGCTGCCACCTCAAGATGCGACACTGAAGATCAACGGCAGCCGAATCGACAGCACATCCGCCCGGGATGGCCAGTTCCTGGACATCGATGAGGCGACCGAACAGGTCCTGGCAGCCCTGGCTGACGGCAGCACCGCGGTGAGCTTGACCGTGACCGCTATTCCGCCCCGGGTGACATCCGTCGAACCGGCGCTCAGCCAGGCTGAAGCGCTGGCACGCCAATCCTTCACAGTGGTCGTGAATGATCCCCTGGTGCTTCCCGGAGATCCGAAAGGGA
>SLDA01000226.1 GCA_007125545.1 Thermoflexales bacterium | reverse complement strand
GTAAGTAAATCCGCTTGTAGCCGGCGCTGATAAAACGTTGCACGACCGCAGCGCAAACGGCCATCCCGAGTCCTTTTCCGGCATGGCGTTTGCGTGCTGCGACCCATCCCAACTCGCCGCCGTAAGGGTGGAGCGGTGTGGGCCCGTGCCCCGCCATCGCGGTTGCCACGAGCTCCCCGGTCGGGACGTGCTCGACCACGAAGAAGCCGTCAGGCAGGACACGTGCGAGACAGCTCTCGACCCGCTCTGCTGTGAAGTCAGCAAAGCCGGCTCCATGCATGAGTGAGAGGTAGGCGCCAACATCCGTGGTCGGATCGAAGATGCGAAAGGCGTACCCCGGCATCAAGATGGGCTCGGGAGAGGCGGTGAGCAGTGCCTCGGGCCAGAGCATCTGCAGTTGCGGCAGGTATTGAGACATAACGCTCCTTTAATGAAGGGCGATCCCGCCTTGGTCTGGTGCAAGTAGCAAGCGGGCCGCGTTGTTGTAGAAAACGTTCTCGATCTCGTTAGTTGTCAGGCTGAGAGCTTCTGCCGCCTGCCGGAAAGCCCAGAGCTCCTCATAGAGGAAGAACGAAAGCCGGCGGCCCTCTTCTTCGTCTACCTCACGCATATGGGGATCATCGCTGACATCCCCATAGAGGCGGGGCGGCACCAGGTTGATGTAGCGCCCATCTTCGCAGATCCGCCGCATTCGCATCCTGAGGATCGGCAGGTCGCTGCCAAAGAGGACCCGGCGCGTCCCAAAGGCTCGGAGCGCCTGCTCAATCACCCACGCGTTTGTGTTGGCACTGAAGTCGAAGCTTATGCGCGAGGTCGCGGCGAGTACATCGAAGGCGTCACCGGCATCCTCGCGACAATAAGCGCGGCCGATATGCGCAACGATCACCCGGATATTCGGGTACGCTTCGTCGATCTCCACCAGGTGCCTGAGATTGACAGGATCCCGCAGCCTGTCGGTGCGCGGAATATGCAGCATAACGACCCACCCGAGCGCATCGGCGACCTCAAGGTGTGCGCGTGGAAGGAAGTCGTAGATTGTGATGGCGCTTCCCGGGATCTCTGGTGGCGCGAAGTTCAGATAGGGCTTGAGACCAAGGAAGCCGCCTGTCCGTACGCGCTCCTCGAGGATCTCCGCCGGCCAGGCCGGCGTGCTGACCAGCAGTGCGGGCAGGCTGTGAGCTTGCGCTGCACGGCTGGTGTAGCTGTTGGTCGCCTCCAAGTTCACTTCGCGATCAGGCGAGCCGAAGATAAGAGGGGTGACGTGCTGCTGCGGGAGCAGAAGGCGATAGGTTTCAAGCAGGTCTTCTATCGAATTGTCCTCCGCGACGAGGCTGGGCCAGCGTGCGGTTCTCGCCTTCGTCTTGTGTGCGCCGATAAAGTCCTTGAGCCACACATGAGTGTGAGCGTCGATCAGCTTGGGCGGCAGGAAGTCAGCCAGTCGCTCCCCGTAATAAGCGCGATCGATGTCGGTTACCTCAAAGAGCGGCGCAGTGCTTGCGGAATTCGTCACCATGTGCGGGAGTCCGGCACATCCAACCAGACGGCACCGTTGGCGATGGAGTCCTGGCTGATTAACCCCGGTAGGGTCATATCCATCGCCTCGTGGATGCCGATGGGGCACGGGGTGCCATGGAGGATACTCGTCACGAAGTCGAGAACCTCGAAATAGTCGCCCCCTCCGTGTCCGGCTCTCAGCGCTTCCTCGGGTGGATTCCGCCACATCTCGGGCAGGTACTCGGCCTCCAGCTCCTCCAGCTTCATCCACGTATGGACATCATCGGAGAGGGATCGGAGCCAGATCTTGTTGGGCTCGAGGTTGCTGCGGGCCGATTCATAGCAACCCTCTGTGCCCTGCAGTTGGTAATTGGTCATCGCGTGAGGGCGGTCC
Source organism: Thermoflexales bacterium (assembly GCA_007125545.1). GTDB lineage: Bacteria > Chloroflexota > Anaerolineae > B4-G1 > SLSP01 > PWVB01. The sequence continues at coordinate 7,474 of SLDA01000226.1, read as the reverse complement.
GAGAGCATATCGACACGGATCTTGATCAATCCTCCTTTTGCTGTCTTGGCCAGCATCACGACGCTATCCTGATTCTCATATGCGTTACCTCGCGGATCGCGGTAGTGATGGCCGCTGCCCTCGCAAGCCACACGTATGACGCGGTCATCCATCCACTGCAAGAGCGGGCCGAGGCTATGGGTGGGGTAGGTCAGTCCATCGATACCGGTTTGCCAGTGGCGCCGCCACGTCGTGACCTCGTTGAGCTCTTTCAACTCGTGAAGGTACTCGCCTTCGGCATAGTAGGTCTCGCCAAAGAGGCCTCGACGCGCCAATTCTCTGACCAGAACATTGGCTTTGATGTAGGTATAGTTTTCCGCCATCATATAGACGGCTTTGGACTTCTTGGCAGTTGCGACCAGCGCCTTGCACTCCTCAAGCGAGACACCGGCGGTGACCTCGCAGAGGACGTGGATATCCCGCTCCAGGGCCATGATCGCTTGCGATGCGTGGAATTGCATCGGGGTACCGATAACCACAGCATCGACCCCCGAGGTGTCGAGCATCTCCTCATAGTCCGTATAAGTCTCGGTGGCGCCCAGAGCGCGTGCGGTTTCGGGCAACGCCTGCTCCTGGAGATCGCAGACGGCGTGAATCTGGGTTGCGGGGTGGGCATCGAAAGGGGCGCGGAAACTGGCGCCACGTCCGACCGCACCTACGATGCCGATCTTGAGCTGTTCCAACTCGGTCATTACAGAGCCTCCTGAGGCCAGGCTAGAGCATTCCCGGCGTGATGACGTTGATACCGGCGCTTTTTAGCGCTACCCGCGCGGCGGCGGTGAGACCCTCATCAGTGATGAGTGCCTCTATCCTAGCCAATGGCGCGATTCGCGCCAGCGCAACTCGCCTCCACTTGCTGCTGTCCGCGACCAGGAAAACCCGGTCCGCAGTCAGGATCATGGCCTCTTTGACGTCGGCCTCTTGAAGGTCGGGGTCAGTCAAACCTCTCTCTGGATCGAATCCGGCCGCGCTCAGGAAGAGCTTGTTGACAGAAAGGCGGGCCAATTCGCGTATCACCATCGGCCCCACCGTGCAGAGTTCCTCCTGCTTCAGGACGCCGCCGAGAATGATCACGTTGATATCGGGAGCCTCCGCTAATTCCTGTGCGACGGGTAGGGCATTCGTGATAACGGTCAGATCGCGGCGGTCGAGAAGGTGCCGGGCGACTTCACGCGTGGTCGTGCCGGCGTCCAGGATGATGCGGTCTCCATCCTCCACCAGGTGTGCTGCGACTGCCCCGATCGACTGTTTCTGCTTGTTGTACGCCACGGCGCGTTCAGTGAAGGGTCTTTCTGAGTGGTCATTGACCGTCACAATCGCGCCTCCGTGTATGCGTCGAACTTGCGACCTGGCCTCCAGCCAGGTGAGGTCCCGCCGGATTGTCATCTCCGACACGGAAAAAAGCTCGGCCAATCGAGCGACCGACGCAGCACCGTTTTCCTGCTGAAGGAGCAGTTTCACGAGGGCATAGCGACGTTCATCGGGCAACACGGGTCTTAAGCTCCTATCTGTCTCGACGCAGGCACGATTGAATGGGATATGTGCGACCTCTAGGCGCGAGCATGTTCATTATAGTTCGTTCCTCATAGCAGCGCAAGTGAATCGTCATGATCGCACAAAAGTTAACAGATCCACTCATCCTGGGCAGGCTCGAGCCAGTCGCCTGAAGCGCATGATGTCTCATTGGCGTGAATACTTCTGTCGTGCTATGATGAAGCTGCACGGTCCCGGCAGTAGGTCGCCGAACCAGGCCTCTCCGCGTGCGACAGCCGTGCGGTAGCGATCACCGCAACTCATCTGACAGGAGGCACTATGCGTTACGGGTATTTTGATGACGATCGTCGGGAGTACGTGATTACCCGCCCTGATACCCCGTTACCCTGGATCAACTATTTGGGGTCTGAAGCCTACTTCGGGCTGATCTCCAACACCGCCGGTGGCTATTCCTTCTATCGTGATGCGCGCTTGCGTCGGATCACCCGCTATCGTTACAACAACGTTCCCTTCGACTATGGCGGGCGTTATGTTTATGTGCGCGATAACGCAAGTGGCGACTTCTGGTCACCCTCCTGGCAGCCCACGCGCACCGAACTCGACGCCTACACCTGCCGTCACGGCTTGGGCTATACGATCATCGAGTCGGCGAATGAGGGAATTGAGACGAAGACCTGCTATTTTGTACCCGTTGATGAGAATCTAGAGATCTGGCAGTTCACGGTGACCAATCTGCGGGATGCGCCGGCGGACCTGTCGGTCTTCTCACTGATCGAGTTTTGTCTCTGGGATGCCTGGGACGATGCGACGAACTACCAGCGCAATTTCAATATAGGCCAGGTTGAGATCGAAGCCGGGGGCAAGGGCCCAGTAGCTGGGGTCGCAGCCCCACTAGCTGGGGGTACGCCTCCAGTAGCTGGGGCTGCGACCCCAGCCGTCATCTATCACAAGACCGAGTACCGGGAGCGACGGGATCACTTCGCCTATTTCGCCTGTTCTGAACCGCTTGCCGGCTTCGACACGCAGCGCGAGGATTTCCTCGGGCCCTATCGCGGATGGGAGAATCCGGTGGTGGTGGCCCAGGGCCAGTCGACCAACTCACACGCCCTCGGTTGGGCGCCAATCGGCTCTCACCACGTCCAGCTTGCGCTGGCGCCGGGCGAGTCTCGCGAAATCATCTTTGTCCTGGGCTATCACGAGAATCCACAGGACGAGAAATTCGACCCCCCGGATTCGCAGTGCATCAACAAGAAGACTGTCACGCCCATTATCGCTCGCTATCTGCAAAAGGATGTGGTGGATCAAGCCTTCAAGCAGCTTGCTGACTATTGGGACGGGATCCTGAACGTCTGCCAGGTGCAGACCCCCGACGTCGATACCAATCGGATGGTCAATATCTGGAATGCGTATCAGTGTATGGTAACCTTCAATATGTCGCGCTCGGCTTCCTTCTTTGAGTCGGGTATTGGGCGTGGCCTCGGATTCCGCGACTCGAATCAGGACCTCTTGGGTTTTGTCCACCAGGTTCCCGAACGGGCGCGCGAGCGCATTTTGGATACCGCGGCAACGCAGTTGCCGGATGGCGGCGCGTATCATCAGTACCAGCCGCTCACCAAGCGGGGCAACGATGCCGTGGGCGGCGGCTTCAACGACGATCCGCATTGGCTGACTTTGGCCGTGGCAGCGTATGTCAAGGAGACCGGCGACTGGGCCATCCTCGATGAGCCTGTCACGTACGACAGCACCCCCGGCACGGAGCAGCCGCTGTACGAGCACTTGCAGCGTGCCTACCGGTTTACCCTGGACCGCCTGGGACCGCATGACCTGCCATTGATCGGTCGTGCCGACTGGAACGATTGTCTGAACCTCAATATCTTCTCGGAGGAACCGGGCCAGTCCTTCCAGGTCGCCCCGCTGGCGAAGGATGGCACCGTGGCAGAGTCGATCTTCATCGGCGGGCTTTTCTGCCTGGCGACAAAGGAATTAGCCGCCATCGCGGAGGCACGAGGGCTTGACGGCGAAGCACAGGAGTACCGGGATGCCGCTGCCCGGATGGAGGCCACGGTCTGGGAGCATGGCTGGGACGGAGACTGGTTCTTGCGTGCGTACGATGCATTCGGCGATAAGGTGGGGTCGAAGGAGTGTGAGGAAGGTCAGATCTTCATCGAGCCACAAGGTATCTGCATCATGGCAGGGATGGGTCTGGAGCACGGCAGAGCTGCCAAGGTGCTGGATAAGGTGGGTGAGCGGCTGACGACGCCGCACGGTGTTCTACTCCAGCAGCCGGCCTATTCCCGCTATTACGTCAACCTGGGTGAGATCAGCTCCTATCCACCCGGTTTCAAGGAGAATGCCAGCGTATTCTGTCATACAAACCCCTGGATCATGATCGCGGAGGCGATGGTCGGGCGCGGAGATCGCGCCTTTGAGGTTTATAAACTGATCAACCCCTCAGCACGGGAGGAGAGCAGCGACCTGCACCGGTGCGAGCCTTACGTCTATGCCCAGACGATTGCCGGGCGTGACACCCCCAAACATGGCGAGGCCAAGAACTCCTGGCTCACGGGCACGGCTGCCTGGAACTACGTCGCGATTGCACAGTGGATCTTGGGCATTCGTCCCAGTTATCAGGGGCTGGAAGTCGCACCGGTCATTCCGGCTGATTGGGATGGCTTTACGGCAACGCGCATCTTCCGCGGTGTTACTTATCACATCGCGGTGGAGCGGGCGGGGACCGGGAACAGCGTGAACCTCGTTGTCGAGGGTCAGCCGGTCGGGGGCACGACGGTGCCTCTTCCCGAAGCCGGCATTAAGGATGTGGAGGTGAAGGTCACACTGAGCTAGTAACTCTCGTGCCGTAGAACCTTTCGTGGTGTACTGCATAGTTCGGGATCCTGTACGCCCTGAGCATAGCGATGATCTGGTCGGGTTCCCTTAACCGGAGGAGACCATGCATATCGAGAGAGCAGCTTCTGATGTGGCTAAGGGTTGGTCGATTGGTCCGTGGAATGCGAGCGTGAGTATCTCGGTAGGATTTGCTAACGATGGCATCGACGATCCTCACTTCCACAGGCAGATCACCGAAATATACATGGTGGCGCGTGGCACCATCGAGGTGCGCGTTGAGCATCAGACTGCGCGTCTATCTCAGAACGACGTCATTGTCATAGAGCCGGGCGAGGCGCACACATTTCTCGCGGCTTCCTCCGACTACTTTCACTTTGTCGTACAGTCACCGGGATTGCAGGGAAAGGACGTCGCGGCGGACAAGATACGGGTGAAGCGCGATCGTCTGGGCCTGTAGGCTGTTGGCGGTGCCTGTGACATCTATTCAAGGGATCTTCGGACTGATCCCTTATCATACAAGGAGGTTTTTCGCATGATAATCATCGATGCCGATACGCATATCGCGCCTACGGGCGGAGATTTCGCGCTGGAAGCACATATGGAGAGAGTCGAGCGGTCAGGTGTAGACAAGACGCTGACCTGGCTCAAGCCGGATTATGAAGGCGAGGGGATCGAGGGGCACAACCGTTATATCTATGACGCAATGCAGCAATACCCCGACACAATCCTGGGCTTTGGCTGGGCCGATCCTACTGTGAGCGTCGAGCACGCCAAGAAGATGGTGAAGGTGTGCACCGAGGAGTACGGGCTCTACGGTGTGAAGCTCAATGGCGCACAGAACTCCTACTACATCGATAGCGAAGAGCTAGCGCTGCCCGTCATCGAGGACATTGCCAAGTCTGGTAAGCTGTTGGCCTTTCATATCGGGCCGGACGCCTACGAACGCACCCATCCACTACGCGCCCGCAAGATTGCCAAACGTTACCCGGAGCTGAAGATCCTGATGGTGCATATGGGTATGACGGATTGGGAGATGAACCAGGCGGTTGTGGAGGTGGCCCAGGAGTGCCCCAATATGTTCCTCGTTGGCAGTGCAACCGATGCCAAGGCCATCATGTATGCCATTGAAACCCTCGGCGCCGACCGAGTTTGTTTTGGCAGTGATGCACCATTCCGCCGTCCTCATGTGGTAAAGGCGATGTACGATGCCTTGCTCAAATATGAGGCGAGTGAAGAAGACACTGCGCTGGTAATGGGTGGGAACATCGCCCGTCTTTTCGGATTGTAGGTCCGGTGCGGGGGATGCTCATTGAGCTCCCCCGCACATCTTAGAATCGCCATTGAGGATGATATGACCTCTCCACTGAAAGCTGTGATCGTAGGCGCCGGACATCGCGCCCTCATCTATGCCTCCTACGCGAAACAATATCCGGATGAACTGCAGATTGTGGGAGTCGCCGATCCGATCGAGGGGCGGCGCGAGCTGGTGGCCCGTCTCTACAACCTCGCGCCAGAACGTTGTTACTCGACGGCGGACGCACTCGCTGCGCAACCGAGGTTCGCCGATGTGGCGATCAATGGCACGATGGACCACCAACATCTGGCGACCTCGCTACCGCTGCTCGAAGCGGGCTATGATCTCCTATTGGAGAAGCCGTTTGCCATCTCAGAAGCTCAGATGTGGACGCTAGTTGACAGTGCACGCGCTCACGGACGGAAGGTGATGATCTGCCACGTGCTGCGCTTTGCTCCCTTCTACGCTGCCATACGCCAACGGGTGCTGGACGGTGTCATCGGCGATCTGATTAGTGTGCAGAGCGTGGAGCACGTGGCTTACCATCACATGTCTACGGCATTCGTACGGGGCAAGTGGGCGCGTAGCATAGATGGCTATGCCTCGATGCTAATGGCCAAGTGCTGTCACGATCTGGATCTGATCGCGTGGATGAAGAGCGGGGTTCGCCCCCGGTCGGTCACGAGCCATGGTAGCAACTTCCAATTCCGGCCTGAGAAGGCACCGCCTGGAGCCGCAGCTCGCTGCTTGGGTGATGGTGTAACGTCGTTGAGCGATTGCCCGATTGAGCCCGACTGCCTCTATTCAGCGCGTAAGCATTACATCGACCATCCGGACCGGTGGAGCTTCTATGTCTGGGATGGGCTGGAGCACCTCGAATCTCCCACTCTGGATGACAAGATTGTCTCCCTCAGAGGAGATAACCCCTACGGACGTTGCGTCTGGGCCTGCGACATGGATGTTGTGGACCACCAGGTCGTCGGAATCGAGTTCGAGGATGGAGCTACGGCGACCCACGCGATGATCGGGGGTACAGCCAAGCCCGGTCGCTCGATTCACCTGGTCGGCACACTCGGTGAAATAGAGGGCTTCTTCGAAGAGGACCGCTTCGCCGTGCGCCATATCGATCCCCGCCCGGGGCACGAGTATGCGGAGGAATGGGTCGACCTCGACCTGCGGGCCGGTGAGGAGGGTGCGCATGGCGGAGGTGATCTCCGCCTGGTGGCGGACTTCGTCCGGGTGATCCGGGGTGAAGCGCCTTCCATCTCCACCACGACCCTCGATGACTCGGTAGCGGGCCACCTGATCGGCTTCTCCGCTGATCGTGCAATGCAGGAGCGCCGGCTGGTTGAGTTAGCCCCGCGAGAACGCTAGTTCCGGTCTGATCGGGTGTAGGTGTGTGAGTTCTACCATAAAGGAGGTTACAGATGGAGGATCGTAGTTATCCTTTCACGCTGACCGCTGAAACGCACATAGGTGGCCTTCAGACATTGGCTGAGCCGGCTCCGATTGCCGGCGCGACCTGGTTCTCGGCCCCGGAGACCGGTGCCGGCCTCGAATTCCGTTTTCCCGCAGGCGCCCTGGCCGGCGCGCGCTACCTGACCGCTGACTGGCTCCTCGATGGCAACCAGTTAGCAGTCTTCTTCTTGTATCTTTCGGAGGGTGAGTCTGGCGACGGACCGGCGTTCCGGATGTCGTTTGGGCTGCTCAACCAATGCCTGGCACGGATGCGCGTGCCCTTGGAGGCGGTTAACCAGAACCGGTGGCGGTATCCCCGTGAAGGTGCCTGGCTCAAGCCGC
>SLDA01000210.1 GCA_007125545.1 Thermoflexales bacterium | reverse complement strand
CTTTCCAGATTTAGGGTGTCCTCAGCTCTGGCGGCGTCGTAAGCTTTAGCGGCGTTGTAAGCTCTAGCGGCATCCTCTACGCTTGCGGCCGAATTTGCCGCGGCAGTGACTGTCAGTCACTGCCGCGTTTCCATTCAACATCAGTTGCCCAACTCGGAGAGAGTGTTAACCCAAGCTCTGATTTCATCTGTCTTGGGCGAACCTGACTGCCGGTGCACGATTTCGCCCTCGCCGTTGAGAACGAAGAACGTAGGCAAACCACTGACCTGCCAGCGATAAGCGAGCTGATTACCTGGTGCGGCTCTAACATCCAGGCGCAGCATATCCGCCTGATCTGCGATATCCCGCTCCAGTTGGTCGACCCGTGGCTTCGAGGTGAGGCAGATGCTGCAGCGGTTGGAGTAGAACTGTACGACTGTCGGACGTCCCTGCGCTAATTGCGCTTCCAGCTCTCCCAGCGACTCGAACGAGTCTCCCGGCGTGCGGAGGACAAAGTAACCGATGACGAGGGCCAGGATGATGCCCACGGTTAGACCATCTTCCTTCAGAAACCCCAGTATTTTCTCTTTCATCTTAGCTCCCACATTATTCGGTGTTCTCTTTATCAGATGCTAACGGTTCAATCTCAACGGGCAACCCCGCAGCGAGCGCTCGTAAGCGTGCTAGGTTCTCCCGGTCCTCGTGCAGATCATCGCTTTTGGGCGTCTCCAGGATGCCGGGCAGACCATCCAGCTGTCGATCAGCCAATAAGTGAGCAAAGCCATCCAGACCAAGGTGTCCTTCCCCAATATGCTGGTGCCGGTCCCGACGACTGCCCCTCGGGAACCGGCTATCGTTCAAATGGATGACCTTGAGCACTTCACGGCCTAACCAGCGATCGAACTCCTCCATCGTTCGGGCATACCCTTCCGCAGTACGTAGCTCATAGCCGGCGGAGAACGTATGGCAAGTGTCTAGGCAGATGCCAGGTTGGAGATCAGCACTGATCTGCTCGATGATAAGCGCCAACTCCTCGAAGGTAGCCCCGAGCGCGCTCCCCTGGCCCGCCGTCGTTTCGAGCAGGATGCGAGTTCGACACCCCGGTAGGGCAGCAGCCATATCACTCAGCCCCGCGGCTGCCCGCGCCAGTCCTGCCTCCATCCCTGAGCCGGTGTGCGCTCCCGGATGCAGAATGATATAAGGTATGCCGAGCAACTCACAGCGCTGAGTCTCCTCGATCAGGCACTGCACCGATCGACGGAAGAGATCCGGGTCGGGTGAGGCGATATTGATAAGGTAGGCGGCGTGGGCGGCGACGGGATAGATGTCGGTCTCTGCTAGAGCTGTCCGGAACTGCTCAATCTGGTCGACATCGAGTGGCGGGCTATACCAGCGGCGTGCATTACGCGTCCAAAGCTGTAGCGACTCACAGCCCGCTAACTCTCCCCGCTCAATTGCACGGTGAAGGCCTCCTGCTACGGACTCGTGTGCCCCCAATCTTAACATGCTAAAGTACGTTCCGGTGGCACGCTGCAGCTATAGCACCGCCGGCGACAATGCCTCGTTTTTCGAACCTAATCGTCTTCGAACGGCACGCCCGGCTCTGACGGATTCACGGCTTCGACGATGCGATGACTGCTGGTCATATCGGTCACCTGCTTGAGCATCGCCAAAGCTGAGCAGTACTTCTGCTCGGACAGCTCGATCGACCGTACCAACGCCTGTTCATCGATTCCCGTGCCGTAAGCGATGTACTCCAGGTGAATCTTGGTGAAGACCCTGGGGTGCTCGTCCGCCCGATCCGCCTCTACGTGAACCTGAAGGTTTGTGAGGGGCTGGCGCTTCTTCGCCATAATTGATATAACATCCATCGCGGTGCATCCCGCCAGGCCGAGCAGAATCAGTTCCATCGGGCTGGGACCGGTGTGCATGCCAAGGCCACTCTTCGCCGAACCAATGACGATGGCGGGACCGTGATCGGTGTCGCCAACCATCCGGAGTCCTGGTCCGGTCCACGTTACCTGTGTTTTCATTGAATGTGTCTCCTGCCCGAACTAGTGTTGTAATGGGATGACACAGATGAACTTTAGGACTTCATCCCCCGTGTTCCGATAGCCATGAACTTCATCCGGGGGTACGAGCACATATTTATGTGGCAGCATCTCCCCGACATCGCCATCCGGATTTGTTAGCATTCCCTTTCCCTCGAGCACATAGATTTCGTGTTCGAAGGGATGGTCGTGAGGCTGAAAGACGATCCCGGGATCAATCTCAATGACGCGCATAGCGAAGTTGGGGGCACCCTGATCAGCTGTGATCAGCCAGCGAATACGTGTGCCCTCCTGCACCTCTTGCGGTGCTACAGAGGATGCTGAGTCGATGAGCATAGCCTAGCGCTCCTTTCTCTTGTTGGCGGGTTCGTTCGCCGGCTCGTCCTGGCGGGTCGAGATGCCCAATAGCTTGTAGATTCCACAAAATCCCAGGATACCGGTAACCAGGCTGATTACGCCTAGAATCCCGATGATGATGCCGATGACGCCCTGGAGAAAGAGAAAGCCCAGGAGCATACCAAAAACGCCGAAGATGGTTCGCAACAAGCGGTCCTGTTCTCCTACATTGGATTCCATGGCTTTCCCCTTCCGACTCATAAGTTCTGAAGATACTCGCGAATAGCGAGTGCTGCCTTGGTGCCGTCGCCCACCGAGACTGTCATCTGTGCCGGATTGTCGGCGCGGACGTCGCCGATTGCGTAAAGCCCGGGGACCTTCGTACGCATGAGCTCGTCCGTCTGGATATAGCCCCATTTATTAAGATCTACCAGATCGCGGACAAAGGCAGTATAAGGACTGTATCCCACGTAGATAAAGACACCATCCGCCGGGAAGAACTTTTCCTCATTTGTCTCCCTGTCGATGGCACTTACTCCGGTAACGGCGCGCTCTCCCTTGATCTCAATGACACGGTGGTTAAAGATCAGCGTACTCTTTTCGTGGGCCCTCACTCGGTCCTGTAGGATCTGCTCGGCCCTGCTGTAGGCGAGAAACTCCAGAAAGGTGACGTGGTTGGCATACTCCAGAACCGGAATGCCTTCTTGCAGGCCGGAGTTACCGGCGCCGATTATCACGACATCCTTTCCCTTGAACAAGGGGCCGTCACAAGTCGCGCAGTATGAAACACCTTTGCCGTATAACTCATCTTCGCCGGGAATACCGAGCTTCTTGGGCTCGCTCCCGGTTGCGATCACCACGGTCTTGCCCTGGAAGACCTGGTCGCCCTCGGTGTGGACCTCAATCAGCCCCTCTTCGACGGGCACGACCGCCCTGACTTCCTCGAATTCGATGATTTCGGTCCCGAAGCGTTCGGCTTGCTGGCGGATTCTGTCCATGAGATCCATCCCGCTGATCCCTTGGGGAAAGCCTGGATAGTTCTCGATCAACTCCGTCGTTGCTGCGAGACCTCCCGTGGTTTCACGGTCCAGGATCAGCGTCTTCATACCATCGCGCGCGGTGTAAATCGCCGTGGTGAGTCCTGCCGGCCCACCGCCAATGATCACGATATCGTATAGTCCCCCTTCAGTTTGCTTTTTCGGTTTGCTATCCGTGATTTTAAAGTCGAACATAGGGCTTGTCTCCTAGACCTCGGATTGTTCCATGTGACAGGTATTCTACATTGGAGTGTCCGATTTGGAAAACCAGTGCTCCCACATACATAGGAAGGGCGAGCCTGGTGTGTAGCCATCCAATCAAGGCCCGGCTCAGTTGCCGGGCCTTGATTGGATGCGTCTACCTTGACCGTACTTGTTAGGCTGCTAGCGCCTTGCGGATGGCATCGACGACCATGTGTGGTGGTGCGGCGCCTTCGATGCGTTCCTGGTTGTTAACAACGCTCAGGGGCACGCCCATCACATTGTACTGGTTGGCGAGGTCCGGAAACTCGGCTGACTCAATCACGTCCGCATTGACTAGGTCGCTCACAATCGCCATTTCCATCGCCAGAACCGCTGCACGGGGGCAATAGGGGCACGTGGGGGTGACGAAGACCTGCAGATTGACAGGTTTGTTCAAGTCACTGAGGAAGCTCTTCACCTGATCATCGAGATCGGTATTCCCGCTGCTGGCTGCCTGAATGCTGTGAAGTAACGTCGAAAACTCATAGCCTGAGGGAATGCCATAGAAGCGTAGACCGTAATCACGCTCGCCCGTGATCGCAATGGCAGGAGCTCGCTCGATGTTCAATGCTTGAGCCCGATCGTTGTCCTTGTGGATCTCGTACTGCTCTACAGTTACCTTTTCCGACGTAGCGGCAACCTCATTCACCAGTTGCACAATTTCCGTGCAATATTCGCAGTTTTGGTCGTCAGTGAAAACCGTCAGGGTTACCTCATTCGGAATCTCCGCCAGCATATCCTTCACATTCTGGACGATCTCGTCATTAAGAAGCGTCATATTCAAAACCCCCTTGTGCTTAACTCCCTACAACTTGAATCACTATTAAAAAGGTTACGATCTCTATAATGAATTATAACACTGAAGATAACCGCGTCAACAGAGCTAGAGCCGGGCCCATCGTTTCTAATGGAAATCTTACAGACACTTGTGTCAATTCTAGGTACACGTGGTAGAAGCACGGTTGCTTCGTCCAATCCGGGTGGCTGAGCTTGTCATTCAGTGGTTTCCGCGTAAACTTCCTTCGCTATGCTGGATCTTCTCTTTCTTCACGCGCCAAGTGTCTATGATTTCCGCGAACGCGCCACGCTTTGGGGACCGATCTCGGATCTGGTACCATCGACGCCCGTCTTCGACATGTATCCCCTTGGATTTGCGACGATGCTGGCCCATCTTCAGAGTCGCGGTTACGCGGTTCGTATCGCCAATCTGGCGGCCCGCATGGTTCGCTCTCCCAACTTTGATCCCGACCGGCTGATCTCGGCTCGCAAGGCCCGCGCCTATGGCATCGATCTCCATTGGCTACCGCACGCTCACGGTGCCCTCGAAGTAGCCCGCCGTGTGAAGTTCTATCATCCTGGCGCGCCGGTCATTCTGGGCGGCTACTCGGCGAGTTACTTCCATGAGGAGCTGATTCGCTTGCCTGAGGTCGATTACGTGCTGCGCGGCGACTCTGCCGAGGAGCCCCTGGCAGAGCTGATGGCTCACATCGTTGCCGGAACGCAACCGGTGGACGTTCCCAATCTGACGTGGCAGACGCGTGATGGCACGGTTCGCGTCAATCCTTTGACGTATGTCCCGCAGACGCTGGACCATCTGACGCTCGATTATTACCCCATCGTAAAGTCCGTCGTGCGCGAGGTCGATCTCCTCAACTACGTCCCCTTCAGCCACTGGCTTGAGTACCCGATTATGGCTTCATTGGCGGTAAAAGGGTGCACGCAGGACTGCACCATCTGCGGCGGTTCTGCCTCTGCCGCACGCCATATCTCGTCCCGAACCCGGCCTGCTTACCGCTCGCCCGAGCTCCTGGCACGTGATGTGCGGCGCATGGGAGGGCTGGGTCACGCGCCCGTCTTTCTCCTTGGCGATTTGCGCCAGGGTGGGCTCGACTACGCGCGTCGATTCTTCCGTGCGGTACAGGGGTTCGAGGGACCCGTCATTGTGGAATTCTTCTGGCCTGTTGACCAGGCATTTGCGGAAGAACTAGCTGCAGCGCTACCCAACTTCATTGTGGAGTTCTCCCCCGAGTCGCACGATCCACGTGTGCGACGAGCCTCCGGCAAAGCTTACACGAATGCCGGCATCGAGGATACCATCGAGGCCTGTCTCGGCGTGGGAGCCAGGCGCTTTGATCTTTTCTTTATGATCGGACTCGCCGAGCAGACGCCCGGCTCTGCTTTGGAGACGGTGGATTACTGCCGACATTTACTGACGCGCTTCGACGATGGACGGTTGATCCCCTTCACGTCGCCTCTGGCACCTTTCCTGGACCCCGGCAGCCGAGCTTACGAACAGGCCGGACGCCACGGCTACATCCGCCACGCCTCGACATTGGAGGACCACCGGCGCTTGCTGCTGCAGCCCAGTTGGAAGCACATTCTATCCTACGAGACGCAGTGGATGAGCCGGGACATGATTGCCGACGTGACCTACGAGGCAGGTTTCCGGCTCAATCGGCTCAAGCGTGCTGTGGGCTTGATCAGCAGCGAGAAGGCCGCGGAGACGGAAAGTCGGATCGCGGAGGCACGCCGGCTTATGGCGGAGATCGACCGGCTAATGACATCGTTGACCCCGACTGAACTCGACGCAGCGCTTCGGGCGCTAAAACCCCAAATCGATCGTGCCAACACCTCGACCGTCTGCGATAAGGAGGAACTCGACGTGCACTCGGGGATCGTACCTTTCAAAATCGCCAAGCTTGCCCAGGTAGGGCTTGGTCGATCACGCTGACAAGGATACTTCGCTATGTTCGCTATATTCGCCAATATCCTCCTCCCTGTCTTTCTGGTCGCCGGGATATCCGCTATCGCCCAGCAGCGGCTGCGGTTGGATGTCGGCACCTTCTCCAGGGCGGCTTTCTACGTCTTCAGCCCTGCGATGGTCATCGATGCGCTGACCAACTCGGATGTCAGCGGGGGCGAGTATGGGCAACTGGCGTTAGGCCTGATCGCAACGACGCTGGTACTCTGGGTATTGGGCGAGATCGTGGCCCATTTCTTCGGGCTCGACGGGCCAATGCGTGCTGCATTCCTGGTGGTCTTGTTATTTGGCAACACAGGAAACTACGGCCTCCCCGTTAACTTCTTCGCCTTTGGCGAGCCCGGTTTGGCGCGGGCTGCACTGGTTGTGACGGTCAATTCACTGTTGTGGTCCAGTCTGGGCGTCTATGTCGTGGCACGGGGGAATGCGTCGACCCTGAGTCAGGATCTTGGCAAGGTTCTCTCTGCGCCCGCGATCTACGCGGCAGGGTTTGGTCTTGTCTTGAACCTGACCGGACTGCGGCTGCCGGAGCCTGTTATGAGGGCGACGCATATCTTGGGGCAGGGTCTCGTACCTGCATCCCTCATTGTGCTGGGCGTTCAGTTACTGCACTCGTGGCGTGAGAAGGGTGCGACGGCTCATCCGGGTGCGTTGATTCTCGTTGTCGTTGGCCGGCTTATCGTCGCTCCTCTCGTGGCGTATCTGATGGGTAGCTTGATCGGGATGAACGAACTGGCGCAGAAGGTGTTGACGCTAGAAGCGGCCACGCCCACCGCAGTAATGGCGCTGGTGTTAGCGACTGAGTACAAGGCTACCGTCCCCTTTGCTGCAAAGGCCGTATTTGTGACGACGCTTGCCAGCGTGCTGACTGTTGCCGCTTGGCTGCTCTGGTTGATGTAGGGACTGACCGTGTGCAGCGGGCACCTCTCTCCGTTTCCAGCAATGCTCCCCGTCAACATTTGTGCTTCGGCCTGATCTGAGGTACAACTCGGAAAGAGGTGGGGCTTCTGTGATGAGCGCGCACCTCATATTCGAAGACAGGATGGTTATGACACGACATCGATTATCCATTTGCGGTACCGGGGTTTTGCTCGACGCGGTTCCCTTTCTGATCAAGGGTCTTCGTTGCTCCAATGCCCTGGTTTCGCAGACAGCCACTGCGTCCCTCATTGCGAGTTTGCCCCTGTTTGCAGGCTATGGTGTGAACACGATCAGCGTTTTCCTGATGGGCTCGCGCTTCGGTGACGTTAAAGGATACCGTGAGGATGCCGGCCTTGATCCGGTGTACGCCGGGCGGCTGGGCGAGATCGTAGAGGCCGCGGATCGATTGGCGATGGCTGTGTTGATAGGATGCCTCTACTGGGGCCACTCTCGTGCTCGCTGGGAGGCTTGGGCTCAGACAGAGGCCGAGACGGCGGTCCGCAATACGGTGACCTGGCTCAAGGAGCACGACTATCGAAATGTGTTCGTCGATGTTGACAACGAAGGCATGGCTCAACGGGCGAAGGGCTTCGACAACCGTGCGTTGGTGCTCGCGGGCAAGGAAGCCGACAGGACCTGTCTTATCGGGACCAACTTCCGTGGTGACCCGCCCTCAGAGGCAGATCTGGCCCTGCACTTCTGTAATCCGGTGCCAGACAAGCCGTATATCGAAACTGAGGGTTCGCCACCTCGCATTGAGGGAGGCTACTGGGGACCGTACAGCAAACGTGATGGTCTCTACGGCTATCTGAACGTCGGCGTGTACACCCCGGAGATGAAGGCGTCTCAGATCGCCGAAACACAGACCCACCTGGAGACTGGTCGCGGATATATGCTGGCATCGACCTGGTTGCAAGCGCCGCCACCGCAGGGCCCCAATCACACGCCTGGCGGCGAAGGAACGCCCCAAGATCCAGGCATACGCTGGTGGTTGCGTTGGTTGCAGGCGACCTGGGGCCCATATCGTGGAGGACAGCGTGACTGAGCCACGAGATGTAAGTGAAGTGATCAGGCAATGGGATCGCTTCGAGCTTGCCGTTACGACGACGACCGTCTATGCTGACCCTTACCGTGACGTGACGTTGGATGCTGACTTTCGGCGTCCGGATGGCTCGAGTGTTGCTTGTTGGGGCTTCTACGACGGGGAAGCCACCTGGCGTCTGCGTCACATACCGGATCAGGTGGGCCGCTGGACCTACACGGCGCGTTTCTGTGATGCCGGCACCGCGATCGAGGGTGAGTTTCTGTGCATAGAATCGGATATTCCCGGAATGCTGGACATCTACGAACGAAATCCTCTTTGGTTTGGATTCAGGGGTGGGGGACCTTTACTTGTGCGCAGCCTCCACGTCGGTGACAGATTTTTCGCGGCGAACTTCGACGAAAGCTCTCGTCGAGTCTTTCTCGACTGGGTGGAGAAACAAGGGTACACCATGCTGTCCATCGCTAGCCACTATCTCAACCGGGATATGCCAGGCCGCGGTCAAGGCTGGGATACACCGCGCCTCTGGCCCCTGGATGCGCATGAGTTCTCACGGCTCGAGCGTGTTATGGACGAGCTTGCCGCACGTCACTTGATGGTATATCCCTTCGCAGGCTTCTTCGGGCGAGACTCAGAGGCGCCCCAGAACCCGGCCGACCAGGAATTGTATGTCCGCTACGTTCTGGCCCGGTTAGGTGCTTATTGGAACGTCCTTCTGAACGTGGGTGGGCCGGAGCCCACGTTGCTACATAAGCCCTATATGTCCCACGCGGAGATCGACCGGTTGGGATGCCTGATTGCCTCGCTGAACGTCTACGGGCACCCAATTACGGTCCACAACCCAACCGGTGATGACGCCTTCATTGACGCAGACTGGCTCGACTTCACTACACTGCAGGGACCAAAGACGATGGACCTCGCCGAGCTCCGCGACGGACTGGCACGAAATCATCATACCCAGAAGCCCCTGTATGCACAGGAGACACTCTGGTCGGGCAATAAGTACCATCCCGACT
>SLDA01000450.1 GCA_007125545.1 Thermoflexales bacterium | reverse complement strand
CATACTGCCAGCAGTAGACGACTCCAGGCCGGGAGACCCAGGTCGAGCCAACAGAAAAACCAATCCGCTGTATACTTGTACATACGCAGGCTCCTGGTGGTGGTGGATTTGGCGATCTCACTATACACCAAGAGCCTGCGTTTTATACCCGGTTCTTTGCCCTCCCCGTACGCATTTTGCAGCCGCCTTCCGCCTCCTCACGCCTGGGTTTAGTCCCTAATGCGAAACGCTCTCAGATTCGACAGCAAAGATGGAGGGCCGGTCAGGCCCTCCATCTTTGCTGCACCCGACTATGAGCTCGACACCGTGATCTTCCGGCTGGTCGGTTTCTCCTTCGGTAACTGCAGATGTAGCACCCCGTCCTTGAGCGTCGCCTCAATGGCGTCTTGGTTTATCTGATTCGACAAGGTAAAACTGCGAACATAGTCCCCAACCCGGTATTCGGCATACGCCAGTGCGTGATCTTCCGGGTCGGGTGTATCGACATACCCGTCCAGAGTCAACACTCCCTGCTCCAAGGTTATCTCCAAGGAATCTGATGTCACGCCCGGCATATCGGCGATCAAGATGATCGCGTCATTCGTCTCATAGATGTCGACGCGGGGTACGAAAGCTCGCCGCGAGCGCGTTCGTTCGGCGCTGCTCTGCTCGATTTCCTGCTTCTCCGCGTCTTGAACCTGAATCTCGTGACCCTCTGCCATCGTCTACCTCCTCATTATCTTTGAGCGTTCTGGGTTACGCCCCGGTATGTTGTACTGGTACGCCTGATTCTCCGCTACTAGGCTTGCTTAACTGTGATCTTCTTCGGCTTAGCCGATTCGGCGCGCGGGAGCATAATTCGTAACACGCCATTCTCGTAAGCGGCCTCCACTGCACCGGCCTCGACCTCAAAGGGAAGCTGTAACACGCGACGGAAATGCCCGTAGCTCCGCTCCTGACGATGGACGATTACCTCTTCACCCAAGTCCGGATGGCTGCGGTTGCCTTTGAGCGTGAGTGAGTTTCCCTGTACTGCGATGTCGAGTTCGTCCAGATTCACGCCGGGCAGTTCCGCGGTTACGGTCACGCCCTCGCCATCCGACCAGATATTCATTGCGGGGTAGCCACTGATAAGGCTCCCTCCGGGGGCGCGATCCACCTGGTCAAACAAGCGGTTCATTTCTTGACGCAGCCGTTCCATTTCCCGAACACTCGATCTGAAATCAAAGGGATTTAACATGCTCTGGCCTCCTTACATTCTGTGAACAAGTATGTTTCCGAGATATCTGCCCTTCCGTGTATGTACCTACATTGCACTCAATATAAGCGATCAAAATTAGAAACGTATAAGTCAAACATAAGAAAAACATAAACCTTAGATTAGAGACAGCTAGATGCACGGAACCGGATTGCCGAAGAGGGGACTTGGAGGCGTCTAATCCCATTCTAATACAGATGACGTATCATAGAGACTGCTAAAGACATCAAGCAGGAGGATAGACTATGGCCGTCGAAAACGGAATGGAGTCTTTGGAGTTTCGTGCAGAGGTGCAGCAACTGCTGCGCATCCTTTCGCACTCACTGTATAAGGAACGCGATATCTTCCTACGCGAGCTCATCTCGAATGCTTCAGATGCACTGCATCGCGTCCAGTTTGTGATGCTTACTGAACAAGACGTGCTCGATTCTGACGCTGAACTAGCGGTCCGCATTACCGCAGACGAAGAGACGAACACGCTCACGATCTCTGACACCGGAATTGGGATGACACGCGAGGAGCTGATCGAGAATCTGGGTACCATCGCGCATTCTGGCGCTATGGCCTTTCTCAGGACTCTGGAAGAGGGACAGAAGCTGGATGATATCATCGGGCAGTTTGGGGTGGGATTCTATGCCGTGTTTATGGTAGCAGATGAGGTCCGCGTCACCTCACGCTCTTACCGCCCTGATGCAGAGGCTTGGACCTGGACTTCGAGCGGCGACAGTACCTATCGTATGGGGCCAGCTTCGAAAGCCACTCGCGGCACCAGCATCGAGATCCAGCTGAAGGAAGATGCCAAAGAGTTCCTCTCCTCGTGGCGGCTAGAGCAGATCGTCCAAGCATACTCCAACTACGTTTCCTTTCCTATCTATGTTGAAGACAGCGTTGCTAATAAGCAGACCGCACTGTGGCGGCAATCTGCGAGCGAGGTAGATGAGGAAGCCTACGAGGATTTCTACCGACAGCTTACGATGGATTTTGACCCGCCGCTGCTGCACCTTCACATCAGCGCCGACGTACCGGTCGAGGTGCGGAGTATTCTCTACGTACCGGGCAATCGTGAAACAGGGCCGTTGCGGAGTCGTACGGACTACGGGTTGAAACTCTTTTCGCGAAAAGTGCTCATCCAGGACCGCAACAAGGAATTGCTTCCCGAATATCTGCGATTTGTTGAGGGTGTGGTCGACAGTGCCGACATTCCGCTCAATGTCGCGCGAGAGACCGTGCAGGCAAGCCGCGCCATTGGTCACATCAAACGCGCCCTGCGCGGGCGTTTGCTCCGCGCTTTCGAGGAACTGGGTGAAGAGGATCCCGAAAGGTATCAGACTTTCTGGGAGGCGTGGGGGCCATTTCTGAAGGAGGGTGTGGCGACGGACTTTGCCGGGCGTGACGACTTACTTCCCCTCCTGCGCTTCTCAACCTCTGTCTCTGGCGATGGCTTGCGCTCGCTTGCCGACTACGTCCGGGACATGAAAGAAGGACAATCCAACATCTATTATATCTTGGGTGATAGCCCCCAGTCAGTCTCGCGCAGCCCGCACCTGGATGCCTTCCGTTCCAATGGCTGGGAAGTGCTCTATCTCGTTGATCCGCTGGACGCATTTATGGTTCAGAGCCTGCGAGAGTTCGAGGGCAAGGCGCTCTCCAATGTGGACGATCCGGATCTGGACTTGCCCGAGACAGGGTCAGAGCCAGAGTCCGAGAGCGAAGAATCGGCTGCCCAATTGGGGCCCGAAGCGTTTGGACGATTGATTTCTCGGTTCCGCAGTATCCTGGGTGAGCGGGTTGTCGAGGTGCGCGAGTCAAAGGTCCTGAAAGGTAGCCCCTGCCGGCTGGTCTCGTCGGAAAGCGGTCCGGAGCGTGATATGCAGCGCGTCCGTCGCTTGCTTGAGGATGACTACGAGATTCCGGCCAAAATCCTTGAAATCAACCGCAATCATCCACTCATTCGCAACTTGGCCCGGTTGATCCAGATACCAGCATCAGATGCTTTTGTCGATCTGACGGTCGAACAGCTTTTCGAGAACTTGCTCTTGTTGGAAGGACTGCACCCGAATCCGGTGCAGATGGTATCCCGCATCGAATCGTTGCTGGAACAGGCTGTGGCGGCCTCTGTGCCACCAGAAACGCCAGCGTGATCCTATCTCGTGTGGCCCGGGGCGTGATGGTTTGGCATAGATAGGTGACAAAGTGACCTTGACAAGTCGGTGCTAAGCTCGTAGAATGTATCCATATCCCTTATAAGGGGGCTTATGCACGACGCACGAGGCATACGTCACACACGGCTAGTTATACGGACTGCGGGAAAGGCTGAAAGGCTTGCCCGCAGTCTGCGTTTCATATAGGGTTGCCAAAGTAGCATTAGTCTATGACAAGGAGGTGGGACGAAGGCTGATAAACCTGACGGTGGAGATGAGTGACTAAGAATATTATCCAGGGAGGATCGCACTATGTTTGACGAGAGGGCGCTAAAAGAGCTGGCTTCCGTTGAAGCCGAGGGTCCGATACTGAGCGTGTACCTGAATGTCGACTCAACTCAGCGGAATTCCGAGGAATACAAGCTGGAACTACGGGAACTGCTGAAATGCAAAGCTGATGGAATAGATAACGAGGATATTGAGGCGGTCAAACGTTATCTTGAGTACGACTATGACGGGTCAGGACGCGGCTTGGTTATCTTCTCGCGGCAAGCTGAAGGCATCTGGTATGCTTACTCGTTGGCAGTTCCGGTGTGCTCGGGGGTAACGGTTGCCCGGCGACCCTATATATCTCCTTTGGTAGAGCGGGATGGGTTGTATGGCCGCTATGCGGTGGCTTTGGTAGATCGACAGGGAGGAAAGTTTCACTTCTTCGACATGGGTGAGTTGGTGGATCAACGAGGTTTTGTGGGAGAGGATGTGCACCATACCCGGAGGGGCCGCGGCTCTTCTGTTCACGGTATGCGGGGAGGCTCACAACTCTCTGGTCGGCGTGAAGCCGAGCTAGTGAATCGGAATCTAAAAGAAACGGCAGTGGCGCTGACCGAGTTCTGCCAAGAGCACCTCCCCCGGCGCCTGCTGCTCGGCGGCGCAGAGCCCACTGTCGCGAAATTCCGTGAGGTACTGCCCGCCCCGGTGAATGAGCTCGTTGTGGGCAGTCTGGGCGTCGATTTTGAGGCGGGTGAAGTCGAAGTCCGTGAGCAGTCTCTGGCTCTGCTACGCGAGCTCGAGCAGGAACGACACGAAAAAGTGGTGGAAGCCTTGATGACCTCAGCCGCCAAGGGGCTTAACGGCGTGGTGGGCCTGGACCAGACTTTGAGCGTTGCCAACGAAGGGCGAGTTCAGGTGCTCCTCGTGGAACGTGACTATCACCAATCTGGTTATCAGTGCACCGGATGTGGGTATCTCACCACCCAGCGCCTGAACCGCTGTATCTTCTGTGGCGGCGAGTTCACGGAGATTCCCGATGCGGTGGAGGCGGCCGTGACTCAGGTCGTGGAGAAAGGTGGCACCGTTGAAGTCGTCGACGAGGAAAGAATGGAGGACACGCGTATCGGCGCGCTCCTGAGGTACTGATGCAGATGCCCGCTTGCTGCTGTCGCGGGTTCGGCGTATCGCTACATAAGAACATCCCCCCAGGAAACCCTGGGGGGATGTCGCGCGGGACGATGGCTCGTGTCGTCAAGGGGCACAATGAACGATTTTGACCGGGCCCCCACGGATGTACGCAAGGACCGTGCGCGACAGGAACGCCGACTCCTTATCAGTGCGGTTTTGCTCTTTCTAGTAGCCGGCGGCATCTTGATCGGAACGCTCTATGGCTGGCAGGCCATTATCACAGGGCTACTCTGCCTGCTACCGGGATTGATAGGACTTGTGCTCCTTTGGTTGCTGCTTCGATTCCTGGAGCGGATAAGCGACCGCTGGAAATGAGCAAGCCAACGACCTTGCTCATCCACTCCCACTAGCCGATTGCACGTTCGACTGAGTAAATGGCAAGCCCAAGCGTGGCATCGCGCTCATCGAGCTTCTTCTTCAGCGGCTCTCCGCGCACTGTGTGAGATCTAGGTGTGACTATGGCGCTGAACGAAGCGGTCGATATGCTCCAGAGCCAACTCAATTTTCTCGTAAGCTGTTGCATAAGACATGCGCACGAATCCCACACCTGAGGCGCCGAAAGCCCGTCCAGGGACCACGGCTACCTGCTCTTCCTGGAGGAGTAACTCGGCGAAGAGTTCATCGTCCATCCCGATTTTGTCGACACATGGGAATGCGTAGAACGCGCCGCGCGGCTCGGTGCAGGCTAGCCCCAAGCTGTTCAGGCCATCGACGATCAGCCGGCGCCGGCGGGTATATTCGGCATGCATAGCCTGGATATAGGGCTCGCCAACCTCCAGCGCCTTGATCGCCGCCCATTGTGACGCTGTGGGTGCGGACATAATCAAGTACTGGTGAAGCTTGCGTGCTTCCGCGATCATATCCGCTGCCGCTGCCAGGTACCCGACCCGCCACCCGGTCATCGCATAGGCTTTGGAGAAGCCCTGGAGTAGGATCGTGCGATCGCGCATGCCGGGTAGGCTGCTAAAGCAGACATGCTCGGTGTCGTAGACCAAGCGGTCGTAGATCTCGTCTGAGATAACGACAAGATTGTGGCGCTCGACCACCGCAGCGATCTCTTCGAGTCGCTTGCGGTCCATAACCGCGCCGGTGGGGTTATTGGGCGAAGCCAAAAGCAGGGCACGGGTGCGCGGCGTGATAGCTTTCTCGATCGCATCTGCAGTCAACTGGAAGTCGGTGTCTGGCGTAGTTGGAATCGTAACGGGTCTGGCATTTACCATCAACGCCGTCGGCTCATACGCGACAAAGCATGGTTCTGCGATGATAATCTCGTCGCCAGGGTCCAGCACTGCTGCCATCGCGACGTATAAGGCTTCCGATACGCCAACGGTAATGAGTATCTCGGTCGTCGGATCGTAGGAAACGCCATAGAGGTTATCTATGTGTGAGCTGAGTGCCTCTCGCAGCTCCCAGAGGCCTGAGTTCGAGGTGTAATGAGTTTCACCTCGCTGTAGGGCCGCGATGCCGGCCTGCACAATGGGTTCGGGGGTGTTGAAGTCTGGCTCGCCGATGCCGAGACTAATGACGTCTTTCATAGTCGCGGCAATATCGAAAAACTTGCGAATGCCTGAGGGGGGAATGGCCAGAACCCGCTGAGATGCAAAAGAGGCTGCTTTCATAGTTATTCCTCGTTACTCCTCGTTATCTTCTTCGTTGTCTTCTCGCGTTACAGTTGAACTATCGCCGACGTTAAGTGATTGGAAGCTACCCTTGATCTCGACCTCGCGACCTACCAGGGATCGTTGGAGTAGAGCCGCGCTCACCTGTGCCCCTTCATCCACAATGACATCCCTGAGCACGCTGTCACGGATATGGGCATCCTTGCCTATAGAGACGTAGGGTCCAATAACAGAGCGTTCGATAAGCGCGCGGGGATGCACAAATACAGGGGGGATCACGACCGTGCCCGGACGTGGTGCCAGGTGCGCGTTGTCATGTCCATGCTCGAGCAGGTACCGATGGGTATCGAAGGTGGTCTCAGGTTTTCCGGTATCTTTCCATACCCCGACTTCCCTGGTACGGAATTTGGCACCTTGCTGAATCATGAGTGTGACCGCATCCGAAACGTAATACTCGCCTTTGGTCTTCATCTCACGTTCCATTAACTCTTCGCAAGCTCGAACGAGCCACTCTCCCTCTCGGAAATAGTAGAGGCCCATAAGGACCGTCTTGTTCTCAACCGAGTCTGGTTTCTCAATGAGCTTCGTGGCAAAGCCTGCGCCGTCGGTCTCGACAACACCGAAACGTCGGGGATCATCTTCCTCATAGGTAAAGATGATGCCATCGAGCTCTTTGCGATAACCGGCGCTACCGGGCTCTAGACCCGAGAAGTCCACATCATCAAAGAGGGTATCGACGAACATCAGGAAGACCGGCCCCTTGACAAAGTCTCGAGCCAGCCAGATGGCGTGAGCCTGTCCGAGCATCTCGTCCTGTGTAACGAAAGTGGTAGGGATATCATAAGTTTCGTTACAGTGTGTTTCGATCTGCTCTCCGAGATAGCCGACGATGAAGATATATTCATCGATGGGTAGGTCACGAAAGCGATCCACAATATGGTCGAGCATGGCCCGTCCCGCAACGGGCAGCAATGGCTTAGGGCGTGCCCAGGTATGCGGTCGCATCCGGGTGCCCAATCCTGCCATAGGAATGACCAACTTCATGGTTACCTCTCCTTAGGTTGGGTGATACTTCTATCGATTATAGCATCCTGCGCTTTGAGAGCAAACCGGTGGGCAATGGGCAGACCCATAATAAGCATTGAAAAAGGCCCGTTTTGTGACAAAATAGGAAGGCTCCAGTGAATCTTTGGTCCTGATGCGGGGCCTTTCGATTCTCTCGAAGAGATAGCCGCAGCACACCATAGTATAAGAGGTCGGGAGACACACTATATGCCATTCAGAGCAGATGTTATGCTAGGTCGTTTACTGGTCATTTTCCTGGGGATACCGATTCATGAATGGGCGCACGGATGGATGGCGCACGTCCTGGGAGATGAGACCCCCAAGCTTCAGGGGCGTCTGACGCTCAATCCTTTCATTCACCTGGATCCTATCGGGACTTTGATGATTCTGTTTACCGGGTTCGGTTGGGGCCGGCCCGCCCGTGTCAACCCGTATCGTATGAAGCATGCGAGTAGTCCTCGAGCGGGCATGGCCATTTCGGCGCTCGCCGGCCCTGTTTCCAACATTGTGCAGGCACTGCTTCTTACTCTGCCGTTCCGTTTAGGACTCTTGGATACCCTCGATCCTACGCAGGCCGCTCGATTGGCGGAGGTCCTCTTCGTGGCCATTGCGGTGAACGTTGGGCTCGCGGCTTTCAATATGCTACCCATCCCGCCCCTCGACGGGTCGCGAATATTAGTAGGTGTAGCGCCGCGGCAGATGGGCGACTTCATTGTGCGTATGGAACCGTATGCTATCTACATTCTCCTTTTCGTCCTGTTTATTATGCCGCAGTTGGGTCTGGATATCGTCACACTGATGGTGATGCCCTTCCAACGGTTCCTTTTTCAGATACTCTTTGCTTGGTGAAACGCTTAAGGAATCTGGGATCTCGCACAGGGCGAATTCAGCACAGGCTCCGGCAGTTCATTGAAACGTTGACGGCGCCGCTTCGCACTGTGGCTGAGACTGAAGCTGCTGTATGCTTGGTGGGCACGTCTGGTGCCGTGTCCCTTGAGCAGCTTTTTCACAGGATGCCGCGCGCCGAACAACGGCATGGGCTGCGAGTTTGCCGCCGCCTGAGAGCGCGCGGCTTCACAGCGCCCGATCTATTGGCTGCCGGCTTGCTTCATGACGCCGGTAAGATCGTTTATCCGCCGCGTCTTTGGGAGAGAGTTGCCGTCGTGCTCTTGGAACACTATCTGCCCATCGTGGGACGATGGATGGCGCATGGGTACATGAGAGCCTTTCCTTTTTCTCTTCCCGGTCTCGACCTGCAGCAGGCGTTTCGGGTGCGGCGCTGCCACCCGTGTTGGGGCGCGAAGCTAGCCGCGAACGCCGGGGCCGGCGAACGCACGATATCGCTGATCCGACGACATCACAGTACTGCCTGGTTCGATGACGAGGAGCTTGCCGCGCTACAGGACGCGGATGAAGCCTAGTTTTAGAGGAGGACGAGCTTATGCCACCTGCAGCTCAACAGAAGCCTCAGCCGGTTCAGAAGATTACGATTGTCGGTACAGGCTGCATTGGCGCCTCTATGGGGCTCGCCCTCAAGGCTTCCCAAGATGCCGATCACCTGAGCATTGTCGGGCACGACCGTGATCACAGTGTCGCACGACGGGCTCTCAAGCTGGGCGCCTTCGATGAAGTCAGCTTCAATCTGGATATGGCCTTGCGCGATGCTCAGCTGGTCATCTTGGCGGTGCCGCTTTCGGCGTTGCGTGAGGCGTTGGACGATATTACGCGGTTGATGGCTCCGCGGTCCAATGCTGACGCCCGAGGGGGTGTTGTCATTACGGACACCGCTCCGTTGAAGCGGTCGGCGCTCGATTGGGCGGCATCCATCCCGGAAGGTGTGCACTACGTTGGTGGAGATCCGTTTCTGGCCCCTGGCGCTCAGGGTTGGGAGCCT
>SLDA01000444.1 GCA_007125545.1 Thermoflexales bacterium | reverse complement strand
GTGATGGTTGAGAGCAGCAGACGGTCGGCACCAGAGTCCGACCCCCCATCAAGCGGAGCACGCATACCCGTGCCCAGGTGGTAGAGTCCGACAAGCAACGCGTAGTCGCCAGAGGCCAAGTCACCTGGCAGCGCTAAGCTCACGAGCTCTACAACCACTTGCTGCCGGTCCCAGACCCAAAACGGATAGGTCCCGGCGCGGGGTGCAGCGTCCCACTGCGCCACAATACCCTCGACCGTATCGTTTTCCGGGTCCACCAGGTGGACGAATACGTGCCACTCGGCACGCGGTGGGTTGAGGGCTTGCCAATAGAGCACCAGATGCAGCATATCACCCGCAGCCGGCGCCGTCTCAGACAGGTCATGACCGACGAGCTGAGCCACATCTCCAAAACGGGCCCCCACGGAGGACACGGGTGCCGGTGTCGACGTCGCGACCTCTCCTTGATAAGCCCAGAAGTAGAAGGGGCTGAGCTGAGCGTCGGCGACCTCTGACGTGAGCACGAGCGTGAAGACGGTAGCTGAGCTTGAGATAAGGTGCGCTGGCACGTAGAAAGTACTCTCAAGCCATTGGCCGGGGATCGCGGGCAAGCGCCAGACTCCGGCGGCAACGCCATCCACGCTGACCTGCAGCGCCGCATCGGTCAGCTGGTGAAAGCGACCAACGAGCAACAGCGGCTCGGAGGGACGGGTGGAGAATGTAAAGGATTGCCCACCATCCAGTATTCGACCGCCACCGGCAAGCTCCATACCCGGATTCTCGCGAGTAGTGATGCCACGTGGCGGTCTGGAGGGTCGCGGTGCTGGCAAAGAGGCCGCCGGCCCAGAGAAGCGCAGCAAGTCCGAGACGCTGCGCAGACCTATCTTTCCATGCCGCCGCTACGCCGGCAATGACGAATACCTGCAGGAAAGGAAAGGCATGCCAGTGACCATCCGAGGAGAGACCGCCGGCAAGCCGGACCGTCAGCTCGAAGAGCGTTGCTGTGATGCTACGCAGAATAGCATCGAGATAGAAAGGTTGCATCGTAAACCAGGACTTGGCGAGAAACCCTGTCGCGCTACCGCTGCCGGTCACGAGCCAGTTCACGATTGGCGAGACGAAGACAGCGAGTAATGGAAGCGCGCTCAAAGCCACACGTCTGCCACGGTGAGACTCGTCCGGTGCGCGCACGAGAAGCTCAACAACGAGTATCGCCGCGGCAAGCAGGAGGGCTTCGGGACGGGTCAGTACCGCCAGAGCCGTGCATACGGTGGCCAACGCTGACCGCCGCGTAACCAATGCCCAGAGTGCGCCCGCAACGCAGATCATGAGCAGGCCGGTCTCCATCCCGCTCAGAAACGACCAAGCCATCCAGCCGCTTCCGGCAAACCAGAGTCCGGCGATCACGCCCGTGATGCCTGCCGGGAGGCCCAGGCGAGGAGCGAGTCGCCGCCCCGTGTCAGCTACGAGCGCCGCCGTGGCGGCAAAACTCAACGCACCGCCGGCCAAGATCACAGCAGGCATTACCTCGCGACCGATTCCGATGGCGAAGCCCGCAGCAAGCAGCAGCATATACAGGAGACTGGTGGCGCCGGTTGTTGGCGTGTCGCCCGTATTATAGAGAAGGAATTGCCCCTGCGAAGCCTGCCAGGCATATTGCAGATGGATGTACGAGTCATCCAGGGGGAGTACCGCACCCTCTCCTGGGGGCAGCCCGTAGCGTAGAAAGAGCCCGCTTACCAGCAAGGCACCGAGTGCAGCAGCAACGGCTGGAAAGAACGACTTGTTGAAAATCATGGTCTCGCGGTCGCCCTCAATTAGTTTGCCGCCTTGGTTGCGAGCAGCACGTGCATAATACCACAAGTTCGACAGCTTGCGGCAGCGCGCCACAGTAGCAGCAATTCCCAATATGAGAGAGGGAAGGTAGAATGAGGGCTCATCTAGATAGGGCAAAACGAGAAGTGCAAGGAGCCGCGGATGAGCATACCACTGAAGTTCAAGAAGCTCCTCGCCCCTGTGCGGCAGGCACTCGAACGCTTACCGGAACATCGCCGTGGCAAGAACACTCGATATAGCCTAGCGGAAGCCGGGCTGAGCGGATACCGAGTGACAGTCAGTTGCGGAATCTGCTCGATCCGGTGGATCCGGCAGGGCTCCAAACGCCATTCTGGGAGATCTATGCGCAGTTGGAAGCTGCGGGGCACTTGGCCGCCTACGCCGGTGTGGGGGGCACCCGCCTGATCTCGCTGGGCGGGTCGCAATACTTCAGTTCAGAGAAGGTGCATTGCCCGAACTGTCGGGTGACCGTGCGGGAGGAGCAGCCGTACTACTCCCACGGCATGCTGTTGGCGGGGGTGGGCGCACCCGAGCAAGAAGCCGTGATCTGCGTGGAGCCGGAGTTCATCACGCCGCAAGATGGGCACGCGAAGCAGGACTGTGAACAGCAAGCGATCAAACGCTGGATCAAGCGGAACGCAGCCCGGTTTGCGCCTGAAAGCGTGACCATTCTGACGGATGATCTGCATTGTCACTATCCGCTGTGTACGTTGCCGGCGCAACATCACATGCACTTCATCCTCACCTGCAAAGAATCCTCACACCCCGCTCTGTACGAGGAAGTGCACTTACTCGAGCAGGTAGCGGGTGCCATCTCCACGCAAGTGGTAGAAAAACGGCACGGACAACCCGCGAACGTTGGATCTACCGCTGGGTGGAGCAAGTCCCCCTGCGTGGCGATCTGGGAACGGTCATGGTCAACTGGTGTGAACTGACCATTTGCGATGCCGCCACCGACCAGCAAGTCTATCACTGTGCCTGGGCTACGGATCATCCGGTGACGGCAGAGACCGTACCCGAGATTGTGGCCGGTGGGCGGAGCCGCTGGAAAGTCGAGAACGAAGGGTTCAATGTCCTCAAGAATCGGGGCTACCACTCTGAGCACAACTACAGCCATCGGCAGCAACATCTGAGCAGTGTCTTACTGACCTTGTTGCTGCCGGCCTTTCTCTGTCACACGGCTCTGGAACGAAGTTGCGCGACCTATCAAGCCGTACGGCACGAGCTGGGCGCCCGGCGTACGTTTTTCATTGACTTACGGGCGCTCACGCGCTACTTCTACTTCCCCAGTTGGCAACGCTTACTCACGTTCATGTATCAGCAATTGGACTTGCCGCCAGAAGGGCTTCCGAATCAATGCGAAGCTGACTCGCTGACTCTGCCACACACTTCTTAGACGCGGTGCTGTACGCTTGGCACACTGTCACCTATGGCCAGTCATCCTCAACCAGCAGGAGCTTGTCGGCTAACTCACAGTCCCCTATCAGACTTCGCCCTACTCAGTTCAGTTCCAGCCGGGTACCTTTAGAGACCCGTTTTTCGTTCCCCAGCGGCTTCTACGTGTCCGAGCGTTTACATTCGGGGTCATATTTGGAATGGCTGCCACAGTAGAAGCAGTTCCTATGGGGAGACTAGTGCTAGCAACGGGGATGCGGTTACCTGTCCGTAGGCGCCATGCACGCATCTACCGCAAGGTGCCTCTCCAGCCGGACTCTTTGAGCTCTCCGCGCAACAAGGAGCTCATTCGAGGGGCCGGCATGGTCCTTGGAGGCCGTTCGCTAGCGTCGGGAGCTCAAGGGTCTGGATTATGCGGAGATATCACGCACAAACAGGAACGGCTACCGGTATGCGTCGGAATCCGGCAGCCGCACGTGAAGCCAATCAGGAGGCGGTGTAAGCGGGGTTGTCGTTGACTCTGTGTCGACCCAGCTCTCGCCTCAGTGCGTCCAAGGGGCTAGCTTATGAGTTCGGAGACAGTGGTCTAGTCCTCTCTAGACGATCCGATATGCCGGCAACTCTCCTTGTGATCAGCCCTCCGCTCTAGCATATTCAGCGCTCCAGCGACCGCTTCGCGCACATCGGAGTCACGGTCTCCGAGAGCGGCGCTGAGCGACTCGACGGCGCAGACGTCACCGATCGCCCCCAGCGCTCCAGCGGCACGCCAGCGCACATGCCTGTCGTCACCCGCAAGGGCCGCGATGAGCGGCTCTACTGCCCGGACGTCGCCGATCGCGCCCAGCGCCTCAGCGACACGCCAGCGTACATCTTCCCTGCCCTCCTTGAGGGCGACGATAAGGGGCCTCACAGCGGGCGCACCGATCTCCACCAGCGCCTTGACAGCAGCCGAGCGCACCTCCCAGCCACTGTCTCTGAGGGCGTCGATGAGCGGCTCCACCGCCCGGGCGTCGCCAATCGCCCCCAGCGCCCCGGCGGCATGCCACCGCACAACCGAGTCCTCCCGATAGCCCAAGGCCTTGATCAGCCCTTTGACGTCGCCTTTGACGGTCATTCTCTCTACCTTGGGCGGTCCGAACAGATCTAGGACTGCCATAGCTCTGCCTCCTCATTCATCCAGCGATACGACCTTGAGCCCCAGGGCTTCGCGGGCATCTTGAGCCGAACATGATGCTTGTGGCAGCAGAAAAACTCCCCGTCCCTAGCATAGCCGCCGGTCCAATGGTCCGACACCGCGTCTGCCAGCACCAGTGATAGCTAGAAAGAACAGCCGACAAACGTATTTGTGCACTTAACCTGAGAGTTGGAAGCGCCTGGTTGTCTCAGACAAAAGCGAAGCGTGTAGAGTGAAGCTGTAAGCGGAAGGCTGGCGAGGTAGGTTATCGTGATCGGGTGATCGCTCTAAATACCTGACATCCCGGCTTGATCACGACACGAAAGGTGGTCGGATCGGGTATGTCTGGAAGTGATGCCGGGTTGTGTCTTTTAACACTACATTAGCATACGCCAATACGTTTGTCAATACTGGGTCGTTGCAGGGGTGTGCGTCAGATTTCCGCGGGGACCCCCACGTGCCGTTCGTGGGGTGCACTTGGACAGGCGGGGACCTTATTTGCACGTAGCGGCGCTCGACGGGCTGCCGCGGCGAAGTGGACGCCAGGAGGGGCGCACCACAACGGGGCGGGCCCATAGCGGGTCAACCTCACGAGGCAATTCCCGGCGAAGGAGCAGGCCTCCGTTTGCGGAAAACTGACTCACACCCTCGTTGCAGCGCAGACGGCGGGTGCGCGCTATGTTCTCGCATCTGCCGTTGACCGTGCCTTTCAGCGGGCACGTTTGCTGTAGGGGAACTGCATTCCCGAAGACCCCTGTGCAACGCCGCATAGTCGGTCCCCCAACTCTCCGGTCAGGGAGCCGTGGGCGTGGGAATGCCGTGCCTGCGTGCGCGTACGGCATCGCAGGACTATCTGGGTGCGTAAACACCTTCCGCATCCGCCAACCCTCACGCACCAGTCCCAGCCGGGGTATGCACAGTCTCCGCGCGCGGGCGAGCCATTCCCGCGATCGCCCGTGTCATCACCATGTGTTGAGGGATCGACCGTCGCTGTTCATACAGGGATATCCAGGAATGGCTCGCCCCTACAACTGAGGTGCTCGCACATCAGCGTAGCCACTGCATGAATGTGACACACACCCGCGGACGGCGGCCGTCCCGGACGGCTATTGTGTTGACAAGCCGAATGGTAGCGTATAATCTGAGGTGGAATCTGCATACAGTCGTTTGAGGGAGCAGATCTATCTTAGAATCCGCGCGAGCCAACGCGAAAAGGGGGCCGGTTGCCCATCCAATTCGGCGCACACTGTTACCTATTCACCGACCGCTGGGCCGACGACCGGCTGCACCTGCTCGACACGGCCCGCGGGATGGGCCTTGAAGTGTGGGAGATCTCCGTCGGGGACGACGTCGTCTTCACGCCGGCGCTCACCCGGGCCCGAGCCGAAGCGCTCGGGTTGGCGCTCACCATCAGCCCCGGCGGGGACTGGCCGATTAGCTTTGACCTCTCGGCCCAGGACGCCGGCGACCGGGCACGTGGCCTGGCTTGGCACAAGAAACAGGTCGATCTGGGCGCCGAGCTGGGCGCGGTGGCCTACACCGGCGCGCTCTACGGGCATCCGGGCGTCGTGGAGCGAAGGCTGCGACCGCCCGAGGAACTCGGCCGGACTGCAGAGGGGTTACACGCCCTCGCCGCGCACGGCGCCGCACGCGGCATCAAGATCGTGCTGGAGCCGATGAGCCACTTCCGTACCGACCTGGTCAACACGCCCACGCAGTTGATGGATTTGATCGCATTGGCCGATCACCCCAATCTATGGGGTCTGCTCGACACCTATCACCTGGTGACGGAGATCCGCGACTATGCCGCAGCGGTGCACACGACCGCGCCCCGACTCTGGGGCCTGCATGCGTGCGAGAACGACCGGGGCGTGCCGGGCGGCGGCATCGTGCCCTGGGAGGCCCTTTTCGGCGCGCTGCGCGAGATCGCGTTTGAGGGCGTCGTTCTGCTGGAGACGTACAACTCGGCAATTGGCGACCCACCCGGCAGCTTTGCCGTTGGGCGCGGCATGTTCCACAATCCGTGCCCGGATGCGGCAGCATTCGTGCGCGAGGGGGTTGGATTTGTGAAGGCGGGATTGGAGCCATAGGCGGTAATCTATGAAAATCGATGCACATAACCATCCGGACTGGCACGGGCATAGCCTGGACCGGTTTCTCAGGAATATGGATACCCACGGGATCGATACGACGTGGCTGCTGACGTGGATCGCGCCGATGGATGAGGTCGACCCGACCTATACGTCGGTGATGCAGCCCTGCGACAACGGACCGGTACCCTTCGACCGCTGCCTCAGCTACGTCGAGCGGGCCCCCGGGCGCTTCGTATTGGGCTATGCGCCCGACCCGCGCCGCCCGGAGTCGCTGGACCGGCTGCAGGCTGCCATCGATCTCTACGGGGTGCAGGTGTACGGCGAGCTAAAGCTGCGGATGTGCTACGACAATCCCGATGCGCTGCGAATGTTCCGCTTCTGCGGCGAGCGGGGGCTGCCGGTCACCGTGCACATCGACTACGAGTTTGCAACAGGGAAGGGATACCCCCGGCCCAATTGGTGGTATGGAGGCGGGATCGCGTCCTTCGAGCGCGCGGTGGCTGCCTGTCCCGACACGAACTTTATCGGGCACGCCCCGGGTTTCTGGGCTCACATCTCGGGGGATGACCTGGCCGAGCGCGAGATCTATCCCACCGGGCCCGTCAAGCCGGGCGGCAAGATGCTTGAGATGCTGCGCACGTATCCCAACCTCTACGCCGACCTCTCAGCCGGCTCCGCGCGCACCGCCCTGAGCCGCGATCCGGGGTTTGGCAAGGAGTTCGTGCTGGAGTTCCAGGACCGCCTGCTCTATGCGCGGGATGGCTTCGGCGGGGAGCTCGACGAGATCCTGACGGAGTTCGCTCTGCCTGAAAGCGTGCTCGAGCAGATTCATGGCGCCAACGCCCGCGGTCTGCTCGCGGGCACCTGACCGGCGGAGAGCCGGATCAGCAGCAACTCTCGAAACTGGACTATGAACCAACCTATCGTACACTAGAGAGGTCGTGCCGGGGCACAGCAAGTTCCCACGTTCATCTGCCAAAAACACACCGCACAAGGAGACGAGACCATGGCCCTCGACGTTCTACTTCTACTGCTGATCGCCACCATCGTTGTCGTCGCCGCTGCCGAGGGATTGGTGCGTACCCTCGTTATCGGCCTCATCTTCTACCTGCTGACGCTCCTAATCGGCGCGCTGTTGCTTGGCTTCGGATTGGCCCACTTTCTCAACGACCTGGTAGTCGGTTCCGTGGGCGGCGCAAGCCGGACCCCGCTCTTCTACCAGGGCATTATCTTTGTCGGCCTCCTGATCCCGGGCTTTGCGGGAGGCATCGTGCTGAGCCATCTGACGCTCGGCAACACGAGCATCCGCGCGCTGGGCTGGGGTGACAACGTGCTGGGTACTCTTGTGGGCATCTTTATCGGGCTCGCCTTTGCCGCGATTATCTGCAACGCCTGGGGTGTTATGGTGAGAGAGACGTGGGAGCCCACCTCAAGCTGGTTGAGTATGCGCACGACCTTTCAGAGTTCCGGCCTCCGGCCCTACATGATGGATGTGTTGCGCAGCTACCGGCGGCTTCTCTTCCCCTTCGCCGCCACGCGTTACCCCATCTTTTTCCAGCCGCACGGGTAACGGGAACGGATGCCGTCGTCCAGGATCCGGGCAGCGCTGTGGAGATAGCGCTGCCCGGCAGTTGAAATAGCGCTCAGTCCTCCCAGGGGCGCAGATTCGGGCCATTGAACGCCGGGAATGTCGAGTCCGCCACCTGAACATCCTGGCGCCCGGCAAGCTCGTGCAGGATCGGTTGCGAAACCCAGGCCTCCGCGAGTCGGAGCGTATCGCGCACACGTACGACGCGCACCTCTCCCGCGTCCATTCTGCCACAGCTGCGGAGCGCCCAGGCGTAGGCGGTGGCGTCATCCGGTGCAATGACCGGGATCTTCCCGCGGATGAGAAAGCTGCTGGTTACCGTGTTCTCGTTTGTCGCATCCAGGTCGATCTTGTCGAAGAGACGTCGGGTGATCACGTCGGCGAGGCCCAGGCCGACGGCGTTGCCGTGGGAGGCGGGGGTCAGATCGTGGACTGTGATCGCCTTGATGCGCGGGCGCTCGGGCTCCGGCTCGTCGCGGATGTAGTTGCGCCCGATGATGTTGGGGTCGAGCCCTGATCCGCTGATATCCTTGCCCATCCGGTCGAGGATCAACACGTCGATGTCGTCCACCGGCAGGCGCGGCATGTTCTTTCGCGCGACGTCGAGCAGGCCCGGCTCCTCGTCCATAATCGTTTCGGCACCCAACCCCCGCACCAGCATCGTCTCATCGTAGGCATTCTCGACCAGGGCGAGTCCGAACCGCACCTTCCCGGTGCCCAGGATCTGCCCTGCCGTCCAGGGAATCAGGTGGCGCAGCCCGTAGACGCCCGAGGCATGAATCTCCAGCGCCTGGCGGTGCTTGCCCAAGCCGATCACCGAGAGTTTGACCAGGCCGCTCTCCCAGGTGCCATGAAAGTCGGTATGCAGCTTGATGCGGTTGATCAGGATGACGCCATCAGACTCGTAGGCGAAGCGGTCCATATAGACACGGCAGCGAGCATCGGGCGGGGTTAACTCCACCGTCTCGAGGCTGCTGCGTATGGGGCACCCCACCGTCTCCGCGGTGATGCCGTAGCCCGCGAGCACCTCGGCCTGGCCCAGGGGCGTGGCGCCGCCGTGGCTGCCCATCGCGGGGATGATGAAGGGCACAGCACCCCGCGCCTTAACAAAGTCGACAGTGGCCTTGACGATCACGGCAATGTTGGCGATACCGCGGCTACCCACAGCGAGCGCGATGCTCTCGCCGGGCTGCAAGCGGTCTGCCAGGGGCGCCAGTGCCTCAGCCACAGCTGCCGGCACATCGTCGATTTTGGGG
Source organism: Thermoflexales bacterium (assembly GCA_007125545.1). Taxonomy (GTDB): domain Bacteria; phylum Chloroflexota; class Anaerolineae; order B4-G1; family SLSP01; genus PWVB01. The sequence continues at coordinate 115 of SLDA01000444.1, read as the reverse complement.
CGGGGAAAGAGTTGATCTATTCGGGTCAGGTTCGGATTCATAGACTCTCCACGCTGATTTGCCATCTCCCGTAGAGCGAAGTGAAACTTCGCCCTACGGGGGACAAAGCTAGCTG
>SLDA01000221.1 GCA_007125545.1 Thermoflexales bacterium | reverse complement strand
TCTCAGTGAGAGCGGCTCTTTCGTTGTTGCGAGGTGGCCCCAGGGGAAGTCGAATCCCCGTTTCCGGCTTGAGAGGCCAGCGTCCTAGGCCACTAGACGATGGGGCCATCTACGTTGGATATTGTAACAGACTCATTTTCTTTGTCAAGCGCATTTTTGCCCGGATTGTCCTGTTTGCGACGCTACATTGACAACCCGACCCCCACTCCTATAATCCTCTATAGGCGTCCTCCGGCAAGTGGTCGTGGAGCGTATTTATGGTGATGCGGGAAGATCGTACCAACGAAGTATGGCTGCGTACTCTGTCAGGAACGCCGCAGTCTGACGCCCTACAAGACCTTCGCGAACGTCTGCTCACAGGGCTCCGGTATGCATTGAAACAGCGCTATAGCGTGACCGAATCGGATCTGGAGGATTTCACGCAGGAAGCGCTGGTCAAGATTCTGGCTAACCTCGATTCCTTTCGCGGTGAGAGCAAGTTTATGACTTGGGCCCAGAAGATTGCTATCCGTGTGGCTTTTTCCGAGTTACGGCGTAAGCGCTGGGAAAATGTCTCGCTACAAGATATGTCTCCGGCCTGGGTTGCCCGGCAAGAGGCTGATGCGTTGGCGTTGCTCCGGCTGCCTTCTGCGGAGCCCTCCCCCGAGCGCCGGGTCACCCGCCAGAGTCTGCGTACGGTAATGGCTTACTTGATCGAAGAGGAGCTAACGGACTTGCAGCGCCAGGCGCTGATCGCCATCGTTTTGCGCGGCATGCCGATTGAGGAAGTTGCGCGCCGGTTGGGCACGAATAGAAATGCGCTTTACAAGTTGTTGTACGATGCACGCCGGCGTCTCAAGCAGAGCTTGGAGGCTGAGGGCTTAACGGTTGATGAAGTGCTGGCTGCTTTTGCACCCGAGTAGTGCCGTGCGGCAACAATCGCGGCGCCGGTTGGTAAGATTCTGTAGTTCTGCGCGTCTATAACTTTATAGGATATGGGAGCGTGATGATTAGTCTCGAATTCAATAAGTTGCAGGCTCTGGTGTGGTCGGTCCTGAACACCGAACCGGACGAAATCGGGTGTGATACGTGCTTCGTGCACCTGGATCTCTTCGTTGATCTGGTTCTGGCAGGTAAAAACGCAGCTGGCGCGATGCCTCTGGTTCAGGCGCATTTGGAGCGCTGTCCGGCGTGTCTCGAGGAGTATGAAGCGTTGCTTCTGGCGATTCGCCGGCAAACGGAGCAAGTCTAGTGAATAAAGCTGGTCTAAATCTTGAACTCAACCGCGAGCAAGATCGTGGCAAGACCGCACTCTTGACTTTCGGCGTACCGGCACTACTGGTGCTGTTGTTGCTTGCTGTCGTGATTCTGTTACGTGGTGGTGCGGAAGGAATGATGGCGCGGCTGGCTGGTGTGCTGCCGGTCAGCTATGCATTCGCTGCCGGTATGGTCGCAAGTGTCAATCCCTGTGGGATCCTGATGCTGCCCACTTATGCCGTCTACCATCTGGGTACCGGAGATGATTCGGAGCGAAAGCACGTGTTACGGCGGTTCCTGCAAGCGGTCCGCGTAGCCCTCGTGGTCACGGCGGGATTTACGACGATATTCACTATGGTTGGCGCCGTGGTAGCTGCCGGTGGACAGTGGTTGGCCACTGTCTTTCCCTTTGCCGGTTTGTTAATCGGCGCAGCGATGGCCGGTTTCGGTATCTGGCTGCTCCTTGGGCATCATACCATAGGAATTGCGGCTGCCGGACGTGTTCGCATTGCACCTCAACGCACACTGGTGAATATGTTTCTCTTTGGTATTGTGTATGCTATTGGATCCTTGAGTTGTACATTGCCTATCTTCCTCGTTGTGGTGGGGAGCGCACTGGCTGGTGGTGATGCAGCAACAGCATTCAGCCAGTTCTTGGGATATGCTCTAGGGATGGGGACGATCATACTGGTGGTAACCGTGGGTACGGCCCTCTTCCGGCGTGCTGTCTCGCAGTGGCTGGAACGGCTGACTCCTTATGTGCACCGGTTTGGTACGTTTTTCATGATTGGCGCCGGCGTCTATCTCGTATTCTATTGGGTTTTTGCGTTGGGACTGTTGTAGATGGCCTGAGCGTTGAGATTACCTAACCTGGTTGGTGTCCTTCGAATACCACGCTTTTACTCCAATCTCCAATTGACATTTCAGAAACGCGGTGCTAAGTTATAGCTATCGCGTTCTGTTGATGTAAAAGTAAGGAGTGTGGTGGTAATGCTCTCGTTTCTCGCGCTCATAGTGCTCATTGGTGTATCGTTGACAGCGATTGGACGCTCATTGGAGAGCGGGACTTGGGAGGGATTCTTTACGTCAGGGCGTGCCGGGCGCATCTTTCGTCCGTGTGGTACCCGTGCGTCCTGGTGGGTGCAGAATCCGGCGTTCGAAGATACGGCCGACGAGTTGGAGCGACGTTACGAAGCGATTGTTACACGCCCCTATGAGCAGGTCTATGTTCGCTTCCGGGGTGAGGCAAGTCGTAAGGGCCAGTATGGACCGCTGGGTTCTTATCAGCGTGTTGTTTATGTGCAGGAAATCCTGGAAATTCGTGAGTCGCGGGAAGATGACTGCAATACAAGGACTCGCGAGAGGGGATAATCCTGTGGCAGCGTAGGTTGCCAAGGAGGGTCGTATGGAGGGCGTGCAGTTTCTGATTGTCTTGGGCGTTGGGGTCGCTTTGCTGGGACTCGCGTTCATCATTTGGATGGTGGTATGGAAGCGGCGACAGCACGGAACACCCAACTGGCCTTATGTACCGGGTGAAGTGACCGCGTCTCGCGTGGTCCCATTCGCGAGAGAAGGCGCTTATGGTACCGATCACACTTACACCGCGCTGGTGGAATATCGCTATACTGTAGCCGGGCTCCCCTACACCGCCAATACGCGGAATTTCCTGCCCAACGCGCCTGCGACAACACGGGACTTGCTCAAGGCGGCTGGTGTTGTATCGCGCTATCCCGAGGGTACAGCAGTTCGGGTCTATTACAATCCCGCGAATCCGAAGCAGGCAACACTTGAAGTGCCGAAACCTGTGGCACACAATGCCGTTCTCTTCTATGGTATCGCGAATCTAATCGCGGGTGCTGCGATTGCGGCACTGGGTATCGTGCTTCTTCCCTAATCGTGTATAGTGTGAAGATTGCAGGACGGTACATCACATAATAATGTTAGAGAAATTCGTACAGATGTCAGCTGCTTACGGCGCGATGCAGTCTGCGTACCGGCATCTGTGCTAGATACAGCAAAGGAGATGCTCGATGGCAGAACCACGTGGCCACATTGACGGTCAACACAATAGCCACAGGGTCACGCTTTATGCCCTATCCACCTGCATTTGGTGTCGTAAGACCCGAGAGATGTTGGAGGCAGAGGGCGTGACCTTCGATTATGTCTATGTCGATTTGGTGGAGGCCCGCGACCGTGAGGCGGCGCGGACTCACATCCGGCAGTTCAGCGAGAAGACCTCTTTCCCGGCGATTATCGTTGATGACGAGGATTGCATCGTGGGCTTCAAGCCGGACTTGATCAAGGAGCGATTGGGCATATGAGCGATGACCGCGAGATCTCAGAGGCGGACATCGACAAGTTGTATAGACGCCTGGATCGTGAAGCACAAGCCGGAGGCTACAACCTTAATCCCGACGTGGATTTCACGAAGGGGCTAGTGGAGGGATTGCTGGTTAATGAAGCCCGCTATGGCTACTGGGCCTGCCCTTGCCGGTTGGCGGATGGCGAACGAGAGAAGGACCTGGATATCATCTGCCCGTGCGACTATCGCGATCCTGACCTTATCGACTGGGGTGCCTGTTACTGTGCGCTGTATGTTTCAGACGCGGTTCTTCAAGGCGAAGAGGAGCTCCAACCCGTTCCAGAACGACGCCCTACTGAAGAGGAACGTGCGGTAGAGTCGACTTCCGCTGCAAGGAGATCAGCTTCCACTGAAGAGCACGAGCACGACGAGGTCTTCGTAGGTTTCACCTGGAGTGGGATTCCAGTCTGGCGCTGCAAGGTCTGTGGCTATCTCTGCGCGCGTCCGCGCCCGCCGCTCAAGTGCCCGGTCTGCAAAGCCGATCAGGACCGGTTCGAGCGGTTTATGTAGGCCGGCGTAAGTCTGATCACAACATGAGACGGCGTAGGGTTCCTACGCCGTCTCATGTTGTGATCGACACCTACGTTTTCGCATTCTCCGCTTACTGGCTTCGCAGCCGGTGTAGATGTACTTCCCTTGACGATCTTGTCTGAGCAGCCGTCCACCGTATAATGCAACCATGTCCATCTATGTCGACATATCAGCGGCAGTTCACCGGCGAGCTGGTCTCGGACGCTATGCAGAGAGCTTGGTCAATGCGTTGGCGCCGTTACTTGGTGATCGTCTGGCTCTTTTTTACAATCGCGAACATGGCGTTGAGCCGCTGGTTGGCCTTGACTCTCTGACTGCTGCAACCGTGTCATTAGGCTATAAGCCCTGGCGGATGGCAATAGGGCTTGGTCAGATGATGCATGCTCCCTTTAACCGCTATCTTCCAGCTGCCGAGTTGTATCATGCAACAGAGCACCTCCTCATGCCGTTACGCGGCGTGCCGACCGTGTTGACGGTTCACGATCTGATCTTTCGTCAGACTCCCGAGCATCACAAGCAACTGAATCGCTGGTACTTGAGTTGGACCATGCCGCTGTTTTGCCGGCGTGCTGATCACATCATCGCCGTTTCGGAGACAACACGGCGCGACCTGATGTCTGCTTACCAGCTCCCGCCGGAGAAGATCAGCGTTATTTATGAAGCGGCTGATCCACGGTTTAGTGTCCAACCGCCAGACATCCAGGCACAGGCTCGGGCCGCCTATGGATTACCTGAGAAGTATCTGCTCTACTTGGGAACCCTTGAGCCACGCAAGAATTTGGAGCGACTGCTAGCGGCGTGGGCGCCGCTCTATCAGTCCGGCGATTGTCCGCCCCTTGTTATCGCGGGCAAGCGTGGTTGGCTGTCTGAGGGATTTTTCTCTGCGTTGGAAGCCTCTCCTGCACGTGAAGGCGTGCTACTGACCGGATATATACCTGATGAGGATCTGCCTGCGCTCTATGCTGCCGCCACGGCCTTCATCTGGCCCAGTCTCTATGAAGGGTTCGGTCTGCCCCCGCTTGAGGCTATGGCATGTGGATCACCCGTGATCTGCTCAAACGCATCTTCGATGCCGGAAGTGGTGGCCGATGCGGCGCTCTTATTTGATCCGGAGAATGTAGACGAACTTCGTGAGTGTCTTCGCACTGTTGTTCGGGACGATGCATTGCGAGGCGACATGCGCGAGCGGGGATTGGCGCGTGCTGCAACCTTCTCCTGGTCTCGTACGGCACATGAGACGCTGAGGGTATATAAAGGGCTGTTACAATCGGGTTCCAAGGGTTTGGATGAACGGTCAAGTACGAATTCACGCGACAGCTGAAGTCTCCGACACTGCTGTGATCGGCGAGGGCACGCAAGTCTGGCATCACTGCCAGATTCGTGAGGACGTTCAGATTGGACGCGACTGCATCTTTGGAAAGGGCGTCTACGTAGACTTTGGTGTGCACATCGGCGATCGCGTGAAAGTCCAAAACTACGTCTCGATCTTTCATGGTGTTGACATTGAGGATGGCGTCTTCATTGGACCCTATGCCTGCTTTACCAATGACAATCTCCCTCGCGCTATCACCCCTGATGGTTCGCTCAAGTCGACGGATGATTGGGAATTGGGCCGTACGCTGGTAAAATACGGTGCGGCTCTCGGCGCTAACTGCACAATTTTGCCCGAGATTGTTATTGGAGAGTGGTCGCTGGTGGGAGCAGGCGCGGTTGTGACCAAGGATGTACCGGCTCATGGCTTGGTTGTTGGCAATCCGGCACGGTTGATCGGTTTTGTGTGCGCTTGTGGTGCGCACCTTGTCCCCGGCGAATCACGTGGCGAGGAGATGCTGGCCTGTTGTCCGCAATGTGACACCATAATTCCTGTCCCTTTGGTTCTATGGAGGAGTGTGGGATGATTCCTATTGCGAGACCTCTGATTGGTGACGAAGAGAAACAGGCAGTCCTTGAGGTTCTTGATTCCGGCATGTTGGCACAGGGACCTCGGGTGCGTGCATTTGAGGAAGCCTTTGCCCAAATGTGCGGGGTTTCACACGCGATCGCAACCAGCAGTGGGACTGCGGCTCTGTACGTGGCGCTTCTGGCTCACGGCATTGGTCCGGGTGATGAGGTGATTACAACACCTTTCAGCTTCATTGCCACGGCGAATAGCATTCTGCTCACCGGAGCACGGCCCGTTTTCGTGGATATCGACCCGGTCACGTTCAACCTGGATGCAAACGCACTGGATGCGGCTGTAACCGACAGGACGAAGGCGATCCTCCCGGTACACCTGTTCGGCTTGCTGGCCGATATGGAAAAGGTCTGTGATTTGGCAGCGGCACATCATCTGGCTGTCATTGAAGATGCTTGCCAGGCTCACGGTGCCGATCATAAGGGGCAGCGCGCCGGGTCTTTTGGAACCGGCGCCTTTTCATTGTATCCGACGAAGAATATGACCTCTGCCGAAGGTGGAATGATTACGACAGATAGCGATGAGATAGCCGCTGCGTGTCGTCTTCTCCGCCACCATGGGGTGGTACGGTCGCATGATCACAAGGAGTTGGGCTTCAACTTTCGCATGACGGACGTACACGCTGCGATCGGATTGGCCCAGCTTCATAAGCTCGATCAGTTCAACGCTATCCGAATCGCCAACGCAGATTATCTCAGCCGGCATCTCCAGGGCGTAGCGCCGCCGCGTGTGCCCGCAGGCTACCGGCATACCTTTCACCAGTTCACAGTGCGTGTACCCCACGGGCAACGGGATGCAATGGCGGCGCATCTCAAAGCCCACGGCGTTGGATGTGCCATTTACTACGCAATCCCTATCCATAGACAGCCATACTACACAGACCGCTTGGGCTATACAGATTGTATGCCTCACGCAGAGCGAGCAAGCACCGAGGTCCTCTCCCTCCCCGTCCATCCGAGTCTGTCGGGGGAGGATCTTGAGACGATTGTGGCTACGGTCAATGTCTTCGGGGTGTCACGATGAGCACTGACTTGCGGGCTGCTGTCATTGGTGTAGGGGCGATGGGACGTCATCACGTGCGTGTTTATGACCAACTTGAGCAGACTCAGCTGGTGGGCGTTGCTGATGTGTCCCTTGAAGCAGCTGCGCGTGTAGGTCATACCTATGGCGTGCCGGCGTACGCTGACTACCGCAGCCTCCTGGACCGAGAGAAGCCTGATATCGTGACAGTCGCCGTGCCGACCCAATACCATCGTGCGGTGACCGAAGCTGCCCTCGAAGCCGGGGTGCACGTGCTAGTTGAGAAGCCCATCGCAGCGACTCTCGAGGAAGGGAGGGCCCTCATTCAGAAAGCTCACAAATCGCAGCGTAAGCTAATGGTCGGTCACATCGTGCGCTTCAGCCCCGTGATCCGCTCTCTGAAACAGCACCTCGAGCAGGAGGCATTGGGTAAGATTTTCCAGATTATCTGCCGGCGTGTGGGGCCTTTTCCGGCGCGCGTGCGTGACGTGGGTGTCGTGGTAGATTTGGGTTCCCACGACCTCGACTTGATGCGCTTTATCACCGGTGCGGAGCCCACGCGCGTCTATGCTGAGACCGCGCAGCGAATTCATAGCGCACACGAAGACCTGCTTACGGGTCTCTTGCATTTCGACAATGATGTGACGGGAATGCTGGAGATCAACTGGTTGACGCCGGAGAAGATCCGCGAGGTCACGGTGCTCGGTGAAAAGGGGATGTTGAGGGCGAACGACCTCACTCAAGACCTGTTTTACTTCGAGAATGCGGCTGTAGATAGCGTGACCTGGAATCATCTGAGTCTGTTGAAGGGGGTCAGTGAAGGGCGCATGATCCGCTATCCCATCCGCCGTTATGAGCCCTTGCACGCAGAGCTGGAAGCCTTTGCCGATGCGGTGATACACAATAGGCGTGTGCCGGTCAGTGGCGAAGATGGCTTGCGGGCACTGCAACTAGCTCTCTCTTTGGTGGATTCCGGAAAGACGCATCGACAAGTGGACGTAACCGCATGGGACTAGACGAGCTCCACGCGCGCATTTCTGATAAGACAGCTCAACTCGGTGTCATCGGGATGGGCTATGTGGGGTTGCCGGTCGCATGCGTATTTGCCAAAGCCGGCCTATCAGTTCTTGGCGTTGACATCGACCCCCAACGGATCGACAAAATCGCTGCCGGTGTTTCACCAATTGAGGGAGACGAGCCGGGGCTGGCTGAACTCCTGAGCGAAGTTGTGAAAACCGGAGGGCTTCGAGTCACTACGGATTACGAAGAGGTTCGCGCGTGTGATGTCGTCACAATCAGCGTTGAGACGCCCGTAGATGCCGACCATAGGCCTGCCTATCGGGCGCTTGGGAGCGCACTCCGGTCGCTGGGCCCCGTTATGAAGCCAGGTGTTCTGGTGATCGTGGAGTCTACGCTGGCTCCCGGAACCATGATGTCGCTGGTAAAGCCTGTGTTGGAAGACGCCTCCGGCAAGCGAGCCGGCGAGCACTTCTACCTCGGTCACTGCCCGGAGCGGGTTATGCCGGGGCGACTGCTTAACAACCTGCGCTTCGTAAGCCGTGTCTGTGGCGGAGAGACACCGGAGGTAACCGCAGCTATGATCTCGCTCTACTGTCACGTGGTTCAGGCCGACCTGGACCCAGCCGACTGCGTGACCGCGGAACTGGTCAAGACGGCAGAGAACGCCTATCGGGACGTCAATATTGCCTTTGCAAACGAAGTCGCTCTGATCTGCGAGGCGGTCGGCGGAGATGTGTGGAAGGTTCGCGATCTCGTCAACAAGTCTCCGGGACGAAACATGCTTCTGCCCGGCGCCGGTGTCGGCGGCCATTGTATCCCCAAGGATCCGTGGCTGCTCGTCTCCCGGGCGCAGGAGCAAGGAGTGCCCATCCGACTCATCCCGGCAGCGCGCGAAATTAACGACACAATGCCGCTGCATATGGCAAAACTGCTGGATCAAGCCTTGGCGGAGGTGGGGACGGCGATTGATAATGCCCGTATCCTCGTAATGGGCTATACTTACCTGGAGAACTCAGACGATACCCGTAATTCGCCGAGCACGGTGTTGGTCGAGGCATTGCGACAACGGGGCACAGAAGTGGTAATTCATGATCCCTACGTGGCAGAGTATCAGGGGGAGTTAGTCGAGATGGCAATGGGCTGTGATGCAGCGGTGATGATGGTGGCGCACGAGGTCTACCGTGCGGTAGACTTCGAAGAGCTCAGATCGGCGCTGCGGTCGCCGGTCCTGGTCGACGGGCGGCACGCCATTCCGTCGCTAACCGGTTGGGTTCATCGAACTATAGGACAGAGCTTCACGCCGTGAAGATTGTCACGATTGTCGGAGCGCGCCCCCAGTTCATCAAGGCCGCGCCGGTGAGCCGCGAACTGCGCAAGCAGCACACCGAAGTGCTGGTTCACACGGGACAGCACTATGATGAGAACATGTCCGCAGTCTTTTTTCGCGAACTAGAGATACCGGAACCCGACTGTAACCTGGGGATTGGTTCCGGTTCCCACGGGCAGCAAACCGGGGCGATGCTGGGAGGCATTGAGGCCGTGCTCATTGCCGAGCAACCGGACTGGGTCCTGGTTTATGGCGACACGAACTCCACATTGGCGGGGGCCCTGGCAGCAGCCAAGCTGCACATTAAGGTGGCTCATGTCGAAGCCGGGCTGCGCAGCTTCAACCGCCGGATGCCCGAGGAGGTTAACCGGGTATTGACCGATCACGTCTCCGACATGCTCTTCTGTCCAACCCAAACGGCTGTGAAAAACTTGGCGCGCGAGGGCCTCACCCAAGGTGTGCATCTGGTGGGTGATGTGATGCATGAAGCGCTTTTGTGGGCGGCTGAACGGGCGAGGACGCAGAGTGTGATTCTGGATCGGCTAGTGCTGATGAAGAAGGGCTTCCTGCTCGCGACCGTTCACCGTGCTGAAAACACCGACGATCCGGTGCGGTTGCGTGCAATTGTCGAGGCTCTTGTCAGTCTCGATGACCCTATCGTCTTCCCGATTCATCCCCGCACGCGCAAAGCGCTGGATCGGCTCGAATTTCCGACCCTGCCCTCACGTGTGAAGGTGATCGAGCCTGTGGGCTATCTTGACATGGTGCATCTGGAGCAATCCGCGCGGACGATTATGACGGATTCTGGCGGAATTCAGAAAGAGGCATATTGGCTCGGTGTCCCTTGCGTTACGCTGCGAGATGAGACAGAGTGGGTCGAGACGGTTGAATCCGGATGGAATGTGTTGGTGGGTGCTGATACGGAGCGAATCGTGGGAGCTGCGAAAGAAAACCCGAAGAAGGCGTACAACGCTCGACCATTGCCGGCTGATCCCGCTGTCCCTCTGATTATTACGGCACTCGACGGGTATTAGCCAATGAAGAGTGCATCCCACCCAGTATACCGGGTACAAGGTTGAAGTTGGGTAGTCATCGCACAATTGCTCAACGCACCGTTGCCTCAATCCTGTGGAACGCTGCGGCCAACTCGGTGGTACTCGTTGTGGCATTCGGTCGCTCGATTGCACTGGCGCGGCTGCTGCCCGTGGAGATCTTTGGTGTGTATGCTTTTGCCGGCGCCATTGTGGGCTTGAGCGGGATGTTGCCGCAGTTCGGGCTTTCTTGGGCCTTTCTGCACCGTTCAGCAGAGACCCAGCATGAAGGCACTGCCGCAGCCAACTATTTCACCTTACAGCTGCTGTTTAGCAGCATTTGGGCGGGCGCCGTCGCCCTTGGGGCAGGCGTGTTAGCGGACGAGCCGCTGCGCACGGCGTTGTGGGTGTTATGCGGCACGTCCGTAGTGTCGCAGCTCAACATGGTGGCGCACGTGATTCTGGTGCGTAGAGTCGTGCATCGCAGACTGGCGCTGCTCCAAGTGGGAGATGTCCTGCTTACGACGTTAGTCGCACTCGTATTGGCTTATCGAGGCGTGACGCTGTGGGCCTTGCTGGCTACCAACATCGCGACCTCTTTGCTGCATACAGTTGCGCTTTACCTGTGGAGACCTGTGTGGCGCCCCCGCTTGCAGTGGGATATCCCTGTGATTCGCTATTTTCTGCGTTTTGGCAGCCGCCAATTTCTATCGGAAGCGTTGCGCCGTGCACTGGATCAGATCGATGATGTGTGGACGGGCATTTTCCTGGGCCCGGTCAGCACCGGATTCTACTCTCGGGCTTATGCGTTTGCTACCTACCCTCGAAAGATTGTGGCCCTTCCTGTTAACACCGTCTTTGAAGGTACCTATGCCGAGTTAAAGGAACAGCCGGAGCAGTTGTCCCGAGCTTTTTTCAGTGCTAATGCTCTATTGATCCGCACCGGATTTTTACTGGGCGGCTTGCTGTTCCTGATCGCGCCGGAGTTCATTCGGCTTGCGTTAACGGACAGATGGCTGCCGATGCTGACCGCGTTTCGATTGATGCTGATGTATACCCTGTTCGATCCCCTCAAGGGAACGATTGCCGGTGTGCTTCTGGCCCTGGGAAAACCGGAGCTTGTCCTCAAAACCAGGAGTGTCCAGTTCATCATCATGATATCCGGATTGATGGTTTTAGGGCCCCTGTTCGATATCGCCGGCGTTGCGCTGGCGGTAAACCTTATGCTTGTTGTTGGGATCGGATTACTGCTCCGGCAAGTTCGTGCCTACGTGGACTACTCTCTGCGCGCCTTGTTCGCCGTTCCCCTGCTAGGGCTGGGGCTTGGATTGCTGTTGGCATATCTGGCGTTTTCCTTCCCCGGTGTCGCGGTTTCCGATTGGCACGCGGGCATTATAAAAGCCGTTGTCTTTACTACGGTCTACGGGTTGATTCTGACTCTCTTGGAGCGCCAGAACTTCTCTCTTTTAGGGGCCGCGTTGCGGAAGCGGTGGCTCTAGCGGTACCGAGAGTCCTCTATGGCATCTAGACCTACTGTTACAGTGCTGGCCTTCTCTCCCATCCGGCGTGATGCCCGTGTGCTCAGGCAAATCAGCTATCTCTCTGAGCATTTCCGGCTCATCGTCATAGGTTATGGTCCACTGGAAAGCGTGCCGTCCGGCGTTGAGTATCACGCCGTTGCTCCCCCACAAGGACTTGGCCTGGGTCGCAAAGCTCGCAGCTTGCTTTATCTACCTCTGGGGCGCCTCCTTCCTGCTTGGGCATATGAGTCCTGGTACTGGCAGCGCTTCGATAGGCAGATCTTTCTCAGTTTACTGAACGAAACGCAGCCCGATTTTATTCACGCTAATGATTGGCACGCTCTACCCGTCGCCGTACGTGCGATGCAGAGATCGCGAGCGCACATCATCCTGGATCTGCACGAGTACGCGCCTCTGCAGTATGCCCGCTGCAGCTATCACGGGTTGTTCTTTAATTCTATGGCTGACTACTTCATCCGTACCTATAGTGCGCAGGCCACGGCGACTGTGACGGTTAGTCGTAGTATTGCCGAAAAGTACCGGCAGGTGTATGGCTTAGATCCACAAGTGGTGATGAATGCTCCGACTTACAATCCGGCGATCAAACTGGTTCCCACTGACGCACAGCATATTCGCCTGGTTCATCATGGAGCTGCTAGACCGGCACGCCGTCTGGACCTGCTCATCAGAACCATGGCACATACGGATTCACGGTATACCTTACATTTCCTGCTTATTAACTCTACTTCAGCATATGTTTCAAAGTTGAAATCACTGGCTCAACGCATTGCGCCGACAAAGGTTTTCTTCCATCCAGCCGTAAGACCGCAGGCAATCGTCTCACGAATATCAGAGTTCGATATGGGTTTTTATCTGTTGCCTCCTATCTGCTTCAATCAAGCCGCTGCACTTCCCAACAAGTTCTTTGACTTCATTGCTGCTGGTCTGGCTGTATGCATTGGACCATCGCCCGAAATGGCGCGCATGATAGGCCAATATGGATTTGGCGTCGTCGCAGCAGACTTTACGCCTTATGCTGCCGCCCAAGCCCTAAATGCGCTAAGCACCGCTGATGTGAATGACATGAAAACGGTTGCGATTGAGTGTCACCAAACGCTAAATGCAGACGTAGAGATGGCGCGGCTGGTTGATCTCTATATGGATTTGACTCAGAAAAAGGGTTCTCGATGAACGGTAAGGCTCAGATCGTCATCCTATCTTTTTCCGATATCCAGCGGGATGGCCGGGTGCTGCGACAGATCCAATACCTGTCGCCTCACTTTGATGTCAGTGTTATTGGATATGGAGAGTTGCCTGCACAGCTCTCCGATCGGGTCTCTATGTACTCGATTCAAGCGCCGCCAAGCCGCGCCCGGCGCCTTCGCAAAGCGTTTTGGCTGCCGTTGGCGAAGTTCGCAAGTCCCCGTGCTTATGAAACATGGTACTGGATGGAGGGAGAATTTAGCACTGCTTATGATTTCCTGTGTGACCTGCGCCCCTTGGCCATCCATGCCAATGATTGGGAGTCTCTTCCGGTAGCCGTGCGTGCAGCTGGGTTAATCGGTGCTCGAGTAGTAAGCGATCTTCACGAATATGCTCCTCTTATGCGGGAGAACCGCCCTTATTGGCGGGCTTTCTACAAACCTGCTGTTGAGTACTTTCTGCACAAGTATCTCAGTGCGACGGCCGCTAGCATTACTGTAAGCGAGGTCATCGCGGACCGGTACCGGACCGAGTACGCCATCAATCCTATAGTTATCATGAACGCCCCAAAGCTGCCATCAGAGATATCCTTCAGAGCTACGGATCCGGACAACATCCGCTTGGTGCATCACGGCCATGCGCAGCGGGACCGACAGCTAGAGCTTATGATCGAAACCGTAGCCCTACTTCCCGACCCTTACACCTTACATTTTATGCTGGTGGACCGGAGTCCTGGCTATATCGAAGAGCTTCGTGCCTTGGCTGAAAGATGCGTGCCAGGTCGGGTACACTTTCACCCGCCTGTTAGCCCTACTCAGATAGTGGAACGCATCTCTGAATTCGATGTAGGGATTTTCCCTTTACCCTCCATCAACTATAACTATGCCCAAGCGCTCCCCAATAAGCTATTTGAGTTCATCGCTGCCGGGCTCGCGGTCTGTGTCGGGCCGTCACCGGGTATGGCGCATCTAGTCTGCCGTGAAAAGCTTGGGATCGTTGCTTCCGATCTGTTGCCCGCGACCATGGCGCGATTGCTTGCGGCACATACTGCTGCTGACATCGATCAGATGAAGAGGAACGCCATCCAGGCGCGCAAGATCCTTAACGCTGATGTAGAGCTTCAAAAGCTGATCGATTTATACGAGGACCTGCTGTCTTGAACCGCTCTGTGCTCTTCGATGCGCGTCTGATCTTGCCTTGGCCCACAGGCATTGGCCAGTACAACACATCTCTTCTCCCTGAGATGATAGCGCAAGCCCCTGACATCCATTTTCACGTTCTCAGACGACCTGATACCTGGCCCGACTATGGCATAGAGACATGGCAAGCGCCCAACCTCACTCTCCATATGAGCCGGCTTCCGCATATGTCGTGGCGTCAACAGCTCGCTGTGCCGCGTTTCGCGAAGCTTGTCAGTGCGGACCTGATTCATTATCCGCATTTCGATGCGCCGGTTCTCTCAGAACGGGTTCCGGTTGTCGCCACGGTTCACGATGCTAAGTATCTAGTCCGGCCCGATTTCATCACTCATCTCAATGTAGTAAAGCGCATGTATATGCGTCTAGCTTTTCGTGCGACCTTGAAACGAGCTAGCGCAGTCCTGTTCATTTCTCGCGCGACGGCTGCGGATATGCAAAGGCTGTTTAGCATGGCGGCCGGTCAGGGAAAGGTCGTTCATTTGGCTGCAGATCCTCGGTTCCGGCCAGCGACGGCGGAAGACGTCGCACTGGTTAAGCGGCGTTACAAGATACACCGCCCTTTCATCCTGACCGTGGGCGAGCGCCGACCGCACAAAAACCACGTGGGTCTCATTGATGCCTACGCGCGTAGCGACAGCCGCACTACTCACGACCTCGTGATCGTGGGACAGGCCTACAGCGACTATGTTGAGCCAGAGAACTGCATCCGATCACTTGGGCTAGAAGATGCTGTCCACTTTGTGACCACTGCCACGTTCGAGGACCTTGTTGGGCTTTACACGGCTGCAGATATCTTCGTGTTGGTTTCACTTTATGAAGGTTTCGGCCTTCCCATCCTGGAGGCAATGGCGTGTGGCACGCCCGTCATCGCTTCCTCGACCACGGCTACGGGTGAGATCGCAGGGCCTCACAGCCTCCAGGTAGATCCGACTGACACAAACGAGATTGCAGCGGCGTTGGATCGACTTGCTGACGACGAAGCTCTGCGTCGACAGCTTGCCGGCCAAGCCGCCGGCTGGGCCGCGTCTTTTGATTGGAAGAGAACGGCTAAGGAGACGCTCGAGGTCTATCGTCGCCTTATGGCTATTCGGGGTATCGAAGGATGAGCATATGTTGAACGGCGTGCGACGGAGGGATTGTTGATGAGTTCCAGCATTCCGGTGCTTCACATCATCACCCGCCTCATCGTCGGCGGCGCGCAAGAGAATACGATGTACACTGCCGCGCGGGTGGATTCTGACCGCTTCCGCGTGGAGGTGATCAGCGGGCCCCAGACAGGTAGCGAGGGTAGCCTGATTGAAGAGGTGGGGGCGCTGGGCGTGCCTTTGCATATTTTGCCTACGCTTCTGCGGGAGATTGTCCCCTGCCAGGATTTGTCGGCTCTTTACAGCTTGCGGCGGCTCATTCGTGCAGGCCGTTTCGCGATCGTCCATACGCATAGTTCCAAAGCCGGCATCCTGGGACGTATCGCGGCACGTCTCGCAGGCGCGCCGGTTATCGTGCAGACAGTTCATGGTTGGAGTTTTCACGCGCACATGTCTCTTCACCGCCGGCGTCAGTATGTGATGCTGGAACGGTTCGTGGCGCGTTTCACCGATGCCATAGTCGTTGTGGCCCAGCCAGACATTGACAAGGGACTGGCAGAGGGCATTGGTCGCGCCGGGCAGTATCATCTGATCCGCAGCGCTATCCCATTGGAGGCGTTTGACCCTGAAGCCGTGGATGGCACTGCGGTACGTCGCGAATTGGGACTGCCCCTTGACGTTCCTGTTTTGGGCAATGTCGGGCGCTTTTCGGCGCAGAAGAACCCGCTCGCGTGGGTAGAGGTGGCGCGACGCGTGGCGCAGGCTGTGCCCGACGTCCACTTCCTTCTCGTAGGCGACGGACCGTTGCGAGCGGAGGTCGAGGCTGCGCTGGCGGCTGCCGGTATCAGGGAGAGGACGATCTTAACCGGCCTACGTCGCGATGTGCCCCGCCTACTCTCGGCAATAGACGTCTTCTTGCTGACTTCGCTGTGGGAGGGGTTACCCCGTGTCATTCCTCAGTCGTTGTCGATGAGAGTCCCGGTGATAGCAAATCGGGCGGATGGCACGGTGGAAGCCATCGATGATGGGATTACCGGCTTCCTTTGCGATCCAGGCTGTCTCGATAGTATGGCCGAGGCCTGCAGCCGGCTTCTGCGGAATCCACAACTGCGACGGGAGATGGGCAGACGCGGAAGGGAGCGTGCGATCCAAGAGTTCAGCTTAGATCGGATGGTCGGGGACATCGAGGCTCTGTATACGGATCTGCTCGAGCAAGAAGGCATTCGGATCCCGGGCAGCGGATGACCTCAAAATGCTAGTATGCCCTGCATTCCTTTCGAGCAAGCTGCGCTTGAATCCTCGTGATCGTCTACCCACCTGAATCTGGCACAAGCGGCACCGGATTCTGCATCCGGACCCCCAGTTGTACGCGCACTACCTGCTCGCGCCCCTCACGTAAGATCGTCATAGCGATCCGATCGCCAGGGCGATAGGCTTGTATGACATCGCCGAGAGAGAGTGTGGCGTCTACATAGCGCCCATCTACGCGGACAATGATGTCACCAGTTTGGAGTCCCCCTTCCTCTGCCGGGCTGCCGTCAAACACTCCCGTTACCAGGGCTCCTCTTTCCTGCATTTGATAATGGACGCCCAACCAGGCGCTGTCAGTATGAAATGGCTGTCGGGGAATGCTGGGAAAGGGCTCAACTGGTGAACGCTCAAAAGTGTGTGGACGAATATACCGGTGCACTGTAGATGCCCGGCCAATGGCAAATCCAACCATACCGCCCCATAGAAAGCTGCCGGCACAGGTCATTGCCAAGACCAGGAGAAAGCAAAGGATGATCCCTGCCCACTTCAGACGTGTGCCTTGTAGATCGGTCCTATTTTCGCTCACTGTTTCACCTCCTGTAGG
Organism: Thermoflexales bacterium; assembly: GCA_007125545.1. Lineage (GTDB taxonomy): Bacteria > Chloroflexota > Anaerolineae > B4-G1 > SLSP01 > PWVB01. Next base: position 46,445 of record SLDA01000221.1, on the reverse strand, counting down.
TAGTTTCTTCTGCTCTTAGTTATTTCGTGCCGCATCCACCGCCTCATCGTAAGCCCGGTCGAACTCTTCCAGGTAAATGGCAGCTACATCCGGACTGTGGATAATCAATACATTTTCGTCATTGTTTCTGGCAGCATTGGCGCTGAAATTATAGGAACCCGTAATCACGACGGACTCATCCAGGATGATAACCTTGTGATGAAGTGCGTAGGGATTTCCATCTCTAAAGACATCGATCCCTGCCCGTTCGAACGTCTCAAATTCTGAACCAAGGCCTCCGATGTTACGTGACTCCATCACCCCCATCACGTGTACGCCTGCGCGATGACGGTCGATGATAGCCTGCGCAATATCGCTATCTGTGAAGACGAAGGCCATGAACGCAATGCTGGAATCGCTCTCATTGATGAGCTCGATCATCCGTGTGCGGGAGTCTCCCTCTGACTCGAAAATGGTCTCGATTTGGATTCCGTTCAGATCGATGAACGGATGGGGCGTGTCATCCGTGGACGTAGGGCCGAACTCACCTCGCTCAAACATCTCGTCAAATTCCGCCATATAGTTGGCTGCCATCAACGGCGACTGAATGACAAGTGCGTTGTTGTTGTTTCGGAAGGTGCAATTTACTGTGAAATTCCACGATCCCGTCCACGTTTCCTGTCCGTCTATGACCACGAATTTGTTGTGCATAAACCCAGAGCGGCTATCAGTTACGACTGGAATCCCAGCCCGGCGCAATTCGATCGGCCCCAGTCTATCGTCATAATCGCTCTCGGTCACCAAACGTACTCGAACGCCTCGCTGATGCGCTCGGATCAGCGCTTCTGTGACGGTAGGAAGGTTGAGCTCGAATGCCGCGATATCCACGCGTTCTCGTGCACGGTCAATGGCTGCGACAAGCTTCATGTCCAGGCCGCCTGTCCGATCCCCCGTATCCGGGTAACGCGGCGCGGTGAAATAGACTTGCAGCGCACCCGTAGGTTCGGCTTCGATAATGGGTGTCCCATTAGCCAGATCGAGGTCCAGGTATTCCTGTCCCACCCACAGGACCACGATCAGAACTAGGGATAGGAGGACTTCTTTGATACCGATCTGCTTCTTGCTGTTACGTTTGGTCATCGTTAGCTCTCCGGATCGGCTTGTTCGTCGATGAGCTTCTGGATCGTTGCAACGGGATCGGGTGAATCCGCAGCGGCTTCCGCCATTTCGCGCACCTGATGTCGCAGCGGACGTAGCTCGGCGTCAAGTGTTTCCCATGCGCTCTCTTCATCCTGTCCGGCCGTCTTCAATGCCATCCGCTGGGCTCGATCTTCTGCCCAACGCAGTAAGACGGTCGCCGGCTCATCAGTCAAAGCACTGGTCAGGTTAGGATCCTCGATAATGCGCTCGCACGCCACTTGAGCGCGCAGTTCGAGATCCTCGTCGGACGTGGTTGCCGCATTGGCTTCAGCCCGTGCTTCTGGTTCCTCGCTTCCTTCCGGCTTTGAAGTGTCCTCTGTCATAGGCTCCTCTACTTGCTCTTGCATCGCAAAGGTCCGGATGACCTCCACCTGTAAGGGTGCGGGGCGCACAAAGGGACGCCCTTCCTGAATTTTCTTCCAGGCCTCCTCTGGCGTAGCCCCTTGTCGAACGAGATAGGCGGCTGCCATCGTGGGAGCACGCCCAACACCTGATGCACAGTGAATGTACACACTCTCGCCTTGTGCCGCCTGGCTCTCGATGAAGTCGACGCCCCGATTCAGATCCCGCAGACTTGGCGGAGCATCATCGGTCGTGGGCAGCCACAGGTAGTGATCAAGGAGCAGGCCTTTCTCCGCGTCATCGAACTCCTCCCGCATATTCACCACTGCGGTGATGCCGTGCTCACGCATAGCTTGAAGCCCATGGCGCTTATGTTGTCCCCCCACGTAGATCTGTTGGGTCACTCTGCTGATTTCGGGAGGGGAGAAACCAAGGCTCCGTCGTTTCAACTTGTCTTTGAGCCACAACCAGGTGGGCTTGGGTCCGAGTTCCTTGATGCGGCGATAGATGATGTACATCAACAGCGCAGGGGGACATCCTTTTAGACGCGTGTGTGTCGCAAAGACGTTCTCGTCCACTCTACCTCCTTGTCAGCCCAAAACGGGGCTAGCCGTACAGTGCGGCTTCCGCACTCGTGGCATCGATTGCACGCCCCGCGATTTCCTGGGTCACATCACGATAGTCACGGGTTCGAATCACGATGGGCATGGGAACCGCGTGTCCAAGGATCAGGGCTTGCTGTTTGGTCTCGAGGCGAGCGAGTACTTCCCGTAAGGCCGCGGTGCCGGCAACGCCTGAGAAGACGGCCCGGACATCGTTCTCTTCATCGAGCAGCGCGGTGACGCGGGTTCCTACTTGGCTCATGACCTCTGGTTCGATGCCGCTAGGTCGCTGGTCCACAATCAAGAGCGTAACATTGTATTTGCGCATCTCGCGCGCAATCGTGCCGAAGATGGTGTGTTTTGCGATAGCCGGATCCAGGAATTTGTGGGCTTCTTCGATGGTGATGACCAATGTGCGGGGCTCGTCCCGCTGCCCCCCCAGAGACTCCTCTTTGCGTTTGACGTACGCCTGGTGGATGCGCCGGGTGATATAATTGGCCACCAGAATGTACGCCTCCAGCGCGTTACCATAGCGTCCGAACTCCAGGATCACGTTCCTGCCGCTCTCCAGGTAATCGAGGATTTGCTGAATGGGTTCGCCGGATCCGTGAGTATCCAGGAAGGCGAAACGCCTGAGCTGCTCCAATTTCCGCTGAATGGCGCCCAACGTTCCCTCGTGCAGGCGTCCCTCTGCAAGCAGATCGGTTAATGCGGCGCTGCGTTGCCGCTGCGCCTTCGAACCCTCCTCGCGAGATGCGCCGTCCTCCTCGTCCTCTTCCAGCAAAGTCTGGACCCACTTCTTGCCCAGACGACGTCGCAGCATGTAGAGTGCGTTGGTCTGTACGTCGGTGAATCCGAAGAGTGGGGCCAGCATCTCCAGATCTTCAGGATCGAGTTGATCGTAGCCGATCTTGACCACGTAATCGACTTTACTGTTGCGACGACGCGATGACTCGGGATCAAGCGTGAAGACGCTTACCCGTCCGTCGTAGAAGAGCTGGCGCAAGCCCTTGACATCCTGCTTCGCTTCGTCCTGGCTCTTCCAGCCATATTCATTATGCATGTCGAAGACGAGATTAACAGCCACCCGCTCCTGGATGATTCCCGCGAGCACCATGCGTGTCAGAAAGGTCTTGCCGGTGCCGCTCTTGCCGAATATACCGCTAGAGCGCTCGACAAAGCGTGCCAGATCCAGTGCGATTCGTGTACCCGGCATCTCAAGAGGATCGCCGATGTGAAATCGCCCTGGCTCATCAGCATCGCCGAATACTGCTGCCACCTCTTCGGGATCTGCTTCGTAGACATGGGTGAAATGGGCGGGTACCGTCTTGGCGGGACGAACCTCGCCGCCCTCTTCCTCGAGAACCAGCATCGGTGTGATGTGTAGGCGCCCGTAGGTGAGCGTGCCCTGATAGACGCGGGCGATGAAGTTATCCGGCTCTTCCGGGGGAGACTGCTCAATTTCAGGATACCGGGTCTCTAGGGCAACGTCTGTGATCATCCCGAAGAAGCGCCGTCCGGTTTGCCCCCGGATGACCACGTAGCGTCCGACTGCCAATCCCTCAATCAACCGGTTGGCAGATAGCCTCGCTTCCAGCCCCTTTCCCAAGCTGCCGCTTACGATACTGCCCAACAGTGCGACCTCACTCTGCTTGGGCCTAGGGAAATACTCGTCAAGTTCGTCGGTCACGATAGCTCCTTCCTGAGCCTTTGAGTATAAGGGCAAGCAAGAGGTCGTCAATCCAGCGGTTGGTGAATCTATGGATCAAGTTCCAAGCTGCTCAAAACACTGGCGTAGCTGGGCAAATCCCAGGCCCCTTTGATCCGAATGCGTGGCCAGGCGTACCGGTTATCGAGACGCAGTTCGGTGCCCCATGCCGTCGTCACAGCACCCCAATAGCCCGCTGACGCCACGACCGCCCGCGCATCAGCATCGTGGCGCCCGGACGGATAGCAGAAGAAGCGGACGGGCTGTCCGGTATGCGCCTCGACAGCTTCACGCGATCCCAGAATCTGGTAGACAAGAAACTCGTAGCTCCTATTCGTCAGCTCGAGATGATCACGTCCGTGAGCCTGCATCGACATGCCTGCATCAGCCATCTCTTTCATATCATTCCAGGATAAGTAATGAGGAGCTTCGTAGTGTGCCGGCGTGGCAAGGACGAAGAACTCACCAACAAAGCCGTATTCAAGTAGAAGCGGCAGTACGTGCGTGTAGGCATCTTTGTAGCCGTCGTCGAAGCTCAAGACGATGGGGCGGGGGGGTAACGGTTTCCCCGCTGTGAGAGTCTCATAGATGTCGGCTAACGTCACTGTTGTGTAGCCTTCTTCTTTGAGATACTGTAGCTGCGCCTCAAAGCGATCTGGTGTGACTGTAAGGTCGCGCCGGTATACATCGGCATCGGCGGGCATTTCGGATACGTAATGGTACATCAGGATCGGCACGTTGACAGCTTCCGGTGGCGGAGGGTAGGTCGCGGTAGGCGTCAGAGAAGGGGTAGCGGTTGCCGTTGGCGAGGGGATGGCTGTTGGCGCGGCAGACGCTGTAGGAGTAAGGGGTGGCTGAGGTGTCGTTGTTGGGGGAACGGCGGTCGGAGGACCCGAGGGCGTCCGCGTCGCCCGTGCCGCAGCCATCCGCGTCACTGTCGATGGAGCACTCTTGGCTGGTACGCGCGCCTTCGTGGGACGTAGCTCTTCGGATAATTCCAGGACGGTTGGTGTCTCTTGTGACCGTGCGCTAAAGCCTCTGCTCCCGCCGATCCTAATTAGCGAACCACAGCCTGCCAAGAAAGGTAACAGTACGATGCTGAGCAGGAGCAAGGTACGCATTTGGCAACGGAAAAATCCAGATGACATCCTTACTTTGTCCTTTTTGGGTAGCAATAGTCTGGTAGCGACCTCATCGCGGCTGTCTGCATCAAGAGTTGCATCCCCTTATCTACCGGTAGAGTCCTACCTCTTAGCCGTGAGCACAATTTGCACTGCCAAACCACAGCCACCAGATCTGCGCGCCCTTGGGTGGTATGCTGGCACAAAAAGAGGACGCACTCAAGCGGAAAACGTGAGTGCGTCCCTGTCATCCAACTACTTGCGGCGGGACAACGGCTGATAGGTCAGCCAGAAGGTGACCGCGGCCAAGATCACGGCTGCAATCCCCAGCCCTCGTGAAATCCAGGGTGACAGTCCTCCCTCATCGAGCCCCACTACCATTACGGAATCTTCAACCGGACTTGTTGGAACGTCCTCGCCGGTGACCTCACCGGGGTCTTCTGCCAGGAACTGTTCCCCGTCCTCGATCGCGGCGTCCGCTTCCGGGCTTGGCTCGCGCTGCAGATCGACCCGGTCAGACGGAAGCGGTTCCTCCAGGGCTGCCGCTTCAACATCATCTATCACGACTTCGTCGCCCGGGTCGGTTTCCGTCATCACAGACATCTCCGGCTCTGCGCTTTCCACAGCCGTGGCCCTCTCGACCTCATCTTCCTCTCCAGCAGCTTCCGGCAGTGGCGCTAACAGCATTTCCGGCTCACCTTCCTCCGCCGGCATCTCTAAATCATCTTTGTCCGTGAGGACTTCCGGCATGACCATTACGCTCAGTGCGTCATCGGGTTCAGCGGGCTCAACCGGCTGATCCATCATGACTGCCTCAGGGGCGGCTGATGATCGGGCCTGCATTCCGGGAATCAGGTTCCCTTGCAGTGCTGTCAGCCCAAAGGTAATCACAAATGCCAATGTGACCATCGATGTTGCCAAGCGCAGTACCAGGAGTGGCGTCCGCTTCGCCGATTTCGTTGTACGTGGTGTGGCCTCGGCTACCATCGACGAAGTCAATAGGTAATTGCGCGGCGGCTCACGTAGCGGCTCGGCTCGAAGCAGCGATACCACATGCTGCATCTCTTCGATGCGTCGCCGCAAGGCCACATTGTGCTCCATGTCAGCCTCAAGCGCGGCCTGACGTTTGGGCTCCAATTGCCCATCCAGGTACGCCGAGACCTCTGTGGTGCTCCATCTCCTCTGGGTCATGATCTCATCGCCTCCCACATTACTGATTACCCTATAGACGATAGCGGGACGGTAAAAGTTCCTGCTCGTCTTGGAGCAATTTCTGCATCTCTCGCCGCGCGCGTGCCAGACGCGACTTCACAGTACCCAGGGCGACATCCATGGCTTCGGCGGCTTCCTCGTAGGAAAGGCCCAGCCGATCCACCAAAACGAGTGTCGTGCGGTGATGCTCCGGTAATCTGGCGATGGTGCGCTCCAGCAGTGCTTGCAACTCCCGCTGCTGCAACGACTCTTCAGGTCGAGGGCCATCATCGACCAGGTGTGGGTTGGCTTCTTCCTCCATATCCCCAAAATCTTCCCAGGACACTTTTGGACGGCGCTTCTGACGACGAAGCTCGTCGTAACACGCGTTCGTGACAATTCGCAAAAGCCACGCACGAAACGACCCGCCCCGGAACTGCTTCAGCGCGCGATAGGCTGAGATGAACGCCTCCTGCGTGGCGTCATCGGCGGCAGCGGCATCGTGCATAATGTGAAGCGCGAGATTATACACCTGGCTTTGATAGTGTAGAATGAGTTCGTTGAACGCATCGACACTGCCGCGCTGTGCCGAATTGATCAACGTTTCCTCGTCCCACGACTCGACAGGTGTTATCAGTGACTCCGCCGCACGTGAGCTATAGGTGCTCACCAGTTTTATCCTTGCTCCATTTGCATTATCTATGAAGTCCGACACATACTACATTGCTTGTCCAGCTGCTTGACGTCTTCCGCGTTTTGGCTATACTTTATGCCAGGCCGAAGTGGCGGAATAGGCAGACGCAAGCGACTCAAACTCGCTCGGGCTTAGCCCATGTGGGTTCGACTCCCACCTTCGGCATTATATCGTAAACGGCGGGGTTTTCCACTCCCCCGCCGTTTTTCCTTGTGACGCGACGCCTCTTGTGTCAAGATACATCGGCCAAACTGCCTCGAATCCGTTCCTGTCCTGCAGGCGAGCGGCTTCCATACAGCTATCAAGTCCGACAATCTACGCGACTTGTTCACAGGGCAACGTTACATAGAAGGTACTCCCTTTGCCGACCTCGCTCTCGACGGTGACGGTGCCGTGATGTAATTCCGCGATCCGCTTGACGATCGCCAGGCCCAATCCAGTGCCACCATAGCGGCGGCTCATACCACCGTCTACCTGGTAGAAGCGCTCAAAGATGCGGTCGTGCTTTTCCGCAGGTATTCCGATCCCTGTATCGGCAACCGCCACGATTAGCTGAGTCCCATTACGGCTCACGTCGACCCTGATCTCACCTCCTTCAGGGGTAAACTTCAGGGCATTGCTGAGGAGATTATCCAGCATTCTGCGAAGGTGAATGGCATCTCCGAAGATCTGCGGGAGACGCTCATCAACAGCTATGGTCAATGATACCCCACGCACTGCGGTGGAGCCTCGGAAGTCCTCTTCCAGCGTCCCTACTAGCTCGCCGATATCGAGCCACTCGAAGTCCGGTTCCTGCGTCTCTACCGACAAAATCGCATTGATGTCGTTCACCAGGTGCGAGAGCATGCGGAGCCGGCGCGAGATGATCGCGATCGGTTCACGGTGCTCGGGGAGCAGGGGTCCCAGTTCGTCCGCCTCGAGCAGTTCCGCATAGCCTCGTGCAATGGCAAGCGGCGTTCTCAGCTCGTGGGATACATTTTGGATGAACTGGTCTTTTAGGCGATCCAATTCCTGCTGTTGTTCCAGAGCGCGAGCATACTCTGAGACGCGGCGTTCCTCTTCGGCGAAGAGGCGTGCATTTTCGATCGCGATCGCGGCTTGAGCTGCGAAAGCCTGCGCCATCCGTGCATGCGCTTCTGTGTAGAATCCGGGTTCGTGCTTGTCGAGGGCGATCATCCCAATCACGCGATCTCCGAAGATCAGCGGAACGCCTAGCCAGGAATGGATGTTGGCCCGTGCGTGAGGTTCCCTCTTGAATTCGCTGTAGTCCTCCGCGGCGTTGTCCAAGATTATTGCGTTGCGGTGCTCGACAACGCTTTGGTTGGGATTGCTGCCTTGGCTGATATTGAAACTGAGCTGAAGGAGCTCCTCTGGGTTGGGAAACCCTCTTCCACCAATGATGACGAGTTGATCGCCTTGGAGTTGTTGGACTGAGGCGCTATCATAGGGCACCACTTTCTGCAGTTCGCTCAAAATAAGCTCGAATACGCGCGGTAGATCAAGAGTGGCGCTTAGCGCTTGCGTAACTGTGTAGAGCGTCTCTGCCTCGCTGCGGCGGCGAGCCTCCGCCTCGAAGAGACGGGCATTTTCAACTGCATGCGCGCACTGCTGTGCGAGCGCCTGGATGAAGGCGATTACCTGGGGTGAAAAGTTACGTAACTCCCGTTGCCAGAGCACGATTCCGCCAATGACCTCTTCATCGCGCATCATAGGGACCGCGAGCAGCGCACGAATCCGCTCATCCGCATAGGCGGTTGCAAGCGGATTGTTCTCGGTCTGCGCGATGTTCGAAATCTGGACAGGTTGCTTCTCTGACGCCGCCTGACCGATACCCGGTTGTGCCGGTTCAATGCCGATATGCTCGATGCGATCAAGAAATCGGGCGCTGACACCGCAGGCTTGTGCGATGTAGAGTCGGGAATCCTTGCGAACGGCGAAGACCCCGCTGGCGTCTGAGTTAGAGAACTCTGCTGCATGGCGCGCGATTGACGCGAAAACCTGGTCGAGGTCACGCGTCGAGATGATCTCGCGGCTGACTCGCGTGATCACAGCCAACTCGTCGGCGCGCCGGCGGAGATCCATATTGAGATAGCGCATGCGATGCGTGAGTGCGGTTTGTTCCGTTTCGCTGTGCTTGCGCTCTGTGATATCTTCCTCAACCGTGATGTAGTGAGTGATGTTGCCATCGCGATCGTGGATTGGAGAAATTGAGGCGGAGACCCAATAAGGCATGCCGTTTTTCTTGTGTTTCTGTAGCTCGCCACTCCATTCCCGACCCTTGCGAATGGTCTCCCAGATAGTATCATGGGTGGATCCCGGGGTATGGCCGAACATCATAATCCCGGCACTCTTTCCCAACACTTCTTCGATGCTGTAGCCGGTGAGCTGGCTGAAGCAGGGATTGACATAATCGATCCGGCCGTTAGTGTCCGTGATGATGACGACAACGGGAGTTTGCTCAACGGCGTAGGCTAGATCCGGTGGTAGCTCCTCCGCTACGCGCTGCGACTGACGCAAGAGCGATTCCCGAATCTCGCGCTGTACGGCCGGCACGAGCCGGGTCAGGTTATCCTTCATTACATAGTCGTTGGCGCCGGCCTTCACGGCAGCAACGGCGGCCTCCTCTCCAATGGTGCCAGATACGAGGATAATCGGGATATCCAGCTGCGTTCCCTGGAGAAGTTGGATGGCGGCGAGGCCGCTGAATTGCGGCATTATATAGTCTGCAATAACCAGATCCCAATGCTGCTGGCTCAGCGCCAACTCCATCGCGCTGGCTGTCTCTACACGCTTGGTGCTGACCGTGTAGCCCCCACGTTGCAGCACGCGCGTGACGAGAGCGGCGTCATCTTCTGAATCATCGACCACGAGTACTCTTAGGGAATAGTCCATGGTTATCAACAGAGGCTCAGTGCGGTGTGAGGGTAGTTTGGGTGGCGTGTGCCTGAAGCCATCCTAGGCACGCAAGTCGGACCGGTTCTGGAGCTCCACGAGCCAGGCGTGTATACGAATGGCCCTTGGATCTTGACCCTGCTCAAAAAGCGAGAGGGCTCTCTGCCAATCGCGCGGATCTGAGCTTCTCTTCCAACCGGCTGAGGTGCGGACAGAGGACAAAATGCCGTACCCGGCCAAGGCAGCAGGGCGCGGCGTGCCGAACTGGTGATCGGTGCGTCACGCTGTAGGGGTGCCCGAGTCGGATGTCTGTCTTGCGCTTGTATGGTTGACTCCTGGTAGAGGCGCGTAAGCTAGTCAGATCACGTCTGCCCGTTACTGTGATTGTAGGGGAGTTAGGCAACAATGCAAGCGTAGAACCGGACGAGCCGCAGCTAGACGTGCCACAATCTTGACGTTTGTCTTGTTTGAGATGACTATTTGCCTTTTGACCCCTTTATACGTCTATGCTATAATCTAACCTGGATAATATAGGCCGTGTTAGCGCCGGTCTTTCACCCTTATCGCTAACTCTATGGAGGTTCTTTCTATGGCAGAACGTACGATGATTACTGTAGATGGCAATACCGCGTGCTCGACCGTCGCACACAAGACTAATGAGGTCATAGCCATCTATCCCATTACCCCCTCGACTTCTATGGGCGAGTTGGCGGATGAGCTCTCCGCTAAAGGGGAGCAGAATATCTGGGGTTCCGTGCCCCTCGTTGTCGAAATGCAGTCGGAGGGTGGCGCTGCCGGCGCGATACACGGCGCGTTGCAGACCGGTGCACTGACAACGACCTTTACCGCCTCTCAGGGATTGTTGCTGATGATCCCCAATATGTATAAGATCGCCGGAGAGCTTACTCCGACCGTCTTCCACGTCTCCGCACGCAGCCTGTCAGCCCAAGCGCTTTCTATCTTTGGCGATCACAGCGATATAACCGCTGCGCGGGCTACTGGCTTTGGCTTCTTGGCGAGCAACTCGGTCCAGGAGGCCCAGGACTTCGCCCTCATCTCTCAGGCAGCAACCCTCGAATCTCGGGTGCCGTTTGTGCACTTTTTTGACGGCTTCCGGACAAGCTCGGAGGTCAGCAAGATCGAGGCGCTCTCGGATGAAACGATTCGGGCTATGATCAGCGATGAGTTGGTGCGAGAGCATCGACAGCGCGGACTCAGTCCTGATCATCCCGTCGTGCGCGGCACGTCGCAGGGACCGGACGTCTACTTCCAGGGTCGTGAGACCGTCAATCCGTACTACCTCAAGACCCCCGAAATCGTTCAGAAAGCGATGGATACGTTTGCCGAGCTAACTGGGCGCCAGTATCATCTCTTTGACTATGCCGGCGCGCCGGACGCAGAGCGCGTGATTATCGTCATGGGCTCAGGTGCAGAAACGGTTGAGGAAACCGTGAATTACCTGGTCGAGCAGGGGGAGAAGGTCGGTGTTGTCAAGGTACGCCTCTTCCGTCCCTTTAGCATTGAACACTTTGCGGACGTGCTCCCAACGAGCGTCAAAGTAATCGCGGTGCTGGATCGGACAAAGGAGTCTGGCAGTGCCGGAGAACCCCTATATCAGGACGTGATTACGGCTATGGCTGAGAGTGGACGCTCTGCGAGGATCGTGGGTGGGCGCTTCGGTCTTTCCAGCAAGGAGTTCACTCCCGCGATGGCTAAGGCTGTCTTCGATGAATTGCAGAAGGATAGCCCCAAGAACCACTTCACCGTAGGTATCGTCGATGACGTTACCCACACCAGCCTTGAGTACGATCCGAGCTTCAACATTGAGCCTGATGAGGTCGTGCGCGCGCTGTTCTATGGTCTCGGTTCCGATGGAACCGTCGGTGCCAACAAGAATAGCATCAAGATCATTGGTGAGGAGACGGATAACTACGCCCAGGGCTACTTCTTCTACGATGCAAAGAAGTCCGGTGGTATCACCATTTCCCACTTGCGCTTTGCGCCTCGCCCAATTCGCTATCCTTACCTGATCACCTCAGCCAACTTCATTGGCGTGCATCAGTTTAGCTTCGTTGAGAAGTTCGACGTGCTGCGTAATGCCGAGCAAGGCGCGACGGTGTTACTGAACAGCCCCTATCCGGCCGATGAGACGTGGGATCATCTCCCCCAGAAGGTGCAGCAGACTATTATCGATAAGGAACTCGAGTTCTACGTGATCGATGCTTACGATATCGCCCGGGACGTCGGCCTTGGTGGTCGCATTAACACCATTATGCAGACCTGCTTCTTTGCCCTTTCAGGAGTGCTTCCCAAGGATGAAGCCATCGCCAAGATCAAGGACACGATCAAGAAGAGTTATGGTAGTCGTGGAACCAAGATCGTGGAGATGAACAACTTGGCAGTTGATCACTCTCTTGAGAACATGGTTAAGATCGAAGTCCCGGAGCAGGCCACCAGCCCCATTGAATTCCAGCCGGCGGTCAAGGGCGAAGTTCCTGACTTCGTGAAGGATGTCACTGCCCGCATGATCATGTTGGAAGGGGACCAAATCCCGGTTTCGGCTATGCCGGCTGACGGGACCTTCCCTGTAGGCACGACCCAGTATGAGAAGCGCAATATCGCGCTGGAGACACCGATCTGGGATCCCGATGTCTGCATCCAGTGTGGCAAGTGCGCGATGGCTTGCCCCCACGCGGTAATTCGCACCAAGGTCTACGAGCCTGCCGTGCTCGAAGGCGCGCCGGATGGCTTCCGCTCAGTAGCAGCTCGGGGGCGGGAATTCTCGGATATGATGTTCACCGTGCAGCAGAGCATCGAAGACTGCACCGGTTGTGGTCTCTGTGTTGAGGTGTGTCCTGCCAAAGATCGCCACAATCCGGAGCGCAAGGCCATTAATATGACGCCTGTGTTTGACATCCGCGAGCGTGAAGCCGAGTATTGGCGATTCTTCGCTGATGAGATTCCGCACTATGACCGGACGAAGTTGAATCTTGGAACGGTTAAGGGATCGCAATTCTTGGAGCCGTTGTTTGAGTTCCACGGTGCGTGCCCAGGCTGCGGTGAAACGCAGTACATCCGGCTGGTATCACAACTCTTCGGCGACCGCACCGTCATCGCCAACGCGACTGGCTGTTCGTCAATCTATGGCGGGCATATGCCGACCACGCCCTTTACGACCAACAACGACGGTCAGGGACCGGCGTGGAATAACAGCCTCTTCGAGGACAACGCCGAGTTTGGGTATGGGTATAGGCTGACGTTGGATAAGAATGAGCAGTACGCACGTGAGTTGATCGAGCGTTTCCGGGGCGATCTTGGCGATGAACTATCGGACGGGCTGCTCAATTCTGAGCAGGTTACTGAGGTCGACTATGCCGCCCAGCGTGAGCGCGTGGCCCAACTACGGTCGATTCTGTCCAAGAACGAAAGTCAGGAGGCCAAGAATCTGCTGAGTGTGGCCGAGGTTCTGGTACCACGTTCTGTCTGGATTGTTGGTGGTGACGGATGGGCCTATGACATTGGCTATGGTGGCCTCGACCACGTTCTAGCTCAGGGTCGTAATGTCAACGTGTTGGTCCTCGACACCCAGGTCTATTCCAATACCGGCGGTCAGATGTCCAAGGCGACCCCCCGCGGCGCGGTGGCAAAGTTCGCATTCGCCGGACGCCCGTTGCCCAAGAAGGACCTGGGAAGGATCGCCATGACCTATGGCAATATCTACGTGGCACAGGTTGCGATGGGAGCGAATGACACCCAGGCACTGCGCGCTATCCGCGAGGCGGAGTCCTATGAGGGCCCCAGCCTGGTCATTGCTTACAGTCACTGTATCGCCCACGGGCTGCAGGATATGAAGTATGGGTTCGACCAGCAAAAGTTAGCGGTCGATTCCGGGGCCTGGACACTTTACCGTTACGACCCGCGGCTGCTCGATGAGGGCAAGAACCCGTTGCAGCTTGACTCCCGCGAACCGAAGGCAGACATCAAAGACTTCATGTACAATGAAGTCCGCTTCCGAAGCTTGAAGCAGATGATGCCGGACCGGGCCGCAGAGTTGCTTGATCTGGCACGAGCAGATGCTAAAGCGCGCTGGAATATGTACAAGCAGCTGGCCGATATGGACTACAGCTGGGGTTCCGAGACCGAAGGTGTTGCCGCAGACTAGGCAATCACTCGGCAAGCGTACCTGACTTACCTATGCAAGACACCCCCCATAACGGGGGGTGTCTGTTTGTGTGTGCAACAAATCGCTACAATGCTCTCTTCTTAGTTTCCGCCGAGCATACTGTGAAGGAGCGGGCCGGCATCTTGGATGCGCGAGATCGCATGATCGATACCTTCGGCGGGCCGACTGTCACGCCGGACGAGAATGGTGCGCATACCGATCTGCGAGGCGCCTATGAGATAAGCTGGTTGATCGTCTATCATCACACAGGCCTGACCCGGAAGCTGCAGTTGCTTCAGTACGTTCGCAAAGGCGTACCGGTTCGGCTTGCACCGGTAGTCCACTGACCTCACGTCGAAGATGTGCTCGAAGTGGTCACGAATGCCTAACTGCCGCGTGATGCGCTCGGCCCAATCACTAATACTGTTCGTGAAGATCGATTTCGGCGCGGGCAGCTCTGCGAGCATCGCCGCAAGTTCCGGCGACGGCTTTAGGTATTGAGACACGTCAACGGCGTGGACATAGTCCAGATAGTCGTCGATATCCAGTTCCGGATGATCGTGCAGCAGCCCTGCCATCGTCGTCCCGTATCTCTCATAGTAGAGACGACGCAGTCGTCGGGCCTCCTCGTGGCTAATTCCCAGCGCTTGTGCCGTCCACCCCTCGATCCTGTCGCCAACCTCCAAGAAGAGTCCAGATGTGTCCGTATACAGAGTCTCGTCAAGATCAAAGAGTAGGTGGCGTATGGTCACAGGTTGAATCGACATCATACCTTGAGTGTGCCAGATAGGGGTAAGGCGACCAGACCACTCACCATCTTTGGAAAGAAATCGGTCGATTTTTGCGGCATCCGCTCGCCTGCTGACGTACATGTCTGAACTTGACTCATACGCGTCGGATTGAGAAGGAAGAGGAAGCTCGCTTCGCCGCCGTCCACCGCGGTCAGTCCTGGCAAGGGATCACGTAGATAGTCGATATTCTCGCGATTTCGTACGCTCTCTTTGCTAAGTCCCATCGTCTTCTCGAGCACCAGTTCGTGCAGAATTGTCACGTCAAGTGTACGGAAGGAGTCCGCGCGGTCGGGTAGGAGCTGCGACATAATGGCCCCGCTTTTCAGAATCAGCAGGTGATAGTTGCCATCGTAGAGACCAAACCTGGGATGTTCAGGCACGGCCTTGTCCAGCGCTTCCTGGAGTTCCCCGAGAGAGGGTATTTCCTGGATGTCGAAATGGGTCCGGAGTGCCGTGAGCAATGCTTTTCCATCCATCTTGCTGTAGCTGTGGATTAAGCGGTGCGTGGGGAGGATTACAAGGCCCGGATCATCCATGCTGACCAGCGTGACCATAACGTAGTTAAAGGCCGCATCAGGACCGGCTTCCGGGTTCTGCTCTTGCATAGCAGCCTGATACTTCAGCGCTGTCTCATAGCGATGATGCCCATCCGCAATGATCAGCGGCTCTATACTCCTTAGGTCCTCTTTCACCTGTGCTGTTACGTCGGGATCGTTCAACACCCAAAAGTTCTGCTCCACCTCAGGCTCGACCACCTGATCATAGACGATGGCGGGCATATGTGCATCGAGAAAGGGCTGGAGAAGTGTGTTGACCGTTGCCTGTGGATCTGGATAAAGCATAAAGATCTGGCCCCAAGACGTCTCTGTAGCCCGAGTCAGGTTTAGGCGGTCGATCTTCGGTCCTTCTAGCGTGTGCTCGTGTGGAAGCACAACACCTTCCTCAAAGGATGTCAGCTCCAAGGCGGCTGTTAACCCCCGACGCAGGTGTGCGACCCCGTCGGGGGTTGTGAACCTTTGCTCTATCACGTAGAGCGTGGGCTCCGGGTCCCGGATCAGGACTTCCTCGGCCGTCCAGGTGTGCAGGTAAGCTGTCGCACGGGTGTAGACATTGTTGGTTGCGCTATCATCCGGGGTCTTCCGTCCCTGGATGATACGAACGAGGTTGTACGCTGACTGCTCATAGTATCGGAGCTGTTCTGCTTCGTGGATGCGATCGTAAGGTGCCGTGATCACGTCCGACAAATCGCAGAACTTGCTAGGATTGTAGCGCAATCCTTGAAAGGGTTGGATGTTCGCCATGCCACCTCCTGATTAGGCGAGATAGGATATTGCCAATGCCGCTACTTCTCCGCCCACCCGGGCGAGCGCCTCTTCAGTTGCGGCTCCGATATGAGGAGTCGCGATCACTTGAGGTAAGCCCACAAGTTTATGTAACAGCTCGCTCTTGGGCGGCTCTTCGGTATAGACGTCCAAGGCTGCTCCGGCGACTTGGCCCGACTCCAGCGCCTCATATAGAGCTTGCTCATCAACGGTGCCGCCGCGAGATGCCTGAACGATGAACACGCCGCGCTTGGTTTTTTGCAGATTCTCGGCATCGAGCAGGTTCTTCGTTTCCGCGCCCCCGGGAACGTGTAAGCTGATGTAGTCCGCTACTGCAAGCAGATCCTCCAGGCAGAGAAGGTCGGAATCAGCTATGTAAGGATCGCAGGCACGGACCTCCATACCCAAGGCTTTCGCCTTGTCTCCCAGCATCTGACCGATGCGACCAAAGCCGATGATGCCCAAGGTCTTACCCTCGATCTCCGTTCCCTGGAGTTGCTTCTTCGTCCATCGCCCCTCTTTCATCGCTTTGTCCGCAGATGTGACATTGCGCGCGAGCGCGATCATCAGTCCGAGAACGAGTTCGACCACCGCGTTCGAGTTGGCTTCCGGCGTATTCCGCACAGCGATACCCTTCTCTTGAGCATGAGCAACGTCAATGCTGTCCAGTCCGACACCCCCACGGATGATGACTTTCAGCGATGTTGCCCTATCGATCAACGCACTGGGGACCTTCGTACGGCTGCGCACGACGATACCTTCGTATTCCCCGATCACCTCCGCGAGTTCTTCAGCTGAGATGTCATCGCGAACGTCCACATCAACGCCGGCGTTGCGCATTTCCTCGATGGCGCTTTCATCCACCGGATCGCAAATCAGTAGCTTTCCCATGTGCTCCCTCCGTGGCTTAGAATGTAAAGGATTGAGGCATAGCCTGCCTGCCCTTGATTTTTAGAGTGTGGTAACTATGCCAGATCTAGAATGTCATCAATCATACCCAGGAGCCACTTAACATCCTCGACGGTGAGGTCTCCCATGTGTGCGATACGGAAGGTCTGTTCCTTCAGCCCGCCATATCCATTGGAGAGCATGGCGCCCCGGGTCGCCAACTCTTTGTTCAAATCGGCGATGCTGACACCTCGCGTATTCTTAATTGTGGTGACAGTGTTTGAAAGGAAATTCTCGTTCGGGAAGAGGGCCCAATACTGCCTGGCCCACGCGCGGACAACCTCCGCCATCGCGATATGGCGTTCCCAACGCGCCTCAATTCCATCCGCCAATATATCGTCCATTTGCTGATTCAGGGCCTGAATCAAGCTGATAGCGGGCGTAGCCGGCGTCTGATTGCGCTTGAAATACTTGTACATATCAAGGAAATCATAATAGTAGCCTCGATTCGGCACCTGTTCCGCGCGTTTCATCGCACGCTCGCTCACGGCAGCAATCGTGAGTCCCGGTGGCAGAGCAAAGCACTTCTGAGAGCTTGAGATGACGACATCGACATCCCAGGCATCGACCTCGATCTTCACGCCACCCATTGCTGAGACGGCGTCTACCAGGATGACTACATCAGGGTATTTCTCACGCACCATCGCGGCGATGTCTTTGAGAGGGTTCATGACACCGGTTGACGTTTCGTTCAATGTGACGGTCAGGACGTCGTAATCACCCTCGGCCAGAGCTTCATCAACCATCTCGGGAGTAAACCCTTCCCCCATCGGTACTTCAATCTTGTCGCAGGGGACGCCATTAGCGACTGCTATGTCATGCCAGCGCTTTGAGAAGGCCCCACAGACCGTGTTGAGTGAGCGCTTGAGAACAGTTTGACGGATTGAACCTTCCATCACGCCCGTGCCGGAACTGGTGTAGATGAACACCGGTTGTTCCGTGTAGAGCAGTTGCTGCAACTTCGGAGTGACTTCCGCTTGAAGATCAGAGTAATCCGTGCTGCGGTGCCCCAGCATCGGGGCAGTTTGTGCTTCTAAAACCTCATCGCGCACGTGGGTCGGTCCGGGAATGAATAACTTCTTATACATCGCGAAAACCTCCTTAGATTGACTGTTGGACCAGTTGATCTCTAGTTCACAAGATTGTACTGACCGGCTCGCCGGATCTGCTTGGCGCTCAAACAGCGTGCCCGCGGGACGACGCTCGGACAGCCACTGCCAACCTCAAACTGCCCCTATAGGCCCGGAACACCATCAATGGTTCCGGTAACCCAGAGTCGGGTCACATCCATCACGGTCACCAGGGACAAGGCGAATACGAAGCCCCAAATCAGAGGGACTGCCGCACTCCGCCAGCCTGCTACGCTCCCCTCCCGCTGCAAGAGCAAGCAAAACATCATGGCGCCGAGCAGGACGAACATAGTCAGCACACCTAAGGCACTATACAAGGATACTCCATAAATGCCGACAGCGGAAGGCAAGGGAACCAAAAGGTAGATAAGGGCCGCCATGCCAAGTTCGATGACGAGTAGGGCTGCCATTTCGTGCCAGTTGCGTACCGTGCGGCTTGTTTCTCCATCGGACCAGAGCGTCTGATTGAAAGCCGGCACCAACACAATGCTCATGCCCATCCCCATGAGCGCTCCGGTGAGAAGCCGTAGCCAGGGTTGGGGCGCATAGCCTAGGATGCCCACCCCAGCCGACCGCGGAAACCACGGCTGTAGCAGGTCGTAAATCTGGCTCTCCGACGTTGCCGAGTTCACGCCGTCGAGACCCCACATCCCTGCAAACAGGACTACAGGAATCAGCAAGAACCAGCGGGGGAAGCTCGTTGAACGTCGGCGTCGCCAGAGCCCCCATTGAACAAGGACTCCCGTGAGAGCGCCCGGGAAAGTGCCCGAACAGCGTTGGCACAGCGGCAGTTGGTGCCCGTCAATGATGAAGGAGTGGTCTGGGAGCCGGTGGCAGACCGCGGCACCGATGTAGTCTGCCGTGCGCAGCAGGTCGCCCGGTGTCCACATCAGAAATGCCACTGTACCGATGAGAGCTAACGCCACGCCCAGCCAGAGAATGACGGGCGAGAAGGACAGGTCTCTCACGACACCTCCTTGGATGCGCTATCAAACGACCGACGTAGATCTACGGCAAGCTGTGGCGTGCTCAACGGGCTGCTCGTCGAGGGCTGTGCGTGCTTTGCCGTTAGGCGGTTCATGGAAACCCATTATAATGGACGCCAAGGAAAAAACAACTTCGATGACTACCTTAATCAGCGAGCTTCTATCACAGTTGCACGCGCGTGCCGCTGCCGCCACACCCGTAGATGTGTGTATCGGTGCGCATTGGACATTGGTGACCCTGGAGATCGCTGGTAAGGCCTGCGCTGGGCTGGCCTCGACGCTTAGCCCGTGCGCGGAAGGTCATATGCTCGGGGCCGGTGCGCCGGTTGTGAATGCGGGACAGCTTCTGGCTTTGCCCACACAGGATCTGGCTGCCCTGGCGCAGAGTGAAAGCTCGCTGGAGGCCAGTGTCGGAATGGCGACCATCAACGCATTGCTGGAGGTGAACGCCTCACGCTGCTTTGAGATAAACGCCGCCGACATCATTGCCGAGAAGGGTGCCGGACGACAGGTAGCAGTAGTAGGACACTTCCCTTTCGTCTCGCGTTTGCGTGAAGCGGCTTCTACCCTATGGGTCCTCGAGCTGAACCCGGGGCCCGGCGATCGGCCTGCGGCGGAGGCGCCGCAACTACTGCCCCAAGCCGACGTTGTTGCACTGACCGGAACCTCACTGCTCAACAAGACTTTCGATGAGCTTGTTGCGCTCTGCCGCGACGATGCCTTTGTGGTGGTCCTGGGCGCTACAACTCCGCTTTCGCCGATCTTCTTTCGCTACGGCATCAACGCTGTGTCCGGTACCGTAATCGTGGACATACCTCCGGTAAGGGCAGCTGTGAGTCAGGGCGCCACCTTCCGGCAACTTCCCGGCAAGCGGCTGCTTACCCTGCTGCCGCCGGCAAGCCCCGATATCACAGTTCCTCAGAAATGAAGGGGACGAAAGCGACGCCGCCCAGGTTAACCCGTTCGATTTGGTCTCCTCTGCGGATCACTTTCCACAGCGTCTGATAGCTGCCAGTGGGGCCAACTGGGATCACCATTCGGCCACCATCCGCCAGTTGCGAAACGAGCGGCTCGGGAATCTCCGGTGCGGCAGCCGTGACAACGATCCCCGAGAATGGTGCGTAGTCGCTCCATCCGCGATACCCATCATCCACCTTTGTGTGGACAGCATATCCCTGTTCTTCAAGGTTACGCGCGGCTGCTTCGCCCAGTTCAGGGATCCGCTCGATCGTGTAAACGTCCATTCCCATCTCAGCCAGTACCGCCGCCTGATATCCAGAGCCGGTGCCAATCTCCAAGACTCGCTTCCCCGGCGTAAGTTCCAATGCCTCGGTCATCAAAGCCACAATGTAGGGCTGGGAGATGGTCTGTTGATGGCCGATGGGAAGCGCGTGATCGCCGTAAGCGGCCTCGAGTCTGCTCTCGGGCACGAACGCCTGTCGGGGAACCGCCGCCATAGCCTCCAGTACACGTTCATCTCGAATCCCCCGCCTTTCTAGCAGAGCCACCATTTCCCGCTGATCCATCGATTCGCCCTCCCTATGTAGCCTCACCCGCACCGCTCAGGTGCTGGAAAAGGAATCTCGCCCTGCCAATAGATACTCTCATTTTCAGCTAGCACCCATATATTCAGGATAACAGATTCGCAACGCCTGCCCACAACTGCTATTCTGCCCTGAACGATCTCGGTGGTCGCGCCAATCTCATCTTGGTAATAGCGGTACCTACCCGAACTACCTTCAGCCGCCAGTTCGACGATTCCGCTCCAGCGATCCTCGGATGGTTGATCCTCCCATCTCACAAGCAGCGGTGCATTCATTGCCAGAGGTTGTGGGGTTGCAGCCTCTTCTGTCACCGGTACTGCCGGTAGCGGTGTTTGAAGTGGAAGATCGTCGACAATGAGGGCCAGTTTAACCGGACTCCCAAACGCACCACCCTGTGCATCGCGCATCTCTACGGTCGTCTGGTACGTGCCGAGGTCTTGTGGTGCGGCGAGCGGGATGAGGATTTGCATGATCTCACCGGGATCCAGGGTTTCGACAGCTAAATACCCCGGTATGTGGAAAGCGTCGTCGCCCGTGAGGCGCAATTCGATGCCTTCCGGCCATTCGCACGTCCCATTATTGCGCAGCGTGACATACGCCATCAGTGAGGCTTGGGGCGCCACACGTTTGTTTGGCTCGATGCTGACATGCTCTATTCTTCCGCGGAGCGTGCAATCAGCCGCCGCGACAGACAAGAGAGGTGCCGGCGGTTGACGCCCCGTAGACAGATTATCTGCCGGAGCCGGTGTTGCTGTGGGTGCCGTCGCTGGCGCAGGTATTTCGGGAGCGACCGCGTCTGTGACCGCACCGACGGTGTCCACGGTGCGCACCGCCTCCGCCAGCGAGTCGGCACTGCGGACAAGACTGTACCATAGGCCCGTTAAGGTAAGCCCGGTCACGATCACCAGCAGGAGCCAAGCCGTCGGCATCCTCAGGATTTTGTGAAGGGTTGGCTGCGATACAGAGTTTCCCCGTCGACCGCCAACGGCGTCGGGTGCTGATGCCGTGATTGCCGCAGGAGCCGAGGAGGTGATAAGCTCATGGTCGGCTTCCTCGACTTCAGCCGATTCGTCCTCGTTATGTGCTGTCTGCGCGTCTTGGTCAAGCTTGACATGGTGTCCTGAGACGGTGGCGCCAGGTGCGAGTGGTTCAGAAGGCTGGGCCTCAGTGTCGGAAAAGGCAGCCGATGCTAAGGTGGGTGGGTTAAGAATATGACGCAAGGCTGACGCCATCTCTCCCGCGGTGCGAAATCTCGCTTCCGGGTCCTTCTCCATCCCACGCAGAATCACCCGCTCCAGGGGCTCCGGGAGATCGGGTGAGAAAATCGAGGGGCGCGGCGGTGGTTTGCTGATATGACCTAGAACCATGCCCATCGGCGTTTCGGCCACGAAAGGAAGGTTGCCGGTCGCCGCATGATAAAGCACGACGCTCAAGGAGTAGATATCGGACGCCGCAGCACCAGCCTTGCCGGTTCCAATCTCGGGCGCCATATAGGCGGGCGTTCCGACCATAGCTCCACTCGCGGTCAAGCCGGATAGCGTCAGCATTCTAGCGATCCCAAAGTCGGTCAGTACCGGCTCTGTGCCATTCAGATACATGATATTGGCCGGCTTTATATCGCGGTGAACCATATTGCGCTGGTGCGCATAGTCTAGGGCCTCGGCAATGGCACTACCGACGTGAATCGTGTCCTCCGGTGAGATAGGTCCGTTTTCCAGCAGATCTCTGAGGGTTTGACCGTCGATGTACTCCATCACCATATAGTAGATGTCCAACTCGTCATGGTGATCGAAGTCATATACCTGGACGATGTTGGGGTGGCGCAAAGTCGCTACGATCCGGGCTTCCCGTTGGAATCGAACGACGAATCCTTCTTCATCGGCCAAGAAGGGATGCAGCACCTTAACAGCAACCATGCGGTTGAGTTGAGTCTGCCGTCCCTTATAGACCTCGGACATACCGCCATGGCCGATATGCTCCAAGATCTCGTATTTGGCTAGGGTCTTGCCGATCAGGTATTGAACGCTGCTCACGTTTATCCTTGTAAAGCCCCCGGCATAGAGCCGATCGTGAGTTCGTCCGGATTTTTCGGACGCTGGTGATGGAGTGTCCGGCAGCTTTTGATAAGCCTATGTGATGGCATGGCGACCCCATTATACTGTTGAACAGTGCCTCGACAAACGCAAGGATGATACATCCCTGTACGGGTGCTCCTTTCGCCGTCCCAGCTGACGTTTTGTAAACATCTACGCTTGAAGAAGGAGCACGATCCGGTTGAAGGAGTACCGATTGCCTTTTTCCACCAATTTATGACATGATCATGCCAACTGCCCTAGGAGGCTACCGGAGCGTCCAGAAGCGGTCGCGGGTGCGAATTCTGGTATAATTTTGGCATTATGGCTCTTCTAGCAGCACACAATCTGACAAAGTACTACGGAGCGGACGATATCTTCTCCGAGCTCTCCTTCCAGTTGCACGCGGGAGAGCGGGTTGCGCTTGTAGGACCCAACGGCTGCGGCAAGAGCACGCTGCTTGACATCCTTGCCGGTAAACTTGAGCCCGATGGGGGCACTGTGACGAAGACGCGCGATGCTCGCCTGGGATATCTGCCGCAGGAACCGGACTTCAACAGTACGGCTAGCCTGTGGGAGGCAATGGAAGCTGTCTTTGCCGATCTGGAGAGACAACAGGTAGAACTACGTCGTCTGGAAGCGCTGATGGCCACTCCGGACGAGGAGGAACGCGAGCGGGCCATCGCCCGTTATGGTCGCCAGCTAGAGGCATTCGAACGTGCCGGTGGCTTTACCTATCAAGCGCGTATCGGGCAGGTGTTGAGTGGCCTGGGATTCGAAGAGTTCGAGATGCACCAGCCCGTGACTCACCTCAGCGGGGGCGAGAAGACGCGTGCCCTTCTGGCACGTCTGTTGCTGGAGGAGCCGGAGATTTTGCTACTGGACGAGCCGACCAATCACCTGGATCTTGAGGGGATTGAGTGGCTGGAGGATCAGCTGAAGGGCTGGAACGGCGGGATGATCGTCGTGGCACACGACCGTACTTTTCTCGATGCGATGGCCACCCGCGTGCTGGAAATGGCTCACGGAACGCTGGATGACTATCCGGGTAACTATAGCTCCTATGCTGCTCAACGCCAGGAACGGCGCCAACGCCAGATTGCCGAGTATGATGCCCAAAAGCGGCACATAGAGGAGACTGAGGATTACATTCGGCGCTATATGGCAGGGCAGCGCTCTTCACAGGCGCGGGGACGGCTCAAGCGGCTGGAACGCTTGGAGCGGGTGGAACGGCCCCAAGAAGCTCAACAGATTCATGTCGATCTCCGGTCTACCCTGCGCAGTGGCGATCTGGTTCTGGGCTTACATGACCTCAGCGTCGGGTACGAACCTGAGAAACCGCTTGTAGAGGTCGATGAAGCCGAGATTCGGCGCGGCCAGCGGGTCGCATTGATGGGGGCTAATGGCTCCGGCAAGACAACGCTGTTGCGTACGATCTTACACCGCCTGAATCCCCTCACCGGACGCGTTCGAATGGGATCTGGCGTGCGTATTGGGTATTTCGCTCAGATACAGGATCAATTGGTCCCAGGACGCTCAGTTCTGGATACGTTACTGGACGCAGGTATGGATTCGGTTGCCGAAACTCGTGGGTTCCTGGCCCGCTATGGTTTTCGCGGCGACGACGTCTTCAAAAACGTTGAGGTTCTCTCCGGCGGTGAGCGCGCTCGGGTGGCAATAGCCATTTTGTCACTGGCAAAGGCGAACTTCCTTCTGCTGGATGAGCCGACGAATCATCTCGACATCGCCTCGCAGGAGATCCTCCAAGAGGTCCTGCAGAATTTCACCGGCACCATTCTCATGGTGAGCCATGACCGTTATCTGGTCCGGGAGATTGCCACCGTCGTTTGGGCCATTGCTGATGGGCAACTTCATATCTTCAGAGAGGGGTATGAAGCGTATCGAGACTGGCACGACCTGCGCCGCAATGCACCACGGAAGGCAAAGCAGGTCCAAGATGTGGCTCGCCTTGAGCGAGATGCGGAACGGCGAGCTGAACGCGAGCGCGAGCGTGCGCTGGCTCGCCAGCAGGCGCGCCTGGATGAATTGGAGACTGAGATTCACCGTTTCGAACTCCGCCTTGCCGACCTGACAAGCGCATTGAATGCGGCCGGGCGGTCTCAGGAAGTCTCGCGAGTGGCAAAGCTTGGAGCGGAATATCGCCAGGTTGAGACGAAGCTAAACCACCTACTGGAAGAATGGGCTGATGTCGCGGACAAATCACCTGTCACCTAGCCCTCCATTCGCTTCGAATCACCTGATTGTGACCGGCTGGAGTGTTATCGCGAGGGGGTGTCTACATGCGTTTGCCCTATTGCATTGGACTGACGGGGAATATAGCGACCGGGAAGACGACAGTTGGGCAGATGCTGCAGGCGTTAGGGGCTGTCTGGATCGACGCTGACAAGGTAGCCCATAGGATGATGGAGCCGGGTGGCAAGGTTTATAAAGCCGTCACACAGGCGTTCGGCCCCCAAATCCTCGGCCATGATGGCACTATCGATCGCGGGAAATTGGGCAACCGTGTCTTCTCCGATCCCCAAGCGCTGCGTGAGTTGGAATCCCTGGTGCATCCGGCGGTCATCGAGGCTGTCGAGCATCAGATTGCGCTCAGTGAGGCTGCGGTGGTGGTGGTGGAAGCGATCAAGCTCCTCGAGAGTGGTATGGCGGCGCACTACCAGGCCATCTGGGTAACAGTGTGTGACGAGGAAACCCAAGTCGCGCGCCTTATGCAAGGACGCAATCTCAGCAGGGACGCGGCCCTCCAGCGTATTCGAGCACAACCTTCTCAGGAGGATAAGATCGCGGTAGCGGACCTGGTCATCACAACCGAGGGTTCACTGGAGAAAACTCGCGCTCAAGTCGAAGCTGCATGGGCGGAGCTAAACGCCTTACTTGTCGCCGGCCATGAAACGTAGAACGTATAGGACCTCCCAAGTTGCGGCGGCCGTCGGCGTCCATCCTAATACAGTTCGCCTCTACGAGCGCTATGGGTTGCTGCCGGAGATCCCCCGTACGGTGAGTGGTTACCGTCAGTACACAGAGGCTCACATTGATCAGATGCGCCTGGCTCGTATGGCATTCGAGGGCCTTTGGCCCGGACGAGCGATCCGTCAGTCAGCAGTGGCGTTGGCCAAGCAATCTGCTGCCGGTGATCTGGGCGGTGCTCTGGAGATGGCGTATCGGCATCTGGCTATCGTCCAGGCAGAACGCGCCCAAGCTGAGAGTGCTGTCAAGCTGCTGGAACGTTGGGCTAGGGGAACCGCCGCCGATGCGACGTCCCGGCCTATCTCCATTGGCAAGGTGGCGGATCTGCTTGGCGTGAGCCGGGATATGCTGCGCAACTGGGAGCGTAATAGCCTCATCCAGGTGCCTCGCGAACCGGGAAATGGGTACCGGGTGTATGGAGCCGCAGAGATTGGAAGGCTGCGTGTCATCCGCATGTTGAGCCGGGCGGGCTACAGCACGATGTCGATCTTGCGAATGCTCTTATGCTTGGATTACGGTGAGTCAGCGGACCTGCGGCACGTGTTGGACACGCCCACTACCGAGGAATTGGAAGATGCCGGCGGAGATGTGTACTCCGCTGCCGACCGCTGGATTACCACGCTAGACGGCTGGGAGCAGCGCACGCATGCGATGATCGAACTGCTGGAGTCGATGATTGTCAGAGAGCGCTCGCTATGATCTAGCGCCCAACCCTCCATCACTTCTCCAAGGTTGTATCATGGGATAAACACAGGAGGATGCGCGATGGACTTTGAGTCTCAGATCAGAGAAGCTGTTGCGCTGCACTTCCCCGGTCGCGCCGTGAAAGGATTTCACGATCGGGGAGCTTGGGTGCGCCAGATCGTGGATGTGACGCTCGACAACGATGAAAGGGTGCTCTTCAAGATATCGCTCCAACGGCCCGGTTGGCTAGAGGGTGGTGAAGCGATAGAGCAGGACGTTGCCGAAATCCTCAAGGCGCACGGTCTGGCGGTTGTGCCCCGCGTTCTGGCCGTCGATAGCACTTGTGCCATTGTGCCTCACCCCTATGTGATACAGGCCAGGGTCGGAGGCACGCGATTGGCTTCTCTGTTGCAGCAGGTGCCAGACGAAGGTGTTGGCATCTATGAGGTCGTCGGTCGCCTCTACGCGCAGATTCACGCTGTTCATAGTTCGCGCGACGGTCTCTGGAACGGCAGCACACCTGATGAGCCCTGGGGCGCCCCGACCGCGTACATGTATCAGGCGGAGATTGTGGAGGGCAGCGGCCGGGCTGCCCTTGAGGCAGGCCGCATCTCTCGCAACAGCTACGACCGTACTGTGTCCCTATGGAAAACCAACCTGGATTATCTGAACGCTCACACGCCTTCGCTCGTGCACATAAGTGCGTTTCCCTGGACCATCTATCTCGAGCGCGAGAGCCACGGGTGGCACATTGCGAAACTCCTCTCGGTCGGCGACTTCCTTTGGTGGGATGCCGCCTTCGATGTCGCTTGCCTGCGTTATCCGCCCTTCGGCGAGATGAAGCCGGCGTGGTGGGCCGGATTCCTTGCGGGCTATGGAGAGGACCCGGAGCGCAAGCGGCTCTTGCTCTACGCCGTCATGCAACGGCTGTGTGCTGTGATGGGCTGCTATATGGAACCCGAAGCGCCGGCAAATGAAGCGTGGCGTGCGCACGCTCTTGATGACTTGAGTGATATGCTGGATGAAATTGAGTCTCTGATGTAGGTAAGCAGTACACACTGACCGGCGGCCTCTGCCCGCCGGTCAGTGTTGTATCCCTATTCTACAGGTGTTGGGTCGAGGACCCGTCCCACGAAGATAAACAGATCGAGCTCTGTGTCATAGATGAAGAAGATGAAGGGGCGGTCCACACGCACCTCGACCGGTAGCGACTCGATCCCCACGACGACACCTGTGGCTGCCGCTGCTTCTGTGCCTTCCTCGTCCACAGCAACGAAGGCCTTATGTGCTACATCTGATATGTGCAGTAGAGTCGTCCCGTCCATGCCTGAAAAATCGGCTTGCCCGGAGTCGAAGGCATCGGGCATCCCCATCGCCTCCAACGTACCCCCCAGATCTAGATTCGCGTCAAAGGTGAATCTCGGCATATAGAGCTTCACATCAGAGCGAGTGAGTTCCTCGATGACATCTCGGGCAAACCGAGCATCCAGTTGCGACTCCACCTCCGCAAATCTCCCGGAAGTGGGAACTAGCACGACCATCTGCATCCGTTCACCTGTATAGGGCAATGCCACGGCCTGATAATCGCCACGATCGACGTGTGGTGTGCCGGCGCGTCGAGACATCATCGGCACTGTCACTGAACTGCCGTCGAGTAGCGTAAAGGTGTCGTCGCTTGTCCCATCCAGGAAAGGTTGTGCCCAGTCCCCCTTGAAGTAGATCGCGTTCGCTAACACGAGCCGTGTGAGATGGGTCAGCATCCCTTCTGTTATGAGATCTTCTATTTTTCCCTGAGTCTCGTCCTCGACCCACGCGTTGATGGCGAGTCGCGCTTCTTCCCGTGCGCCGGGATCGATGTAGTCCACAATATTCACTCCCGCGCCATAGTTGCGCGCCAGCGTGTCCAGGAAGACATCCAGGAATGCATAATCCTCCTGCGCCCAGAGCGAATTGGCGACCGTGAGCGTGAGGGCTTCCTGAGCCATCAAGTTCAGCGCCACAGCGTTCATCGTCGGATGTAGCCTCTCCTGCGGCAGTCTGAAGCCAAGGACCTCCGCCATCTGCGCAGCGGTTTCGCCGCGCGCCCCCGCATACGTCATCCCCAATGCGACAGCGATGCTGTAAGGGGAGAAAAACAAGTTAACCTCATCCTCGCGGATGGCCTGGTACAGCCGGAATGCAAAGTCATTGTGGCCTTCGGCCCATGTTTCAATGTCGGCAGCGCCTACGTCCGGATCCGTGACCCGCTCGACTTCCGATGCTATGACCTTGACACCATAGGCGGTGTCTGCAGGGCTTGGCGTTGGCTCCGCAGGCGTTGCCGTTGGCTCTTCGGTTGGAGGCACCGCGGGCTCCACCGGTGTGGGGGTCGACACCTCGGTTGGTGTTATCTCTGCTGGGGGCAAGGTGGGCACGGTACCACACGCAGCGACGAAAATCGATACCAGCAGCATTAGGGACACCGCTTTCCTAACGCCGAGCAAGTTACTGTAAGCCATAGATCCTCCTCAATACTCCGTATCCATCGTTATCTTACTGTATAGACGTACCAGCCTCTCACAGAGTTCCCCACGGTCTCAAACCCTCCATCTTCACACCAAGGTTGTAAGATGTAGATAGAGTTCAGAGACGGGTCCTTACCCTATCATCATACACTGAAACCCGGACTGTGGCTCTCGACGAGGACAAGGAATTGCATAAAAAAAGGAGGACACATGCCGCAGATCGTTGTCGAGAATCTATCGAAGACCTATCGCGTTCCGGAACGTGAGCCCGGCTTGGGCGCAGCTCTGAAGAGTCTGTTCCGGCGGAAACACCGGGAAGTTGAGGCGGTGCGCGACATCAGCTTCATTGTCGAAACGGGTGAGGTGGTGGGCTTCATCGGCCCCAACGGTGCGGGCAAGACGACGACGCTCAAGATGCTTTCGGGCCTCCTGCACCCCAGTTCCGGTGGGGCCCGGGTGATCGGGGCTGTGCCGTGGGAACGCAAACCGGCTTACCTGCGCCGTATCAGCATGGTATTGGGTAACAAGAGCCAAATCCTGTGGGATATCCCGCCGGTCGACAGCTTCCGCGTGCTGGGCGAGATTTACAACGTACCGCTCTTAGAGTTCCGCGAGACGTTAGATGAGTTGGTCGCACTGCTGGATATGGAGGATCTGCTTCACAAGCCCACGCGCAACCTCTCATTAGGAGAGCGAATGAAGTGCGAGCTGGTTGCGGGCTTATTGCACCGGCCCGACGTCCTCTTCCTGGACGAACCCACGCTCGGACTCGACGTTTCAATGCAGACCCGGCTGCGTCGCTTCCTCGCTGAGTACAATCTGCGCCGTGGCGTCACTATGATCTTGACCAGTCACTACATGGCCGATGTGGTAGCCCTCTGTGCCCGGGTTATCCTGATTCATCACGGATGCTTGCTCTACGATGGTGCGCTGAGCGGTTTGGCGCGGAAACTCGCCCCTTTCAAGTTGATCAAGGTTAGTCTTGGCAACGGACATATGTCCGCCGGCGCCGACCCGCAGCTTCCGACCGGTGTCGAACTGTTGCAGCGAGACAACGGTCAACTGACTCTCCGAGTCGGACACGATGACGCGCCCGGCATCACCGCGAAACTACTCAATACGCTCCCGGTCCTGGATCTCTCCGTCGAGGATCCGCCGATCGAGGCGGTCATCGATCAGATCTATGGAGATGGGGCGGTGAATCTGGAGGAGACTCTATGAACCTGCGGGGAGCTTGGGCCCTCATCAAGAGAACATGGTTGAGCTGGCTGCAGGAACGCAGCTTCTTCTTTCTGCTGGCATTCGGCTGGATGATCTCGCCCCTGATCTACCTCTTCGTGTGGTCGACGGCGGCGGGGGCAGGCACAGTGGTCGGGATGACGCGCGGCGAGTTCGTCGCCTACTATCTGATCCTGATTCTGGTTAATCAACTCACTTACGCCACTTCGAATTGGACCGTGGGCGACATGATTCGGTACGGTTACTTGAGTGGCCAGTTGCTGCGCCCGCTCTCGCCCTTCTTCGACACACTTGCTAGCGAGATAGCGGGACGCGTCGTCTTCATGACCTTTGTGATTCCCGTCACGACCATTCTGGCGTTTGTCTTGCGCCCGGAGCTTCAGATCACGCTCGGGAACGGACTGGCGTTTGTGCCGGCGCTGGCGATGGCTTGGGCCCTACGCTTCATCTGGGGCTATGCCCTGGCGCTCCTCGCCTTCTGGGCAACGCGGGCTGATGCGTTGGTCGCACTTCAAGACGCGTTTATCTTCCTGCTCGCCGGACAGGTGGCGCCCACAGTTCTGCTCCCGGGCGCTCTGCAGAGCGCGTCTGTTGTGCTGCCCTTTCGTTATATGCTCGGCTTCCCGGTCGAGGTCTTGATGGGAAGTCTGGGCCAGGCGGAGGTCGTTCGTGGCTTCGTGCTCCAGGCATGCTGGCTCGCCCTGGCACTTATAGCATTCCTGACGATTTGGCGAGCAGGTATGAAACGCTACTCGGCGGTGGGCGGATGAGGGTCCTACTCAGAAGGAGGAAAGTGTGCGCCATCTAAGACTTATCGGGTCGTTTGTCGGCATCGCGATCGAGAACGCGCTGGCCTATCGCGTCAACTTCTGGATTAGCTTGCTGCACTCACTGCTCAGCTTCGGTACCGGTGTTCTCGCCATTGTGGTCCTCTTCAGCCAGGTAGAGGCCATCCACGGCTGGACGCTGACCTCGACGCTGGCTCTTCTCGGCACCTATCTGACGTTGGCTGCACTGCGACGTCTGTTCATCGGGCCCAGTCTGGAGGCTCTCGCCGGATTGGACGGCGAGATCTGGACGGGGACCTTCGATTTCACACTCCTTCGGCCCGTCGACGTGCAATTCCTTGCCAGTATCCGGCACTGGCAGCCTCTGGTAATTCTTGACTTGCTGATGAGCGGTGGCGTGTTGGTCTTTGCAGTCGTGCAGTTGGGACGGACGCTGACCCTTGGGAGCCTCGCAACGTTCCTATTAACGCTGTTTGTTGCCGTGATTATCCTCTATGCGCTGCTCCTCGGTTTTGCGGGCCTGGTCTTCTGGAGCCCTGGGTTTCTGTTCACATGGTTGTTCAACGCCTTCTTTCAGATGGCACGCTACCCGGTTGGGCTGTACCCAGGTTGGTTGCGGTTGGTGCTAACGTGGATCATACCGGTCGGCATCATGACGACCGTGCCTGCTCAGGCTCTTGTCGGAGGGCTCTCCGGCGCGATGCTCGTAGGCAGTGTGGCCTTCGCAGCGGCACTTTTCGTGGCTGCCACGGTGCTATTCCGAACCGGGTTGCGCCGCTATGCCAGCGCCTCCAGCTAGATTCACTCAACTCGCAGCAGGTCGGCAATCCAAGCGACGCCCATGGATCCAGCCCACGCGGCGATGCATGCCTTGATCGTTTTCCCCGCGAAGGTCGCTAACATGAAGCGCCACAGGGGATAGCCAACCATCCCGCCTGCCATGGCGGCGAGATCGAAGAAAGGCACGGGGAAGAGTGAGAGGACAAAGATGGTGATGTCGCCGTTGCGCTCCATGTAGCTCTTTAACTTGACATAAAGCTTCTTCTGCGCCACCATATCCTCGACCGCGTAGCCCGCCATATAGCCCGTGATCTCGCCCAAGGCATCGCCGATACCTGCAGAAAGCCCTGTCAGCCAGGGATTAAGAACAGCTCCCATGGTGAAGGTGAAGGCCAGATGGGGAATTGGAAGCAGAACGGTGGAGCTGCCGATCAGCGCCATCAGAAAGACACCAGCGTAGCCCAAAGTCCTGAACCACGCAACATTCAGCTGGTCGCGCAGCAGAAAGGCCGCGACCAGGATCACAGCCAAGGTCACAAGTATTGCCAACTTGAGAGGGCTTCTACGCGGTGTAGGCTGGGCAACACCCAGCGGTTGAGGCTCGGGGGTGCTCATACTGGCCTGTTGGCCCAAACTGCTCTTGCGAACCAGGCATACGCGTCGTTGAAAGGGCCGGTATGCCACCCCGGGAGCAGAGATGCGGCTTTTGCGGTACTACGTCGTCCGGCTAAGGGTCCTGCACCGCGATCCGCAGTGTTAGGTTTGGCGTCATCAATTGTGCGGCGCATGCTTCCATATTACCATACATAGCCAGTATCACCAGATTTCCTTTACACCTCCATGCCTTGCGCTACAATCACTGTATGGATTTGACCACTGTAGAACAAAGCTGGCTGGCCGGGAACGAGGGCCCGGCGCTGCGCCGCGCTATGGAGATCGTGGTCGCGCTCGGCACCATTTACGGCGCGGAACGGTTGGTGCCTGTTGAGAGCGTGCAGATTTCGGGAGTTTCCTATCGCAACATAGGAGATGCCGGGCTCGACTTTCTGCGGCGCTGGGCCGGCGAAGGTGCCCGCGTGCGCGTCCCCACCACCCTCAAC
Source organism: Thermoflexales bacterium (assembly GCA_007125545.1). Classification (GTDB taxonomy): domain Bacteria; phylum Chloroflexota; class Anaerolineae; order B4-G1; family SLSP01; genus PWVB01. Next base: position 13,678 of record SLDA01000221.1, on the reverse strand, counting down.
CCGACGGCGATGGATATGGCCGATTGGGACATGCAGGGCTTCGATGCCGTCTTCGCCGACAGACAGCGAGAAGTCGTCGATGCTTTCGTGCGTATGGGCGTGGAAGGGGGGAAGCCGGATCCAACGTGCACCCCCTATTTGATCGGCAATCGCCCTGGGCCGGGCGCGCACATCGCCTGGGCCGAGTCTTCGGCGGTGACCTTCGCCAACAGCGTGCTGGGGGCGCGTACCAATCGAGAAGGTGGGCCCGGTGCGATCGCATCGGCGCTAACCGGGCGGACCGGTGCCTATGGCCTGCATCTGGATGAGCACCGGCAGGCGACCTTGCGGGTCGAGGTACTCGGGCAGCCGGCGACCATATCCGACTTCAGTGCGCTTGGCGCGCTCGTCGGTTTGCGGGCTCACAACGCCGTTCCCTATTTTGTCGGACTCGATCTGGAAGCCACGGATCCGGTGTGCGAAGAGAAGCTCAAGGCGCTCGGTGCTGCGATGGCTGCTACGGGTGCGGTTGCGCTGTATCACGTTCCCGGAATCACTCCAGAGGCCCCAGCCTCGTCCGCGCCACCCGTGGAGCTTCCAATCCTCACGGTCGAAGAGTTTGCGACGGGCTACGCAGCGCTTAGTGATGACATTGCGCGCATCGACTTGGTTTGGATTGGCTGCCCTCATGCGTCGCTTGCGGAGATCCGGGATGTGGCCGAGCAGCTGCGGGGAGAGCAGCTAGCGATTCCGCTGTGGGTGACGTGTGCCCGACCCGTACGCGAGCTCGCGGCGCGGCAGGGCCTACTCGACGTCATCACCGGTGCCGGGGGGCGTGTGTTCGCGGATGCCTGTATGGCGATCGCCCCGGTGCGAGAGTTGGGCTTTGGAGCGGTCGCCACCTCATCTGCCAAGGGCGCCTATTACTTGCGGAATCTGGCTCGCGTGGCCGCGAGTTTTGCACCGCTCACAGAGTGTGTGCAGGCTGCGGTCACGGGGACTATGCCGGGGAGCCTCTCATAGTGGACACGAGGTGTGCACAGATCTTTTCCGCTCGCTTAATCAAGGCCGGCGCCGTCGAAGGTGAGGCACTTGTATCTCTTGTGCCTATTGGGTTCTTGGGCGGGGTTGATGGTGAGACGGGGCGGGTGACCGAACGTGGGCACCCGCTTGAAGGCATGTGTGTGGCGGGCAAGATCCTGGTCTTCCCCACTGGCAAAGGGAGCACGGTTGGCTCCTACATCCTCTACCAGCTAGCCGTCAATGGTGTGGCACCTGCCGCTATCATCAATGCGGAAAGCGAGCCTATCGTGGCGGTAGGGGCGATTATCAGCGGCATACCGATGGTGGATCGGGTGCCTATCGAACGAATACAAATGGGCGATCGCGTGCGAGTGGAGGGGGAGCGAGTCACGGTGTGGCGTAGTCATACCGCCGCTGGCTCTTAGTGCGACCGTGTAAGATCAGGCCAAACAAACGTGAGCCGCCGGTATCTCTCTACTGGCGGCTCACGTTTGTCGTTGGAGAGCCGGGTTGTATCTACTCTATGCGCCAGACTCGGAGATCGTCCATACAAATAGTCACATTCGCCTGGTCATAGGTCGACCCACCCAGACCTACCCGTCCGGTGGGGAAATGGTTACTGGCTATTTCGCCCTGAAGCACGCCATTGATGAAGACCGAAACGACGCCGTTAACACGCTCCAGGCTCAGATAGTTCCACCCGTCTGGAGAAATGTTCTTGGAGATTGTCCATTCGATCAATGCGGGCTGCCACTCAGCATCGCGTAGCAGGAAGAGGGCAAAACTCTGATCGTTGGGCGAGATCTCGAACCAGTAGAGATTGTCACCATCAGGTCCGAAGCCGAGGCCACAACTGGCGTCGGTGAAAGCATCTACAACGCAGCTCACCTCGGCAACGAACTGGTCGGGACGGAAGGGTTCGTACCACTCCCAAGCCGTGATATGCATGTCGACAACCTCGATGCAAAACTCACCATTCGCGGGTGGGCTAAAAACGGCTCCGGGTGGGCTGCTCAGACCCCAATTATTTCGGTTGTCGGAAAAATCTTCCTCAAACCGCAAGACGGCAGTGGGAGGGAGATCTGCCATACCCACCACATTCCAGAAATGATCGCCGTCCAGGTAGACATCATAGACCACCTCGATCAGATTTTCATCGATATCTTCCACGCGGATATCGTAATAGCCGGGTTCGACGTCGTGAACAAAGTACGATCCGTGCACCTCAATGATATCCCCGGCCAAGATGTCCCAACCCCAGGTCTCACTTTCAACAGGAGAAAGGTAAAGCATACCGATCTCGTTGGCAGAGGAGTTCATAATCTCCAGCACAGATCTGGCGGTCACCCACCACACCGTGTCGCCGGTAATCTCTAGGCTCCAGGTAGTCTGAATGCTATCATCGTAGGCATCCCGCGCCTGAACGTCATACTCTCCGTTGGGAATACCGGTTACTGTGTACGATCCACCCGCGGGAATGATGTCTCCTCCCAAGCGATCATCGCCCCATTCGTCATGGTCGGTCGGCGAAACATAGAGATACCAGATGTCCTGATCCGTATCGTTAATGATTTCGAGCCCGCTTCCCTTGAGCCGGGGGGTGGCGGTGGGTGGCGCCGTCGTCGCCTCTAGGTTCGGTGGCGTAGCGGTTGCCTCGGCGGCTGCTGCCTCGACCGTCGGTTCTGCCGGCACGAGGGTAGGCTCGGAGGTCGGTTCGGGCGTACTCAATAGAGGGCGACAAGCCAGCGAGAAGAGCACCAGTAAAACGATGATGACGATCGACCTTCTTCGATTCCCCATGGTGGGTTCCTTTCTGCTGCAATGTGATGGCGACCAACCCCATTATGCCCCAGGTACGATGTGTGTAAAGGTCAGGAATCGCGTTCCACGACTGCGGTCACAGTCAGTGCCTCCTCTTGAGCTAAGGAGTGCAGCCCGACGGGAAAGCGCCCGTGTAGCGGGGATATGTAGGCGCCAAGACGGACGGCTTGCAGCATTATCCATGCGTACGGGTAGCCGACGCCGCTTAGCCCCGTTGCCCTTCGTAGATCAGTCAGGCTTCCATAATCCCAGCCGCCTAAGAGCGCCGTGAAGAAAGCGTAGACCGGCATCGAGAGCAGGAGTAGCGCGATAGTGCCCAACATGGAGGCTTCGCCTGTGGTCCCGATCCGCAGTCCTTGGACGCTGCTCAGAAGGTAGTAAAGGATCCCAGCGGCAACCGCGGGACTCAACAGGCCTTGCCAGATATAGAGACGACCGTGGATAAGTAGGTGTCCTGCTGCGATACGGCCGAGCGCGGAGCGCAAAAGAAGGGCCACCAGGTAAGCGACAAGCACCCCCCCCATTCCCCAGCGGGGTGTAAGGAAGAGCGCGCTGCCAATACGGACGGTATGCTCAACTAACGTGAGAGCAACAATGAGCTCAGGGCGTCCGGCAGCTTCCAGCATTCGATCAGGTAGCCAGACCATCCATCGGAGCGCGCCCCAACCCAGAACCGGTATCAACCAGATCCACGCATCGGGATAGCGTGTGGTAAGGGCGTTCGGCAGCATCGAGACTCCGAATGCGCTAAGAGCCGCGAAGAGAAAGAGGCTAAACCACGCTCCATAGCGCACGCCCTGGCTGACATAGTAACGGAGCAGTGTTCTCGTCTGTAATGCGGCCGCTTCTGTCAGCGCAGGCATGAGGTCGTGAAAGAAACCCGTGAGCAGTATTTCAAAAGCGGTGGTGAGCAGAATGAGAGCTTGCCAACTCTGTATGCTTAAGTCTGCAGGTATCAGAGCGCCGCCGAGGAAGGTAGACGCCCATTGAGTCTGTAATAGCGCCGTGGTCGCCGGGATAGCTGCGCCGATTGCCCAGGGAATACCGAATTTCAGCGCTTCGGAGACAGTCCGGCTGTCAAAGGTGGGCAGAAATATCGCGGTCAATGCCTGACCATCACGCCGGTGAAGATAGGCGCCCACGCCAAAGGCAAGGCCTTCGGCCAGCAGTATACCGCCGGCCAGCCCAAGTAGCACGGCAATGCCCTGCGTTGTCTCCGGATGTCCCCCAACCCACGAGCGGAAGAGCAGAACCAATCCGGTCTGGAAGCTAGGCACGCTGGCGATATAGAGCAGATTGAGGAACTGCTCCGATGCAAATCTCTGCCGCGCCCTGAAGGTCAGGGCGAAGACGCCGAGAAACCCCGGTACTTGCAGCACCGCCCGCGCCAGGATTGCATAGGTGAGGTGCGCCATTCCGATTGCCGGCATTACAACAGCGGCTGCGAGACATACTACCCCTACTTGCGCAGCGCCACTGAGCAGCTGCCACCAAACGTAGAATTGCAGGAAACGAACCGCACGCCGGGGGGTGTGATCAAAGTGAGCGCTGAAGTGACGAACTGCTGCGATGCCTGTCCCAGCATCGAGTAAAACCCACACCATCAAGGTCCAGCGGGTTACTTGCTCCCACATTTCCAGTCCCGCGGTTCCGGTGCCCAGCAAATCGGGCGCTAGGTAGAGGCTGTAGATGGTCAAGGGTAGGAAAAGAGTCAGGCTCCACGGCAGGAAGGCGAGGAACCCTGACAGAGGACGGTGAAGCCCTACCCTGCGTCCGGCCGCTGGACCGGACTTACCATCGGAGAGCAGGCTCATACGGCGCCAAGACCGGGTGAGATCTGCGCTGAGATAGAGATGCCGGCGGGTCGTGGTATAGGCGAGGCCGGCCACTAGCATGACTATCACACCGGCTCCACCGATTATCAGTCGGGCGGATCCCTGAGGAGTTGGCGCGTGTGGGTAGTCGGCAAACGACAGGATCGGCGAGGCACCTGCTGCGTCCGCGATCAAGTGATAGACGAGGTAGTTGAAGTAAGCCCACTGAGACCAGCGACTGTTAGTAGGGTGATCAAGCCATGCTCCAACCACCCAGGTCTGCATCTGCGTTGTCGCCCGTCCCCGGTCACGCCCGCGTACACGTTGAATGATGCTGTCGCGGTCAGAGGCTATCACGACCGGCTGCAGCAGGTTGGGGTTGGCGATGACGGTGCGCGCGGCGACTTCGGGGGCGGAGTTCCAGGCTATGGCTTGCTGCAAGGGGTTGCCGACGTTGGAGGCACGAACGTCCGAGGCCGTCGTGTGAAGCTCCATACCGAAGGTGCTGACTCCAAGGATGTCACGGAGGTCCTGGGGATTCTGCGGGAAGAGTGGGCCGCAGAAGATGACCATCCCGATGCGCCCCTGCTGAGCGTCAGCACCCAACTCCTGTAAGGAACGCGCAACGCCCTCGGTAAGCAAAGGATTGTTAATGACGATGACTTGAGCGAGATCGGGATCGTCGACCCGCACGATGTAGGGATCGGCCAGGTCAATCGCACGCGAGATCGCGTCCTGGGGTCCAACATAGTAGATGCTAATCGCTCTCGGCTGTGCCTTCACACGTGCGGAACTGGCAGTGAGTGCTGCCAGGATAAGGAGTGCAATAATGCAGTAATGTTTGCCGGATCGCTTCACTGCGGATTACGGGGGTGTTAGATCGGATTCTGAGATATCCTTCGCCTGCAGGGAGGGCAGGTCTCCTGCTTCCTTCAGGCCAAACTGCTGCAAGAACTCAAATGTCGTACCGTAGAGAATCGGACGCCCCAGTGTTTCAGCTCGCCCGACCTCCTCGATCAGCCCGGCGGAGAGCAACGTGCGCAGAGTACTGTCCGAGTTGACCCCGCGAATCGCCTCCAGGTGGGGACGTGTTACAGGCTGGGCATATGCGACGATCGATAAGGTCTCCATAGCCGCCTGGGTCAGACGCAGTGTCACATCCAGTCCCAGCAGGGCTTCGATTTGCGGCGCCGCTTCAGGAGCCGTGACCAATTGATACCGGTCACGGCTCCGTTGGAGACGTAATCCCTGCTGTGAAAACTGGGCTTCTAGATTGGCTAGTGCGGCCACAATCTCCTCTTCAGAGAGTTCGGCTGCCCGAGCAAGCTCCTCCACTGACACAGGTCGCGGCGCCACAAAGATCATGGCTTCGATTAACGCCTCCGGTGTCAGTTTGGTCATGTCACTCAATGGGTATGGATCTCCTCTCCATCATCATAACGATTGGTCGGTTTCCCACCCTCTGGTCGATATTCATCATCGTCGCCCTCGGCCTCCATATCCTCTGTTTCGTAGGCCTCGATTTCCTCATAGTCAGGTTCTGTATCGAACGGGCCTCGATCGGATTCGAGCCGCTCCCGTTCTTGTTCCCGTTCCTCGACCTCATAGCGACGGCGTTCCTCCACTTCCGGCTCCTCGAGTTCCCGTAGTTCCTCTTCGGACGGCTCGGGTACCACCGGCGCCATTTCCTCCTCAGCCATCACGGGCTTTCGTCGTCGTTCCCTTACGTCCTCGCGCCGATCGGCCTCAACTGCCGTATAGGAGCTCGGCTGAGCGGATCGCGCCGCTTCCTCTCGTCGTTCGACCTCCGCCTCGTCGCGAACTATCGTTACCGACACCTCGGGTGGTCCCTCGATCTGGAGGCCAAGTTCATCCGTGAAGACGCGTTGCGTTTCCTTGATCATACGGTTTGCGGCCTCAGGTACGTTGGTGCCTCCCCTGACGTCGGCTTCTACCTGAACGCTTACGCGATTGCCGCGCGCGCGCACCTGCGAATCGATCTCCAAGACGCCGGGCACGAGCGCCAGCTGGTGTTCTAGCATATCTTTGGCGCTCTTCGTGCTGACTTTCGCCGTACCCCCGGTGACCCGCTGGACCCTGACAAACCCGCCGCGCATCGACCGGAGTTGCCAATAGATCACGAAAGCTAGCAGTAAGACCACCAAAAACGCTACCACGGCACCAATCACAACTTCAGGCGTCTGCCCATTTTCGAAGATCTGGCCCAATCCTGCGAGCCACTCACCCGCCGTGATGAATATGGTGGGAAAAGCGACGAGAGCCACGACGGCCGCTATCAACACCAGGCACGCAATGACGACGACAATCCTGTTAAACGTATCTCTGAACTTCATCATACCCTCCTAATTGATTAAGGCCCTCTCTTGAAGGGCTCCTCACCATCTCGAGTGGCACCCAACAAAAATCGTAAAGTGCCCACCCACTCAAGATAGCGTCCCCACTTCGTGGGTTTGTAAACCGGAAAACCTCCTCTGGCGTAATCTCGTAGAAAGCAATCTTCACGTATAGTGAACCCGCACATAGCCTTCCCGCGGAGCCCCCCAGGGCACCGTTGCATCCAATCCCATCTTGGCTGTCCTTGTCTTACCTCCTGGTATCTGACGCGCGCTGGGGTCCAGACTGGAGCTCGGCTGGTCCTCTAGCACGATCAGATCTTGATCTGCTTGGAACCGTGTCGCAATGGCCCACTCAATCTCGCTTGGATTATGGATGTCCACATCGGTGTTGACGACGACCACATGCTTCAGTGAACTGTGACCTCGGAAAGCCGCTTCAATAGCCCGGCGCGCATCTTCCGGCCCATTGGGCTCGATCTGGATCGCCGCATGCAGCCAGGAGCATCCGCCTGGTGTGATGCGCACATCGGTGCAGTCCGTGACCTTATTGACTTCGGCGTACATCGTGGGTTCTCGAGGCATACCCATAAGATTCTTGTGCTCCAGCCCTGCCGGAAGCAAGGCATGGAAGATGGGTGAACGGCGATGAGTAATGGTGGTGACTCGAAAGATGGGCTGCTCCCTGATGCCATCCATCGTGCCGGACAGATCTGGGAATGGTCCTTCCGGTGCAAATTCGTGGGTCAGGACCCCCTCTAGCACCAGCTCTGCATAGGCCGGTATCTCCAGCGGCACACTCCAGGCTTTCGTCGCCGGTGCTGGTGCCATCGCCTGGGCTATAGCCAATTCATCCGTTCCTCTGGCCGGAGAGGTCGCCGCGGCCAACAAGATGTGAGGCGGAAGGCCAATACACACCGCCATCGGCAATCCGTCCGGCAGCTTGCGCCACGCCGTATCCGTCCCGCGCTGCTCGACTATGCGTCCCACCAGCCGGTCTTTTCCGATTCGCATCAGCCGGTGGAAAGATAGATTACGCCCATGGTCGGGGTCGCTAATGACGGCGACACCGGTCGTAATGTAAGGCCCTCCATCAAGCGGGTGATAGCGTGGAATGGGTATCCGCGCCAGATCGACATCGGTTTCGATCACCTCCTGGCACGGCGCATTCTCGATTAGGGGAGGCTGCACCGGATGCGCGACGGCGTCGATGATCCGAGGGATCAGTGCGTTCACCTCGACGCCCAAGACGCGAGCAAAATGCGCACGTTGAGCCACGTAGCCTGCAGCAAGCTGCCAATCGGGGTAGCCCTCAAGCTGCTCGAAGAGCAGCGGCTGCCCGTCCTGGCGCGCCAGAATGCTAGCCACCTCGAATTCCGGAGAGACGCGTCTGACGATGTGGTGCAGTTCCCCTGCTGCATCCAGCTCCGCGATGAAGGTGCGCATATCCATGTAGTGGCCCTCCGTCCGTACTGAGAAGCGTTGTACTGGCTTATACTCTTAGTATAGCAGAGGGTAGAAGAGCGAAAAGCCTCAAAAGGTGATTCTGATCGTGAGCAGATGTTGGCTTAGCGTCTCTTCAAGTAGTGCGTCTACATCGATCCGTGTCTCGACCTCTTCGACCGCCGAGTGGCGGGCCCAGGTGGCAGGATGGCGAGCATGGAGTGAACAAGGGTCCTGGTAGGGCTTGATGGAGAGTTCGTAAGTCCCAATGGACTGCGCGATCTCGATAATCTCTTCCTTATCCATGCCGATCAGGGGCCGCAAGATAGGCAGTTGGGTAGCCTCGGAAATGAGGTTGATATTCTTAAGGGTTTGCGAGGCAACTTGCCCGACGCTCTCGCCTGTGACCAGAGCCGGAATGCGGCGTCGATTGGCCAACGACTCCGCCGCACGCATAATAAACCGCCGGAAAACCACGGTGGCAACGCGTGAATCGAGCCCCGCCATAGCGGCCTCGAAAGGAGCCGCCGACAGCATATGGAGCCGTCCGGGAGCGCGATGTGGGACGAGAACCTTCCTCGCCATCGCTGCAATCTTGGACTCTCGGATCTCGCTCTCACCACGCAGCAAGTGAAAGTGGACAAAGTCCATCAGGCACCCTCGCTTCATCAGAAGATGCGCCGCCACAGGGGAATCAATCCCCCCGGAGAAGAGCGCCAGCACCCGCCCACTGGAGCCAACCGGAAGCCCCCCCAGTCCTCGAATACGCCGTGCGAAGAGGTAGGCTTGATCATCATAGATCTGAATACTCAAGGTGACATCCGGATGCCTCAAGTTCACGGGCGCACCCGTGGCTTCCTGTACCGCTCCTCCCACCTCGCGACCTACTTCAGGGGAAGTGATTGGAAAGGTCTTGTTACCCCGGGTAGCTTGGATTCTGAAGGTAGTTTCCGGTGTGATAATCTCGCGCGCCATTTCCACGGCGGCCGAGGTTATTTCGGCTATGTCGAGGGGTGTGGTCACGATTGGCGCGAAATATGCAATCCCGGGAATCTGTTGGAGCCGTGCTTCTACTTTCGCTTCCGGAACTTCAGACGGCGGCTTCACTAAGAGATAACTGGGAAGGCGTTGAACCTTCATTTGGCCCTGGTCCTCCAAATCCTCCAGTGCCCTGCGGATGTTGTTGACGAGCTGGCGCTCAAAGCTGATCCGATTGCGTCCTTTGAGCCCAAGTTCGCCATAATGTACGATGTAAGGTCTTGCCATATTCCCTCCCCTCGCATGATAACACAGGATGCGAGCAGGTAAAGGTCCGCAATTTAACTTGCGGCATCTGCCCGCACTGCGCAGGCCGTATTCTAAGCCCGCGGGCTCGCTCCCTGTTTGCCCTTTGGTCCGAAACCGCTATCCTCGGGACTGTTACTCTAATCCGCAAGACTTGGCAGGTACTATGAAGATCGTCGTGCCGCAGTTTGTCTTGGACTTGATGCAGACCCGCGCTTGCGCGCTCCTGGATGCGTGTGATCTCGTGGTCATTGACAATGACGGCCAGATAAGCGGCGACTTGCACGGCGTCGAGGTTGTGATGTTGCCCTGGTCCCTCTCAGACACGACCGTGAAGGCTGTGCTGCACCCGTCTTCGCTCCGTTGGGTGCATACCGTCACTGCAGGGATCGATCACGTCTTGGCTGCCTTACATCCAGATAGGGATGTGCTGATCACGAATGCCGCCGGCGTCTTTGACGTGCCAATTGCCGAGACCGTTCTGGCTTACATTTTACTCTTCGCCAAGCGTATGCCGGAGCTGCTTGCGCAGCAGCGAGAACGAAAGTGGCGATTGCTCAGGCTCCAAGAACTCGCCGGAACGACCGTGGGCATTCTGGGGATGGGCGGCATTGGAACAGAGGTGGCACGGCGCTGCAAGGCCTTCGGAATGCGGGTCCTTGCTATGCGCCGGCATGCCGAGAAGGGCAGCCCCCTTGTCGATGAAATGATGGGAACCACGCGTTTGACTGAGTTGCTGGCTGCCTCGGACTATGTGGTGATTGCGTTACCTGCTACGAGCGAGACCCGTGGGCTGCTGGGTAGTAGAGAGTTGGCGGCAATGCGCCCGACTGGTGTCTTAATCAATGTAGCGCGGGGCGCGATTGTCGATCAGGAAGCGTTGACCAGAGCACTGTCAGCCGGATCGATTGGGGGAGCGGCCCTGGATGTCTTCGTGGAGGAGCCGTTGTCCGAAGCCTCACCCCTATGGGACCTCCCCAATGTCATCATCACGCCTCACAATAGCTGGAGCACACCACATCTGAAGTCGCGCGAAATGGACCTCTTTGTCGACAACTTGGAACGTTATGTCACAGGCGCCCCGTTGCTCAATGTGGTGGACCCTTCCGAAGAGTACTAATCTCGGAATTATCACCGCTGATGGCCGTAGCAGGAGGTCGGTGTGAGACGAGGTAACACGTTTTGCGTATCGGTCCTGTTGGGAGGATGGGCGGGATGAACATTGGTATCGACGTGCGGCTGCACGCGTACGCCCCTGGCGGTATTTCCTACTATGCGCGACGTCTCGCGCGTGCCCTAGTAGAACAACGTGCACAAGAGAGCCTGATCTTGATTTCCCATCGCCACGAGCAAGACCCGCTCACACTACCGGGGGTAAGGAACCGGACTGTATGGACTCCGCCGCATCACAGTCTCGAAAAATGGTTACTTGGCGCCGAAATCGCCTCCTTGAAGCTGGACGTCTTCCACAGTACCGATTTCATTCCTCCTGCGTGGGGCGCTCGGCGTATGGTTGCTACCATTCATGATCTTAATTTCCTTCGCTATCCTGAATATTTAGCTGTCGAGGCCCGGCGTTACTACAACCGTCAGATTCGTTGGGCAGTGAAGCGGGCCGATGCGATCATCGTCGACTCAGACGCAACCCGTCGTGACCTCGCGGATTTGCTTGACGTCGCGCCTGAACGTAGTGTGGTTGTGCACCTAGCTGCTGCGGAGGAGTTTCGGCCGCTGAACCCAGAGCAGATCGGGCCGCATCTGGCCCGCCATGCATTGCGCCCGGGCTATCTACTCTTCGTCGGGGTATGGGACCCGCGCAAGAACTTGTCAGGACTCCTGGATGCCCTCAGTTTGTGGCGCACGCGCGGCGATGCTCCTCAATTGGTAGTGGCGGGACGTCCCGGTTGGCACGGTGGTGAGATCCACAGTCAGATCGCAGCTCTCAAGCTTGAACCCTATATCCGTTTTCTGGAAGGTCTCACAGTGGACGAACTGGTAGCGCTTTACAACGGCGCGTTGATGCTGGTGATCCCCTCTTTCTATGAGGGATTTGGGCTGCCCGCGTTGGAGGCTATGCAATGTGGGACGCCTGTGGTCGCATCGAACCGCGCTAGTCTGCCCGAGGTCGTGGGTGAGGCCGGCATTCTGATCGATCCGGACTCGCCCGAGATGATCGCTGACGCCTGCCGGCGGATCGCCGGTGATCCTGCCCTGCAGCAGCGCCTCCGTGAGGCGGGGCGGCTGCAAGCTGCGCGCTTCAGCTGGGCGAAGGCAGCAGCCGAGACGCTAGAGGTCTACCGTGGTCTCTTGCCGCACGAGGTCTGAATCGTCGACTGTCTATCCTAGGGGCTTCTAAGTTCGAAGTGCCCGAGTGGAGAGTACTCGGCACCCCCGGGCTTGAGCGTACTCTGGAACAAGATCAGCTCTTCAACGGTCACCGTACCCAGAATACCAACTTGGGTCGTTTCAATAATGGCGCCCAGTTCGCGGAGCTCCCCCGCGCTGGTCCCCCGCTTGACGCGGCCCAACGTCAGATGTGGTGAGAACTTGCGGGTTTCACGTTGAAACCCCAAGTGGGCCATTGCTTCGGCAACTGCGTCCTGCAGTAGACCGAGCCACGAGGTGGGGTCTTTGATACCGACCCAGAGGACGCGCGCCCGGTGTGGATTGGGGAAGGCGCCCAGCCCACTTACCTCGAAATCGAAGGGTTGCAGATTGCGAGCTACGACGGTCAGGGCTTCTCGTATTGGATCTATGCGGTCGGTGAGCACGTCGCCCAGGAAATAAATGGTCAGGTGGATCTTAGAAGGTGCCACCCATCGCACGCAGTCGGGTGCGCTCCGACGCAACTGTTTCTGTACTTGGCCGAGTTGATCGGTCAGCTCATGGGGCAGCGGGATCGCAATAAAAGTGCGTATAGTTTCAAGGGTTGACATTGCGTGTCGTCGGGTCCGGCTCCTCAGGGTGCGGCATTCGTCTCGAGGCGAGGAAGTGGTAGCGGCGCAGTGTAGAGGTAGTTGTCTGCGATCAGGTATAGCACGCGGCGGGGGGTGTAGCTAACGGCCAGGGACTCTATACGTGTGACTTCGCCCCGGGGGAAGCGGTACTGATGGACGAAGTTTCCGCGCTTATCCACAATCATAATGCGCTCCTGCGCAGGGTCGACAAGGTATACATAGCCCTTCTCACCATCCGGTTCCACCAATAAAAGCCGGGGTTCGAAGGTCCCGTGTGGTAGCCCTCTCAAGTTGAAGGAGTGGTCTTCTGTGCCAGCGAAGTAGGTCTTCAGTTCACTATTGCCCATCAGCAGATAAACCCGTCCGTCAATGCCCATATCTTGTATCTGATACAGATCGGGAATGGCTCCTGCTGCAAAATACTCGCGCGGACTTCTGTAGATGCCGTTGAGCGGCTCATACATCAGAATCTGGTTGAGCTGGCGATTGACCAGATAAAACCGCTGGCCGAAGGTCTCCATTACCGTGACAGCGCCCGGGCCATAGCTGCCATCGATCTGCTGGATCGTGATGTTCCCAGGACCGCGCGTGGACTCGTAGATGTACAGCTGCCCCTCGTCGCTGTAGATCAGAACAGCGCCATCTGGATAGTAGGGGTTCGGCGACAGCCAGGCAAAATCAACGAGGCTGCCGACCGTGACATCCTGGTGCGTTTGGCCCCGCCGGAGAATCGAGGTTTGGCTATCAGTCGAGAGCGAGAGTCCATCCTGCTCCAAAGGCAGGCCAATGACGGAATCAGTTGCCGTGTTCATAATATAGACCCAGCCTCCCGCTGCAACGATGCGCCGGGGCACAGGGGCAGTGGCGAGATCCAAGAGCTGCGTGAGATTAAGCAGAGAGGTGTTGTCCTGGTCTCTGAGGATCTGTTGAGCCTCACTCATAATCTGACCGGCTTCAACGTTTTCCGGATCCAAGCGCGCGACCGGTGAAGCCTTCTCCAGTA
>SLDA01000606.1 GCA_007125545.1 Thermoflexales bacterium | reverse complement strand
ATCATGGTGCTCAATTACTCTCGCATCCACGGACGACCTGGGCGGTCACCGAGGGTAACCCGTTGTGGGAGGAGATTCGCGATGTGGCTGTCGCGACGCAGCCGACCTTTATGCTCAACGTCACCCTCAACCGCGATCGGGAGTTGACCGGCGTCTTTGCCGGGAGTATGGCCATCGCGCACCGTGCTGCCGTGGAGTTTGTCAGGGAGCACGCGCTGCAAGCTGTGTCCGAGCCTTTTGATATCGTGATCACGTCCAACAGTGGCTATCCCCTGGATCTCAACCTCTATCAGGCAGTAAAGGGGATGTCTGCCGCGGTGCAGATCGTCAAGCCGGGAGGCGATATCATCATCGCTGCGGAGTGCTGGGACGGCATCCCCGATCACGGCGAATACGGACGCCTGCTGCGCGATGCCGGCTCGATCGATGAGTTGTTGGCGACGATTATGACGCCCGGTTTCCGCTGTCACGATCAGTGGGAAGCGCAGATCCAGGCCCAGATCCAGCGCCGGGCACGCGTGCACGTCTATGCTGACGGACTCACCGATGCGCAACTGAGCGATGCCATGGTGGTGCCTTGCCGATCCGTCGAGGCGTGCTTGGAGGAGCTTCTCCGTGCGAATCCTGAGGCCCGGATCGCGGTGGTGCCGGAAGGTCCCCAGACTGTACCCTACATCGGATGAACGCCCAGACATTTGACCCCACAAGGGGTCAAATGTCTGGGCACTCACATAGGCGCTTCCGTCGGCGCAAATCCTCTGCCGCGCACGTCTCGCGCTCCGGTGAAGATCACGAATGCATTCGGATCGGCGGCTGCCACGGCTTCGCGCAGGGCTTCCTCTTGAGCGCTGGTAAGAGCGCAGAATAGGATATCTCGGGGCCGACCCGTATACATACCCGTCCCCGACACCGCTGTAACGCCACGTTCCAGCTTTTCCATGACCCGACTTGAGACCGCTTCTCTGCGGTTTGTGATAATCATGACCATCTCGTCCTCGGGACGCAATACTGCGGTCTCTTTGGGAACATGGTAATCGCCTGGCCGGCCTTCACGCGTATCCGGAATGAACTGTGCAGCCAGGATCAGTCCAAAGAGCAGGAGGTAGATCAGAGCTGCGCCAACGATCACCCATTGACCTTCTATCAGGAGTCCGATGGAGGCTCTTTGAACCATAACGGAGGTGCTCTCCGCCGGAAACGGGTGAATGCTCAATTTCAGAAGCCAGCTTGCCAGGGTCAGCGACACGAGCCATATATAGTTTCTTCGATAGCGAACGGCAACGGATCGCCACCGCGGTGTGACGAACTCCGGTTTGAGCAAGGTCTGGCTCAGAGATGCGGCCCAATCCACGGGCGGTTCGTGCGGGGGTGTTAGTAGGGCCGCCAGGTAGCCCGTCTCAAGCAACCGGACGCGGTGGTACCAGAGAGCGTAATAGCTATATCGACGCGCCTCAATCAGCAGGAAGGTCAGGATCAAGAAGAGCACAAGCAGCAGCACGAAGTGCGGATTGTCGGCAGAGCCAAAGGTGAAGGTCAGTGCCGCGCCTGAAGTCACGACGGCCCAGTTTGTCGTGGTGTCGAGCCGGCTTCGCCAGAGGTTGGCGCGAGAAACTTCGGCTCGATAGAGATGGACAATCGAGGTCACGAGATCTCCAGAGTCGATGCTATATCCCCGGTAGGTC
This sequence comes from Thermoflexales bacterium, assembly GCA_007125545.1. GTDB lineage: Bacteria > Chloroflexota > Anaerolineae > B4-G1 > SLSP01 > PWVB01. The sequence goes on along the minus strand of SLDA01000606.1, from coordinate 7,838 downwards.
CAGACGGGGGGGAGTTCGGATCGGTCTTCGCTTCGCGTTCTCATTGGCAGTGTCTAGCCCTGCAGGAGCGCTGCGTAAGCTGCAAGCGCCTGGCGGACGAAATCCTCTTCAAAGGGGCCTGCAGGTGACGGCGTCTCGAAGATTCGCCGGGGTATCCGGAGTTCCGTCATATTGAACCCCTCCCGCTCCTTGAACTTGGCTTTGCGCTTGAGTATGCCGGCCCCCAGTGCGGTGAGCTCCTGAATTGTGCGTTCATAGCCTATCGCGGCGAGAGCCTCTATCACGATCTCGGGTTCGTAGACCTTGCGCGCGAAGAGGCAGATCACCAGGCTGGTGAGTACCTGCCGCCACCGTTCCTCTTCGAAGAGCTCGGTGGCGACCTGCTCCGGATTCAGCGCGGTGCCGGTTTTCGCGGCGTCCTGGTCGAGGCTGTAGCCGGCACTGTCGAGGTGGCTGTGGCGCGCCCCCGTGAGGTAACCGATATGGCAGGCCGGGCCTGTGTGGTAGCCGGGCATCTCATTGCCCCCAAAGGTGAGGGCATAGTCGGCCCCGCCATACTGAGCGGCGGCGTGGTCGATGCCGCGAGCCAGGGCGCGGTAGAAGTCGGTCGGTTGGGTTACAATGCGCTTCACGGCTTCGATATAGGTTTGGGTGTCGCCGAACGCCAGCTTGAGCCCGTCGGTCTCCTCCTCCGTGATGAGCTCACGGTCCAGGGCCTCAGTTGCCCAGGCCAGGGCGACCCCTGCAGTCATAACGTCAAGGCCCAAGACCTCGACCTCGTCCATCAACTGCAGCATTCCGGAGGCATCGCCAATGCCTAACATACTGCCGGTCGCGTAGATGGGCTCGTGATCGTAGCCGAGCATCAGCGTCTTGTAGAAGTAGGGGTCGTTGGGATAAGGGATGCGTAAGGCTGCGAGATGGATGCAGGCGACCGGACAGTGAGCGCAGGCGACGCGACGTCCCAGGTAGTCGGCAGCCAGGTGCTCGCCGGAGATCCCAGTGGCGCCTTCGAAGGTGCCGGACTGGAGATTGCGCGTGGGAAGCGCGCCAATGGTATCCAACGGCAAGACATTCATCGGCGTCCCCAGCTCGTGGTACTTCTGCATCATAGGCGAGTCAGTGGCACGCTTATAGATCTCGTCGTAACTCTGGCGGTACCGCTTGCGGTCCGCCGGCTCCAGGTTTCGTTTTCCCCCAATGATGATGGCTTTGAGTTGCTTGCTGCCGAAGACCGCTCCCAGGCCCAGTCGCCCGAAATGGCGATAGGTCTCGGTGATGACGCAGGCATAACTGACCAGCTCCTCGCCCGCACGCCCAATGCGCATAATCGTCCGTAGTCCGGTGCCGGGCTCGCGCTTGCGCAGCACGTCTCCCGTCGTATAGCTGCTTCGGGTTCCCCAGAGTGCCGAGGCATCGCGAAAGGCGACCCCGTCGCTGTTGATCACGAGGTAGACGGGCATCTCCGACCGACCCATAATCACGATCCCGCCGTAGCCCGCCATTCGAATCGCGATGGCGCTGCGCCCCCCGGCATGGCTTTCGCCGAGGTTGCCCGTATGGGGAGACTTGAACATCGCCACTGTTTTGGACGCGAGGGGATAGAATCCGGTCAGCGCGCCTACCGTGAAGATGATCGGATTGTCAGGCCCCAGGGGATCGACGCCTTCAGGGCAGAACTCCTCCAGCAGACCGATAGCAGCCCCGCTGCCGCCAAGGTTATCCTCAAAGAGGGTGGGCCGGGACTCGATCCAAAACCGGCGTTTGGTCAGGTCAATAAAGAGCACGCGTTGCAGTGGATCATTAGATAGCATATTTGGACCTCCTCAAGTCGCCGGCTTGGCTTTTGGGTCGGGAATGGGCCGGGCTGTTTCTTTGTCTTCGCGAATCTCCTCGAGCGCGATGACATCGTAGGGACAGTAGCGGGCACAGTAGCCGCAGTAGACACAGATGCGAGGCTTGCCCTGGGTTTCGTCCCAGAGAGCTGCGCCGAAGGGACACGCTTTCTGGCAGTTGTGGCAACCGATACACTTCTCGGTATGGAACCGGACACCGCCGCCTTCCCGGGGAACGAGTGCGTCGGTAGGGCAGACCCTCGCGCAAGGGGGGTCAAAGCAGGCGCGGCAGACGATGACAACGAAGCCGCGGCTGAAGCCGCCTGCTGATTGGACATGAATACGGGACTCCTCCAAGCCGCCCTGAGCTGTGCGCCGGGTGCATGCAAACATACATGACTGGCATCCAACGCAGCGATCGATATCGATGACCGAGAGCCGTTTTGCCATAGAAACCTCCTATCTATATGAACTATCCGTTGTCATCTTCCGGTCCGCCGTGCGGTCGCCAGGCACGGCAGAAGATTCGTTAAGGTCGCTTGCCAAGTTGTCCTCTGAGATAGCGGCGCGAAGGCGCATCGCGTCTTCGCGCCGCCGAGTAGCCACAGAGGGCGACTAGAGCGCAATCTCCAATCGCTGGAACGGGGGCACCGCTGCCAGGACCGACTTGCGCAACGGGTTGAACTGCAGGCTGCTATAGCGCTCGCCATCTGCGATGATCGCCTCTGGGTCCCGCTCCAGTCCATTGAGGGTCAGCTCGATATGCTCGTAACGCGGGGTAAAGGTACCGGATTTGTCCCAAGTGACGGTCAGGCTGCCCTCGGTGCGGTGCATCGTCAGCCTGCTGACGCGCGCATCACCCGACAAGTAGTCGAGACCTTCGCCGGCATCTTCGTATAGCTCGGTCACTGTCTCTCCGGGCTGGGAAAGCATATAGAGGCCCAGACGCAGGAACTTATCCTTGCGCTGTTCAACACTGGCACCGACTTCACCGAGTGTCAAGACTGTACCCTCGCGGACCATCAGCGGGATTGTTTCGAGAGGCGCGTGCTGGGTGATGGTCCGTCCTCCTCGATGCGTTTGGTTGGTCCAGAAGTCGTACCAAGCACCCGTCGGGAGTGTGATGTCACGCTGGATGGCGCCGGCAGCCAGGACGGGCGCGACCAACAGTGCGTCTCCGCACAGGAAGGCGTCTTGAACGTCCCAGAGTGCCTCGTCTCCGGGATCTGCCCAGGCCAGAGGACGGACTACAGGCCAGCCCCGAGTGCACATCTGCCACGTCGCCGTGTAGAGGTAGGGCAGCAGCTCGTAACGCAACTCGATGAAACGGCGCACGATGCTCAAATAGGGCTCGCCATAGCTCCATGGCTCTTGATCCGGCGTGCCCTTGGCGGTATGCGCCCGAAAGAAGGGCATAAAGGCGCCCATCTGAATCCAGCGGGTAAACAGCTCGCCCGTGGGCGTGCCGATAAAGCCTCCCACGTCGGGCCCCGTGAAGCCGATGCCCGAAAGCCCGAGTGCCATCATCATCGGGATGGTCAGCCGGAGGCTCTCCCAGCTGCTCTCATTGTCGGCGGTCCACGAGGTGGCGTACCGCTGCACGCCCGCCCAACCAGCGCGTGTAATCACCACCGGTCGATTCTCGGGTCGAAGCGCCGCGAGACCTTCGGATGATGCGCGGGCCATTAACATGCCGTAGACATTATGCGCTTCTTCGTGGTTGCCTCCCTGTCCCTCCAGTGCGTGTGAGACGGTCGCGGGCAACGTGCGGTCGCCACCATAGGCGAAGGCGGCGGGCTCATTCATGTCGTTCCAAAAACCGGCAATCCCCGCCTGAACCAGCGACTTATAGAGCCGGCCCCACCACTCGCGCGTGGCGGGATTGGTGAAGTCCGGGAAGACGGAATCTCCAGGCCAGACGGGGGCATGGAACAGCCGACCATCCGGCGTTGTGACAAAATGGTCTCCGCGAACGCCTTCGCGGTAGACGCGGTAGTTAGGATCCACTTTTATGCCCGGATCGATGATACTGATCAGCTTGATCCCCTGTTCGCGAAGGTCATGCGCCAGCCCCGGCAGATCCGGGAAACGCTCGTGGTCGTGGGTGAAGCATCGGAAGCCGTCCATATAGTCGATGTCCAGATGGATGACGTCGCAAGGCACCTGGTTCTCGCGGAAGTCCCGTGCCAGTTTACGCACGCGCTCCGCGCTATCATAGGACCACCGGCTCTGATGGTATCCGAGCATCCACAGAGGCTGGAGGGAGTGGCGTCCGGTCAGCTCGGTGTAGCGTTCCATTAGCGTGGAAACAGGGCCCGCCGCAAGATAGTAGCGCAGCTCGCCACCCGCGAATCGGTGTTCCGCGACATCCGGCTCCGTGTCGCCGAGATCGAACTGGCCGTAGGTAGGGTTTTCGTAGAAGACAAGGTAGGTTGCACCCGGCGCGCCGCCATCCGCGCCTTGAGTGGCCGGCACACGACCCAAGTAAACAGGGACATTGAGATTGATGGGGTCATCGCCGTCCGTGTAGCCTGCCGGATCCGTATTCCACAGGACGTGCGTGCGCCCACGACGGTTCCACGCAGTTGTCCGCTCTCCCAGCCCGAAGAGGCGTTCATTCGGTGCCAGCGCTACCTGGTGGCGCAGGACGCCGCTCTCGCCCCAGGCGGCGTCGATATCTGCTCTCAAGAGCGTGCCGGCTTGGTTTCCGATAAAGACATTGCCCGACTCCAGTTGAATGCCTACCAGAAGCTCTTGACTGCCCACGACGTAGGTTTTGGCAGTCTCTATCGGCGTCAGCTCCGGAGCGGGCCAAGCGTCAAGAGACTTGGCCAATGCATAGGGGAGCGGCTCGCGGGGCGGACCTTGCATCGAAGGTCGAATACGCACGCGAACCAGGTCGGCGCCGAGAAATGTGACATCGATGATGCCGTCCTGGCTCTCAAAAAGGGCGCCACGCTCGTGCGGGCGAACGTAGCGTACCGGCCCGGGCGATATCCAGGTATGTGCCCGGAGTGGCGAGCCGGGTATAAGCCCTTTGGCGAGGGCGAGTACGCGCTCCAAGCCCCATCTTGGTCGCCCCTCAGTGGTCCAGGCGGCTTCAGCCGCGGCTTTGCGATAGGGGTACGCTATAGCGCTGCGGATGGCTTCAGGGTCTAAGAGTCCCAGAGTGTCTAGCAGGTTGGTCAACATCGTGGGCATAGCGGTCTCCTTCATGCATGTCCGAATCACCTTCCCATGTCCCATTGTGCCACAGAGCGAGGGATAGACAAACCTATTCCCTTGAGCCCAACCTCCGGATTTGCACGTTGATCGGGACTAGAGGTCGACCGTACAGCCGAGTCCCGGCACCTCGCTAGCAATCAGCGACCCGTCTTGAAGCGTGAAGTGCGCGAACGTCGGGTCCTCAACCAGGTCAAAATGCCCGTCGAGATCGCCGTAGCGGACCGCGGGGCTACTCAGCGCGAAGGCGAGTTCGGCAGCAATGAGGAGTGCGGGCTCGTGAACGCAGCCCACCATCGTGACCAGGTGCGCGGCACGGGCGATAGCGTCGATCTGGCGAGCGTGGAGGATGCCGCCGCAGGTCGCGAGTTTGATGCTGACGCCGTCGGCAGCTCGCTGTCCCGCAATATCGAGAACCGAGGCTGTCCCTGTGGCACTCTGGTCTGCGAGGATGGGGACGGGGCTCTGTTGTGTGACCTGCTGTAGAGCCTCGAGGCCGGCAGAAGGTGATACCGGCTGCTCGAGCATCTCCAGGCGTCCTTCCAGGGCGCGGGCCACATCGAGGGCTTCTTGGATGCTGTAGCCGCCATCGGCGTCAAGGCGAATGGTGATGCCGGGCAAAGCGTCGCAGACCGCGTGAATGCGGCGGACATCATCCTCGGCATCGAGCCCGCCCTTCAGCTTGAGGATGCGAAAGCCCTGACGCGCCCGGTCCCGCGCCAGCTCCACCGTCTCCCTGAGAGGTGCCAGGCTGACGGTGATCGAGGTGGGTATGCTGTCGCGATAGCCGCCCAGCAACCGGTGCAGCGGGAGGCCCGTAGCCAGGCCCAGCAAGTCGTGAAAGGCGATATCGAAGGCACAGAGCGCCGAAGGGGAGGACCGGGTCAAAGGTTCTATCTCAGAGATCGCGAACTCGGTATTGAGAGGGTTGAGGTCGAGAGCGCGGTCGGCGGCGCGGCGGCAGGCAGCTAAGACCCCGTCGCGACTCTCGCCTGTGATGAGCGGATCGAACGCGGCGCACCCCCATGCCGTTTCGCCCTTTCTAGTCTCAATGCGGATGAAGATCGCGACGATCTTCTCGACCGGATTATCGGTATGGCAGGCCGAGCGATAGGGCATGCGCAGACTAAGATCCACGGGGGTCACTTCAACGTGGCTGATCTGCATTATAGTCCTCCTCTGTAAAGGAACATACCTACTCGTTGTTGACGCTCGGATTGTACACGACGCCGCCCTGTCTCCGGTAGCGCTCGAGCACGGCACGGGCTTGTGGGCGCAGAATGTCGCGGATGACCTTCACCGGTTGAAGCGGCTCACGGTTTTCGAGCTGGGCCGCCCAATCCTCGGGCAGGGGACCTTCGATAAAGCTGGTGAGCGTCTCAACATCCTCCTTGCGGGCTCCGATGATGACCCGCTGGAGGCCACTCCACCACAGATTACCGTAGCACTGGATGCATGGCTGCGCGCTGGTGACGAGTTCCATCGGTGGGAGGCCCGGGGCGCTCAGGTCATGGGTACCCAGGACTTTTTGGGCGGTCAGGATGGCCATTGACTCGGCGTGCGCCAGCGAGCAAGCCAGGGGCCGGACCATATTCACGCCGGGCGCGACCAAGCGTCCACTCTCGATCTCGAAGATGGCTGCGCCAAACGGGCCGCCGCCCTTTGAGACGTTGCGATCGGCTAACGTGATGGCCAACTCCATGCGTTCTTCGAGCGTGTTGAAGCGGTAGTTTGGATCACCGACGACCTCCCCGATCCAGTCTGGAAGACGTAGTTTCACGGTTGGATACACAGGTGCCTCCTCGGTAAGCTCTTATGGGTCATTATACGGTGCGAACCGGCACTTGACAAAATGGGGTGCTGGGGTAAAATCCAGATCGTCAAACCAAGCGTGCCGAAGTGGCGGAATAGGCAGACGCGCTGCGTTCAGGGCGCAGTGACCCTTGCGGTCATGTGGGTTCAACTCCCACCTTCGGCACCAGAGAAAGGCCCCCGGATTAGTCCGGGGGCTTTTTGCATTCGTAGAAGGTGTGCTAATCTCTAGCAAGCTGCGACCGGGGATTGCTGCAGGGCATTCACGAACGGCCCCGCGTATCCAATGCGGCTAACCGACGAGAGGCATCGCCGGCTGCTAACTGCCAACCCTATTGACTAGCTGCGGAAAGATCTGAGGTAAACATGACGACATCCGTGACTCACATTGCGTTGGTGGTCCCCGATCTTCGGGACGCTGAGACCTTCTATCGGTCTGTCTTCGATATGGAGCTCATCGGACGAGAGGCCGCACGGGCTGACGGACTCTGGGCAACGCTGCCCTTCGACAAAGGCTGGGATGATGCCAAGGCGGCGGGTATAGAGCTCAATATGGTCGCCCTTCGGACGGACCAGTTCGTCCTTGCGCTGTTCAGAGGTGCGGCGAGCCCGGGGCAGGTTTATGTGATTGGCTTGGCTATGCCGGCGGAGGAGATCGCAGGCGTGCGTGCTCGACTGCCCGAGGGTATGCGTGGACGTGCGGACTCTCCGGACCGTCTTGAGTTCCGCGACCCATGGCAGATCACCTGGCAGATCTCACTCCCGGGGACCGCGTTTCGCACGGCGGGAGATTGGGCAAATCGTTGGCTGGAGCTCTGATAACCGGCGAGCTGGCATATCTTCCCGGCTTGTGCGCAAGCGCGTGAGGGCAAGTGCAGCAACGGTAGGCGTCAACCCATCAGCTGTTGCGTCCGCTGGATCACCATATCCTCCCGCCCTGAGCCGAAGACATTGTAGTGCATATCTATT
>SLDA01000503.1 GCA_007125545.1 Thermoflexales bacterium | reverse complement strand
GGACATATTGCTTTTTCTTTGTTTTTCCGGCAACTCTCTACCGACATCATTATCATGGATATGGCAATGAATTCAGACACCACCAGCCCGGATCAAGATTCAGCGGATGCGTTGGCAGAACGCGTCTATACGCTTGACGAACCGTGGCGGAGCCGGTTTATCGCTGCGATCACGTCGCAGGTGAATGCTGGTGTCTCTGGCCGCAGGTCTAGGACCGGATCCTCTCCTCCGGAGTGCCCGCCTCACGAACCAAGCCAGCGTGACTTTGCGCGCTGGCTGCGCGATCGGTCGCTCTCCAGCCAAGTGCGCACGATGCTTGGCGCCTGGACGCGTGAGGGATGGTGAATCCTTAACCCTCCCATCTCCAACATACTCCAAACGTATCCCATCCTTGCCTATCGACTGCCTGCGTTACACTGCTTTACAGGTGGACTCTCGGCGCGGGTCAATGGACCGGCGCCCGAGTCCGTTGAGCTAGATCTGAAAGGCAGGTAACGATGAATACACGTAGTCGAGGACTGCGGTCTTTGTGGCAAGGACACGCCGGGACGCTTCGCGTCGCCGGTCTTCTGATGGCTGTGCTGGCCTTCGCGATGGTGGGCTATGCCGGGTTGACCCCGGCCCACGCCCAGGACCCGACGCCGACCCCCGCTGATGTGAGTACCGAGATGCGGCGCACGCTCTCCACTTCGGGCTCCGGTTCTGTGGACGCCGATCCGGACGAGGCGATTGTCGTGCTGGGCGTATTTACTGAGGATGAGACGGCCTCCGACGCGATGGCGCAGACGAATGAGACGATGCAGGATGTCATTGACGCTCTGGTCGATGCCGGCGTGACACGGGCCAATATCCGGACGCAGAGCATTCGCATTGAGCCCATCTATGACTCTCCTGCGGAACGCCCACCGGGAGGCCAGGAACTGATCGGCTTCCGCGCCAGCAACACAGCCGAAGTGACGATGACCGATCTGACGACTGTGGGTGACGTGCTGGACGCTGTGGTGGAGGCCGGTGCGAATCGCATCGATGGTATCCGGTTCGCCGTAGACGATCCACTGGACTTGCTCGGCGAGGCGCGCGAGCGGGCGTGGGACGATGCCGAGGCCAAGGCACAGCAGTTGGCAGAGCTGGCCGGTGCGCAGCTGGGACCTGTGCTCACGATCAACGAAGACGTTCGAGGTCCGATGGCTTCTCCAGAGATCGCTTTTGATCGAGCGGTCGGCAGCGGTGCTCCGATCCAGCCGGGTCAGCAAACCGTCAGTGTACAGTTGCAGGTGACCTGGATTCTTGAGTAGTGACAGCAGGCCGGCTGCGGAAAAGGCTCCACCGGCCGGCCAGGATCTCCTGTAGAGGAGCGGAAAGAGGGGAAGGTAGAAACGGAAGGCCTGCTAGAGGATCTACCTCTGCCGGCTGAACTTTCACTTTCCCTCTTGCCCCCTCGGTGCCTCTTTGACCCCCACGTTTGCTGCTACCGGGTTCCCGCTTATAATTGCCCCGCGTTGAAGCTTACACCGTGGAGGATCACCTATGACTCGTCAAAATATGCAACGCATCGGCGTCGCCGTTGCCGTGATTTTCGGACTTCTGATTTTGGCCTCCATCGCCGGCCAACACACCTACTTTCTCGAGCGGGTCGATCCGCAGGAGGTCGCTGTTCGTTTCCGGGGGGGCACCATCTACGAAGTGGCGGGTCCCGGCGTCTACAGTGACATCGCGCTCTATGCGGATATCAAGCGAGTCTCCAGTGAGGGGGTTTCCTTCACGGTCGAGGATCCGGAAGTTATCACGCTCGACCGGCAACGGGTTGGATTGCGGGTGAGCGGTGATGCATTTCGCCCCGGTATTATGCAGGCCCAAGTTCTACAGGAGCTCTGGCCCTCTTATCAGGGGCTCTATCTTAGTGACGACCGGCTGCGCACCCGTGTGATCGACCTCGCCCTCCAGGCGATGAAGTCTTGCGTGGGCGACCGGACCTTCAATGAGAATGTTATCGGCACCTCGCGTGACGAGTTGCGCTTCTGCGTCGATGAGCGCCTGAGCTTGCTCGCGACGCCCCTCGGGCTGGATATCAGAAACGTGGCTGTGCCCAATATCATCCTCTCGGAAGAGGTGCAGGCCAGCTTGGATTCGATTACGAAGAGCCGTCTCGACACCGAGTTGGCACAGCAGGATGCGATCAAGGCCCGCGAGCAGGCGCTCGCCGATCAGTCCCGTGAGGAGGGTGTCGTCCGCGTTGTTTTGGCACGCCAGCAGGAGGAGGTGCGGCAGAAGACGACGCTGTCGCAGCTTGAGAGGGAGCGGTTGGTGGCGGAGCGGATCGTCATTGAGCAGCAGAAGTCCAACGATCTCTTCGCGGCAGAGAAGGAGCTGGAAATCAGTCTGGTGGAGGCCGAGGTGGCGCTGCTGACGGCGCAGGCCACGCTGGCGGAGGAGTTGGTGCTGGCGCAGCTCTATGGCGATAACGCGGCGTATGCCTATCTCCAGGCGCTCATCACCAACGCGTCGGCGCTGCGTGAGAGTGACAAGATCATCTTTACGCAGGAGGGCACGACGCCCACCATCGTGGTGCCCGGTCCGGGAATTGTGCCGGTGGTAGAGACGGCGCCCACGGGCGTGGTCGTGCCGCAGCCGGGTGGGGAACCTGCGACGCCGTAGCCAGGCGCTATGGTGCCGACAGCAGGAACGGGCGCATCGGCGCCCAGCTCTCTAGCCAGGGATCGGAAATCATGTCGTCGGCTATGGCAGGGCGCAGGCGCTGCATCACGGCTGACCGTTCCCCAGGCGGCAGATTGTACAGGATAAAGGGCAAGACCGTTTCGGATGGCTGAGCAACAGCTTGCATATGGTCCGCAAGCTGTTGCGCCAGCGACTCATGATCTTCGGAGGTCAACGCACTTGCCGTGGCCTCCGAAGATAGCTCTGTCTCCTCCAGGCTGCGATGCTCGGTCCACTGCTCTTGAAGGACCTGCAAGTGGAGGAAGATGCGCATATCTCTCGCTTCCAGTGCCTTCGTGATCTCTTGTAGTGTCCCCTCCATCGCGCGGTGCTCGTCCCTGAGGGTGTCATAGGACACGTCGGGCAGGCGCTGCCGCAGCAGGGGCCAGGTCATCTCCTCTTCGCCTCCCAGGTGTGCTTGGAGTACCGCTACCAGCGCTTCGACATAGCGTCGAAACCCCGTGCGCATCTCCTCGTCAGGGAAACCCTCGTGGGCATAGATGTTCGCGGCCTCGGCCGAGACTTGCACGCCTCGCGTGATGGGCAGATGGAGGCGCCTCAACTCCCCACCGAAATTCGGCGGCGTCATTCCGTGTCCTTTATCTCCTCTTCCTCCTGACTTTGCTGGGGATCCAGTGCCTCCTTCATTGTCTCGTACTGTTGCGTTTTCATCTGCCCTTGGACGTGCAAATCTTCGAGAGTGTCGATCTTCCGCTGATTGCTGGCGTTGTTGGGCTGGACATCCTCCGACGGGCGCCCCGGAGAACGCCGCGACATCACGTAGACGCCGGCTATCAGGATCACAGCAAAGACGACCAAACCGACTATCAATAGTGCTCCCACGAAGTGCCTCCTTTTAGTGTTAATGAAGCTACAGATAGATAATGCATACGTTTACTTCACTTCTATGATACTTCAGGTCGCGCGTCAAGGAGTTCGAATCACGTTAGTTTTGTGGTGGCACGTGTTGTTTGGGTTGGACTTCGGTTGGTCTGGTCAATCGCATATCTTGCGCGGCTTGTCTCACACGCGGAATCGGTTAGCATGGTGACGGACGTGGAGACATAAGGGGCCTTGCCAGAAGAAAGAGGAAGGTAGACGACGATGAACCATCACACAATCAACCGCGACGAGACCCCGATTCGGCTTTTCAAGTCGGATTTCCTGGAAGGATTTACGCACGTTCACCCCGCTGTCATCGTGGTGATTTGGCTACCGGTCGCAGTCTATGCGTTAGCCTGGAGCTTGATGGCAGGGCTCAGCGTGGGCATTATTGTGGGGGGCGTGCTGCTGGGGCTTTTCCTCTGGACGATGGCGGAGTATCTGCTGCACCGTTTCGTCTTCCATTTCAAGGCGCGCAAGCCGTGGCAGGAGCGGATTTCCTTCCTCTTTCACGGCGTGCACCACGCCCAACCGCAATCGAAGACGCGCCTCGTGATGCCGCCGCCGGTGAGTATCCCGCTGGGCCTGCTTTTCTACGGGTTCTTCGTGCTCGTGGTCGGTGTTGGTATGGGGCAACCTGCATGGGTCGCGCCGCTGCTCGCCGGCTTTACACTCGGATATCTGGCCTACGACCTGACGCATTACGCCACCCATCACTATCGGATGAAGCGCGGGTATTTCAAGGTGGTGCGACAACATCATTGGCGCCACCACATCCAGAGTCCCAATGGTCGCTTCGGCGTCAGTTCGCCGCTGTGGGATCGCGTCTTCGGGACGTAGTCGCGGGGAAGGGGAAGCCCAGGAGGGAAGAGGGCTAAGGGTACGACACCTTACTCGGATGCTTCGTCCCGGCGAGCGCCCACTGCCGGTAGCGCGACGGTGAAGGTGGCGCCCTGCCCGGCTCGGCTCTCGATCTCGATGTCGCCCCTGTGTTCGTCCACGATCTGCTTGGAGATGTAGAGCCCCAGTCCCATACCGCCGGTTTTCGTGGTGTAGAACGGCGTGAAGAGATGCTCGAGTTCATGTTGCTCGAGACCCACGCCCGTGTCGGAGACAATCGCGCGGACCGTCGAGCCTGCTTCTTCTGTGCGCAGTGTCAAGGTACCGCCGTGCGGCATAGCATCTACTGCGTTCAGAATCAGGTTGAGGAACACTTGCTGAAGGCGGTCGGGCTCTGCCTCCACGGGCCTCAGCTCCGGGTCCGGGGCCCACCTCACTTTGACGTGGTGTTCCTTGCAGTGGCCGGCTGTGAGCAGCACCACGCGTGCGAGCAGTTCATTAAGGTCGATGCGTTCTATCTGGTCACCGGTTCGCGGGCGGGAGAGCTCGCGTAGCCGGTGAAGGATACGTGCTGAGCGTCGCAGCTCAGCACGCCCCACGTCCAGCAGATCCTCGGTGCGTGCTACTTTCCCCGCGGTTAACGCCTCGCGTGCGAGCCCCATGCAGCCGAGAACGGCCTGGAGAGGGTTGCCCAACTCGTGAGCCAATGAGCTGGCCAGCCGCCCTACCAACGCCTGCTGTTCTGCTATGCTGAGCGCCTCTTGTGCCGCCTTCAACGCCGTTATGTCGCGCGCGAGCCAGAGAAAGCCGGAGAGTTGCGGTTCAGCATCATGTAGTACGGCCCCGCTCATCACAACAGGAACTCCCTGCTCCGGGTTGTGGCGCGTCCACATCTCCGTCTCCCACTTCACCTCCCGCTCTGCCGACGCCAACCGGTTCGCGTAGCGGTGAAAGTTGGCTCGCTTCCCGGACGCGATGTACACGGCCAGGGGCTTGCCGATCAGTTCATTGGGCGGGATCCCGAGCAGGAGGCTCGCGGCGCGGTTCGCCTGACGAATGACACCTTGCCTGTCTGTTACAAAGTAACCGCTGGGCGCGAACTCGAAAAGGTCGCGGTAGCGTTGCTGGAGGACCCCCAGTTGCTGATAGGCCGCTGTCAGTTCGTCATTCTGTTGGCGCAGCTCTTCCCCCGCAACGCGCAGCTCTTCAATCGTGATCGAGAAGGCTTCCAGGAGCTCATCCACCATCCCCTGTTCCTCGCTGGGCAGTGCAGTACCCTTGGCAGCAAGACTGTCCAAGCGCGCTTGCGCTGCGGCGATTTTCTCCGCCAGGGTGTCGTACTGTGACACCTGCTCCCGCAGCCCGTTGGGTTGGTCAGAGGCCTCGCCACGGCTCTCGTTCACGCGTGCGTCTCCTCCTCCATCAGCAGGACAATGCCCGGTGGCTGGCCATTCCCCGTTTGGCGCTTGGTCATTTTGATCCGCATCCGCAGTGAGCGTCCCCGGCGATTGACCGCCTCCATGATAACCTCGTGTGTACTGTCGTTCGGGCGGGACCAGAGCTGCTGGAGCGGCTCCACGAGCTGCTTCACGGGCAGCCCCGTGTCGATGTTTAGTATCGAGCGACCGCGTACTTCGCCACTGCGCAGCCCCCAGAGCTCCTCCGCCTGCTCGTTCCAGAGCAGGACGTGGAAGTCGCGGTCGATGACGACGACCCCCACATCTACACTCGCCAGGATCGACTCCAGGAAGATCGTAGCTTTGTCAGCTTCGAGGGTCTGTTCCCGCAACTCCTCGTTGACCGCTTGCAGCTCTTCATTGGTCGATTGTAGCTCTTCGTTGACCGTCTCCATCTCCTCATTGGTCGATTGCAGTTCTTCATTGGTCGTCTGCAGCTCCTCCACCGTTGACTGCAACTCCTCGTTGGAGGTCTCCAACTCTTCATTGGTCGACTGCAACTCCTCGTTGGTGGTCTGCACATTCTGCCTGGCCTGCTCCAGCTCGCGGCCCAGGTGTTGGCGTGCCGTCACATCCACAAAGGCGATGTGCGCACCGATAGACGTGCCCTCCATATCGGCCAGCGGCGCGACCTCGATGTCGAAGTACTGTCCTTTCCCGTCGGCAGGCGTCCACTCAACATCCTCCAAGCGCACCGGATTCCCGACCGACTGCACCTCCTCGATGATCGAGCGCAGTTCGACAGGGCGGTAGGAGAGTTCGAGGTCGCGGAAGGGGCGGCCACGGTCCGAGGGCTGGAGTGCGAAGTAGCGGCGAGCGCGCTCGTTTATCAGTGCGAGGAATCCCTGTTGGTCCACGACAATCTGGGCCGCAGGCGACGCATTCAGGGCCATCTTCCACAGTCGGGCCACGTCTTGCGATTTGGCTTTTCGCTCTGGCTCTTCTGACACCGTCATCAGCAGTTTGTCGCGAAGATTCACATCCTTGATCTTTCTGAAAATGCGGTGTGTGATGCTTTCCGCCTCGAAGAAGTTGTCCTGGGCCAACAGCATCTCGGCACGGCCCAGGAAGAGGTAGCCTGTCTCCTTGAGCGCAAAGTGGAAGTTGGCGATGATCCGCTTTTGCGACTGCCGGTTGAAATAAATGAGCGTGTTGCGACAAATCAGCAGATCCAGACGCGAGATTGGCGCGTCGTGCATCAGGTCGTGGCGTCCGAAGACGAGAGCCCGGCGTAGTTCCTTGCGGAAGAGATATTGATCGTCAACTGGCTCGAAATAACGCTCGCGCAGCTCGGCAGGTACCGCCTGAAGCGCCCGCTCCGAAAATAGCGCCTGACGCGCCTGAGTCAGCGCGTGCTCATCGACGTCTGTGCCGTAGATCTTCAAGCGCCGCCGGGCGGCCTGCAGGCCCAGCGCCTCGGCGAAAAGCATGGCGATGGTATAGGCTTCCTCGCCCGAGGCGCAGCCTGCGCTCCAGACACGGATAGGCGCGTCATCGGGCACGGTATCCAGAATGCTCGGGATGATCTGGTCCGCAATGTGCCTCCACGCTTCGGAGTCGCGAAAGAAACCCGTGAAGTTAATCAGAATGGTGTTGAAGAGGAGCTCGAACTCCCGTGGGTGGACCTCGAGGTAGTCCTGATAATCCCCGAAGGTATCAATCCCGACGGTCATCATGCGGCGCTTCAAGCGGCGTGTCAGGCTGGAACGCTTATAGCCGGTAAAATCAAAGCTGCGGTTCTGCTTGAGAAAGACCAGCAGCTGCTCAAGGCCTGGATCTTGCTCGGTATCAGTCACTCACGTTCTCCTTCCATCACAACCTCCACCAGCAGGGCTGGAATACGATCCAGCGGTAGCACGTGAGTCGCGCTCTGGGTGGCCAGAGCTGAATCCGGCATGCTGGAGTATTCGGCCGTTCTGGGGTCCTGAACGATGGTCAGCCCGCCGGCGTTTTTCACTGCGCGGAGCCCGGCTGCGCCATCCTTGCCGGCGCCCGTGAGCACAATTGCGATTCCGTGACAACCGTAGTGCCGGGCTACCGACTCGAATAGCGTATCAACTGAGGGGCGTGAAAAATGTACGCGCCCCGCGCTGGAAAGCTCGAGCGTGCCTTCCGGAGCGACCAGGAGATGCCGGCTCGGCGGCGCAATATAGACGTGGCCCGGCGCCAGGATTTCCCCATCTTCCGCCTCCTTGACCGAGAGCTGGGTATGGCGCCCGAGGATCTGGGCCAGCAAACTGGCGTGCTGGGGCGCGAGGTGTTGAACGATCAGCAGAGGGAGAGGAAAGTTGGCCGGCAGGGGGGCCAGGATGCGGCGCAGAGCGTCAAGCCCGCCTGCCGAGGCACCCACGGCTACGACTTCGAACGAGGCCGGTTTCGTGTGGCTCATATCGTGTTGTGTGGAGCAGTCCAGGCTCGCGGCATTGTCCTTGAATCGTCCTCCATCGACGGCCCCATTCATAGGTCTCCTTGCTCCAAATCCGGCGGGCTACGTTTCCCCCCGACTACACACCGCGACACTCATTAAGTTAATTGTATCACGGCAGAACGGCAATACAATCGTTTCGCGCTTATCGATCAGCTGCCGGCGACGAGCGGGAGGTGGGTCAAAGCCCACTTGGGTACCTTGCAGACCATCGTGTAGGCCGGATCGTAGATGTTGCCCACGTCGTATGCCACCACCTGTCCGAGCAGTGTTCCTGCCGATTCGGCACTCAATCCGTAGCCATTCTGTAGCCAGCGCAACATTTCGCTGGTGGCGTGCTGGACTGCCTGATCCAGTGGGCGAGCGTTGCCGATCGTGAATATGTAGCCGGCATTCTCGCCCCGCGGCCACGTCATCTCCATGTCCTTGTGCAGCCATACCGTGAACTCCACATCGAACGAGGTCTCAATTCCTGTGCCCACGATCTCGCCGTCACCCTGTACGGCATGCCCGTCGCCGAGATGGATGAGAGCGCCCGGCGCAAAAACGGGAAAGGTGACCGTTGCTCCCGCCATCAGGCCGCGGTAGTCCATATTTCCACCGTAGGTCCCCGAGGTTGCCGTGGCAATCGCCTGGCCTCCGGGCGGCGCCACCCCCAGACAGCCCACCATCGGCGCCAGCGGTAGCACGAGCGAGGCCAGGCCGGCCAGCGGGCCTACTGCCGACGCAGGTGCGATGCGGGCTGTGCCGGCTTCCAGGTCCATCTCCCAGGTGACGAGCTCGCGCTCCGGTAGCGCCGTCACATATGCAGCATCCACCACGTGCTCGGCCACCACGTTGTTGGTCCAGCCCGTCCTCCGGTTCGGATAGGCGCGATCGATGCGAATACTCACCGCATCACCGGGCTCGGCGCCCTCAACATAGAATGGTCCCGTCTGCGGATTCCCACGCTCCGTCACTTGTTCTCCACTCGCATCGTAGCCCCGGGCGTCGACCGTCGTCGTGTTCACGCTATCCCCATCCGCGATCCGCAACACCGGCGCATGCGAGCCAAAAGTCGTGTGGTACTCGGTCGGCTTGAATTGGTGTACTGTCATCGTGCTCCTCTTCCTATTGCAACTTGGTCCATCCCTGATTCAAACGTAGTCCGCCCTGTAGCACCTGGCTTCCGATTATACTGTAGATAAACTCGTCTGAATAGGAGGCTAGACTATGACAT
>SLDA01000585.1 GCA_007125545.1 Thermoflexales bacterium | reverse complement strand
CCAAGCGCGCGACCTGTGAAGCCTTCTCCAGTACGCCACGCCAATCATCCCGGCTCTGGGACTCCATAGCTCTAGCCCATTGCGTGCGAACCTCCATCATGAGTTCGTCGGCCCTCCCGGCTCCTCCGAAGTAATGGCGCTGCGTTATCGTAATCAGGGCCACGAGTAGCAAGATACCCAGGGCAATCCCGCCCAGAATCTTGGATCGCTCCGCCGGTGGCGTCCTGAGTGCGGGTTGGCGTTTTGTCTCGATCTTGCCTGGAAGCAGCGTGCGAAGTGCTTGGCGGAGACGGGCCCGCTCTGCAGTCGTGGCGCGCTCTGAAGTTCTGTGGTGGCGCACCTTTCGCCACGCTTGCCAGCGATCAATGGCAGCCGAGGCCCATTGTCGGATGGGGAGCGCTGACAGGCGGAGCGGCGGCCTTTGAACTGGAGGTTGTGGTGTTGGGGAAAGGTTGGGGGGGCGGGTCGCTCGTTCAGATGTCGTCCGCAGGGGTTCTTGGCGTGGCTGGGGCTGTCGCCCGGTACGTGCCCGCGCCTTGGCATCAAGTTCGGCCTGCGTCTGTGGATGCGGGCCAGCCAACATCCCGCGCGCCGGTATAGGGCCGCCGTCTGGCGTCGGAGGGGTGCCAAGCGGTGTAACGGGAGGGGTTACTGTCATTCGGCCCTTGTCCCCTGAAGAAGGCGCCAATGCGGCAGGGTGTGGTTGGGACTCGGTCTGAGGTTCTGGTTCGATCTTAGAGCGACGAAAGCGCCGGGATTGGGTCCAGGGCGCTGACTTTGCTGCCGGCTGGGCGCGGATCAGAATCGCGCTGCCTGTAACGTTGCGCGAAGAGAAGTCGCGAGTGATTTGGCTTGTGAGAAGGGCCGTCTTCGGCTGCGCCAATAGCTCTTCCCATGCCTCACGAGCCTGCGCTTCGGCGACTTGGGTAGTTGCGAGACAAGCAATGCTTCCGGGGCGCATGACCGTATATCCTATATGGATGATCGGAGGAGCGCTCCCGCCCAGCGGAATGAGAAGTCGATCTCGCTTGGGGAAAATCTCCAACTCTCCCGCGCTCCTCACATCCTGTGCGATATCCGGTGGGTGATAAATATAGGCGTAGGCTGCCCCCACCTGTCCCAGAAAGAGCTCGTCGTCAGAAAACACAGCGCAGGTGAGGGTGCCCGCACACTTGCTACCCGCAGGCGACTGTTGGTTAAAGGCGATCAGGTGCCGGTTGGCGGCCGCGAGTGCCCGCCGCAGCCTTGCAACGATGCTGCCTGTAGAGTTCCAATAGGCTTTGACCACGAGCGATCGTATCTCGCGGCTGCGGTAAGGCAGGGACGGCTCGAGATCGACGATAACGGCAATCTGACTGCCAGCTTCCAATACATTGGCCTGGGCTGCCGCGATTGTCGCGTCGGGGGCAGGATGCCGGCTACGCGCGCCTTCTTTGAAACGCAGTATTTCAGTTTGATATTGCATAAGCCACCGGTTTAAGCCAAGTTTACGGTGCGGAGGAGATTCTGTCAAGCGCCGGCTGCCTTAAGCTTCGCGCTGCAGTTGCTCTTCCAGAGCTCCGAAGTCTACACGTGAGGTTAGGTCGAGCGACAGTGGTGTGACCGACACCTGGTGGGCGTGATGGAGACACCAGATATCGGATCCCACTTCTGTCGCTTCGGGATTGTCCATCACACGATACGCCGCGCTGTTGGATTCGTCGCTTGCGTCAAGGATGAGGGGCACGAAATACCGGTGGCGCGAGAGGCGGGTGAGCTGCCACGGCGTCTTTTCGGTCGCGAGCTCCGGTAGGTTGATGGATAACACATCCACATCGAAAGGTAGCGTTTTTCGCAGCAATCGCCTCGCAAAGCGACGGGTATAGGCTATGGCGCCTGCATAGTCGTGTGACGGGTTACCGGTCAGGTGGCTGGACACCGGCATTTCCACGGATACCGCCAGCGCAGGCACTCTGAACGATGCCGCCTCCAACGCCGCTCCTATTGTGCCAGAGATCGTCACCTCAATGCCCACATTCTCGCCGAAGTTAATCCCCGACACGACAAGATCTGGAAGGCGTGGCACTAAGTGCAGCATAGCGTGAATAACGCAGAGGGCGGGCGAAGCATCGATCGCGTAAGCCGACTGTACGGTGCCTACCTTCAAGGGATAATCGATTGTAGCAACGTCTCCACCCACCGCGCTGGGGATTGAGCGTCCGGCCCCGGACCATTGGCGGGTCGGCGCGGCTACGATGACTTCCCCGAGACCGACCAGCGCGGTCACGGCGGCTCGCAGCCCATCGGACTCAATGCCATCATCGTTTATGACCAGGATAAGGGGAGCGTCCAAAAATGAATCTCCAGGATTGAGTGTTCCCACGGTACGCGTGATTAAGATAGCACGCATTTGCCCATTTACAAGAAACGCCTGCCAATGACCCTTGTGGGCCTGTTGGCAGGCGTAGATTCAGTCCCGCGTGGATTCTAGCGAGAGTAGAATTCGACTACGAGCTGTTCGTCGACCGGTTCCTGGATCTCCTCGCGCTGAGGGATTCGCAATACTGTACCTTGGGCCGCCTCCCGCTGGAGCCATTCGGGCACTCCTGTATGCGTCTCAATCAACTCCTGAACATCAGGAGTGCGTTGTATCTTTTCCGCCAAGGCTACCCTCTGCTCTGGATCGACCAGGTAGGAGGGTATATTGACCCGCCGACCGTCGACGAGTACGTGTCCATGTGTCACCATCTGGCGCGCCTGCGGGCGCGTACGTGCCCATCCCATCCGGTAAACGATGTTGTCGAGACGCCGTTCCAGGAGCTGGAGTAGCGCAGTACCGGTCAAATCCGAAGCTTGCTGCGCTATTTCGTAAAAGCGGCGAAACTGGCGTTCTCGCATCCCATAGATGCGCTTAACCTTCTGCTTCTCCCGTAATTGACGCGCATAGTCCCCCACTCGCTGGCGTCGCCGCAGATCGCCGCGACCATGCATGCCCGGTGGTTGATCCAAGCGGCGCTGTAGGCTTTCCCCTCCGTTGCCGAAGAGGTCTACGCCTTCCCGCCGCGATAACTTGTTTCTTGGACCTGTATCTCGTCCCATTTCTATGACCTCTTCCTAAGTGTATTCTGGTTTACCTATCACTGAAGCGCCAGTATACCAGAGAGTCGTGAATTATCAAGACCCCTGTCTATTAAATGGGTTGAGGTTCAGGTTTCCGCGGCGTCGCGCGCCAAGCGCGGGGACACCCCACTCAGCCGGTCCTCTTCTAGAGCAAGTACGAACAGCAGAGACGACAGCCGATTCACGTAGGCTAGATTGGGTGCGGCGAGATTGGATTCTGTTTCGTGAAGGGCAACTACACGTCGTTCCGCACGACGGACAGCAGTCCGTGCCAAATGGCAGGCCGCGCCCGCATGTGATTCGCCAGGCAGCACAAAATCCTTCAGTGTAGGGAGGTCAGACTCTATCGACGCGATGGTGTCCTCCAGCCAGCCGACTTCGGCCTCCGATAGACCCGGATACTGCGAGCGCGCCTCGGGCACCGCGGAGAGATGCGACATAAAGACGTAGAGGTGTCGCTGCACGGTAAGCAACGCCTGTCCGGCTGCCTCGCTCTGGGCAAGAGCACGGGCCAAGCCGATAGCAGAAGTGGCTTCGTCCATAGTGCCAAGCGCTTCGATCAGCGCGCTACTCTTGGCGACGCGTGTTTCTCCCATCAGGCGAGCTGTGTCTCCGCGGTCGCCTTTGCCGGTATAGAAGTTTGATGAGTCCATCGACGTACCGGCTAGTAGCCGCCCTTACCAATCAGTTCTACATAGTTGGCGCGTTCGAAAGCCGCCGGATTGTTCGTGGCTTTGTGGCTTAGCATCCCTTTGATCTCCTCTGCGGTCGCGTAGTCATGACTTTCGAGCCAGGCGTCCACACCCCGGACCAAATCACCGAGCTTGTCAATGCCGTTCTTCAACAGTACCGAGCAAACGTTGGCGATATCGGCTCCTGCCATCAGGGCCTTAATAATGTCCTCGGGTGTATGAATCCCGGTGGTGAGGGCAAGGGATGTCTCGACCCTACCATGGAGGATCGCGATCCACCGCATAGGCATCCGCATTTCATCCGAGTTACTCAAAACGAGTCTGCGCTTGGCCTCAAGGGCTTCGATATCGATATCGGGCTGGTAGAAGCGGTTGAAAAGCACCAGAGCGTCAGCGCCTGCCCGGCTCAAATCCATAGCGACACTAGGCAGGGAACTGAAGAATGGATTGAGCTTCAACGCAACCGGTATGGAGACCTCCTTTTTTACGTTCTGCACCGTATTGACGTAGAGGGCTTCAACTTGCGACCCGCTAAGCTGATGCGAGGTCGGGATGTAGTAGACATTAAGCTCGATGGCGTCTGCACCTTCCTGCTCAAAGACCTTGGCGTAGCGAGTCCACCCGCCCTCGCTATAGCCGTTCAAACTGGCGATGACTGGAACCTCAACCGCCTCCTTGGCAGATCGGATCAATTCGAGGTATTCCGTTTCATCGCGGCGAAACGTATCCAACTGTGAGAAGAACTCCGGATGCTCTTGGTAACGATGGTTCTGATCTATCAGAATGTCGTCAAGCATGAGCGCTTCCTGGTCGATTTGCTCTTCAAAAAGCGAGTAGAGTGTAATCGCACTGGCACCGGCATCTTCCAAACGCTTGATGTCATCGATCTCTCGCGAGAGCGGCGATGCCGAGGGCACGACGGGGTTCTTGAGCGTCAGCCCCATATAGGTTGTAGTTAGGTCGGCCATTGTTCCTCCTTACGGGTACAAATTTGCAAATCCATCAGTTTTCTAATGATATGATAGTACATATCTTGCAAACCGCAACTTTTCACGCGATCCCTTGCGGGGGGTCTTCCGTTGCCATTGACACTTCCCAATGAAGCGGCATAATCTCGGATACTATGAAAGTTCCGAAGCTTTCGCTACTATGTACACTTCTCCTCGTATTGTCCGGGTGCGCGCAACTGCAGCTTCCAGGTACGACGCCCGGGCCCAGTCCCGAGCCGGTAGTCGTCGCATCTCCAACTGGGGTTGCCGCCCCAACCGCAACACCGAGCGCGATCCCGGTTCCCACGCCACTGCCCTCCGAACAGTTTGAACGTGCCGAGTATGCACGTTACATCGGAGATTGGGAGGGAGCGGTGTCTGCGTATCGGAGTCTGCTGTCCCAGCCCACGACATCAGAGGGGCTCAGACTGCAGGCCTCTCTCAGATTGGTACAAGTTTACACCGCCGATGCCGCTCACGCGGAGGCGATTGCGGTTCTCGAGCCTCTCATAACAGCTGCTCCGGATGACGCGACGCTGGGGGCTGCGCATCTCCTCCTTGCCAACGCTCTTCGGGATTCGGGCCAAGGCATAACTGCCACCCATCACTACTCGCTAGCTATGGCGATGGAACCACTGCTTGCGTCTTATGCGCTTCAATGGATCGGAGATATTCACTACGGTGATCGGGATTATTCGGCAGCTGCCTTGGCTTACGATTCCGCACTCACCGAATCGATGACGGCGAGCCGCAGAGCGGGTCTTCTGGAGAAGTTGGGGCTCTCTCTGGCTGCTTCGGGGGATTATGCCGGAGCTATGGGGGCGTACGATACGATACTAGAGCTTGCACAAATACCCCAGTACCGGGCGCGGATTATGTTCCTGGCGGCGGAAACCGCGGAGATTTTCGGTGACACCGGCGAAGCATATCGGCGCATGACTGAGCTGGTTACCACATATCCGACGATTTCACCCGCTCATTCGGCACTCGTCAAACTGGTGGAGGGCGGACAGCCTGTGGATGACTTGTTGCGGGGCCTGGTCAATTACCATGCCCGGGCCTACCCGCAGGCGGTGCAAGCCTTTGCGCGGGTCATGAACGATGATCCGGGACACGATGGAACCTCCCATTACTATGCCGCCCTTTCGTTTCTGGCGACCGAGAATCTGGATCAGGCGCTCAGCGAGTTCGATATGGTGATCGAGACGCATCCAGGTGACGTTTACGTTCCCGATAGCTGGATGGGCAAAGCGCGCATACTGTTGGCACAAGACCGCATTGAAGACGCGATGGTGGCTTATGAGACCGGTATTGCCCTGTACGCAGGCCGAGCTGAACTGCCACAACCGGTCTGGATAGTTCTGGACCGCCTCACTAGCGCTGGTGCATGGGCTGAGACAGCGGCGTACTTGGCAGAGCTGGCAGATTCCTATCCCAATGACCCACGTGCTGCGGAGGCACGCTTCCGTTCAGGGATGTTGCGCTATCGCGCCGGTGATCTCCCAGGCGCGCAACGCGCTTGGCAAGCGCTAACGCTTTGGTATCCTCACGATCCTCAGGCTCAAGCGGCATGGTTCTGGTTGGGCAAGACCTATCTGACCGAAAGTCAGACTTCCGGCGGGCGCGATCTAGCACCGATGGCAGGTGTCTCCCGCACGGTGCCGCCGATTAGTGACACGCTACACCTGAGTGCCAGTCACGCGCTCAACCAAGCGCTTAGCCTGGGCCCTTTTGACTACTATGGTCTGCGCGCCGCAGATCTCCTGACAGGTCGCGCGCCTTTTGAAACGCATCCTGACCCTGATGCCGTCTGTACCGGAAATGCGGCGCGATCTGAGGCCGAGTCGTGGTTGCAGAATTGGTTGGGCCTCGAGCCCGATACGTCAGTCGGGGAACTGCCGGCGACGCTCCTTAACGATGACCGGCTGCGACGCGGCGCTCTGTTACTCGATCTGGGGTATTTTGATGAAGGACGCGCCGAGCTGGAGCAGTTGCGCGTTGAAACGGCCAACGATGCGCTTACACAATACCGGCTGGCTCTTTTCTTCCGCGACATCGGTCTTTACCGATCTTCGATTGCTGCTTCGACGACGCTCTGGAGACTCTCTCCGTCACAAGACCTGCGAACGCTCCCGCGTTTCATCGGGTGTCTAGCCTATCCCACCTATTACAGTGACCTGGTCGAGGCTGAGGCTGCGACGCATGAGTTGTCACCCCTTTTTGTCTATGCTCTGCTGCGGCAAGAGAGCCTGTTTGAGGGTGCTGCGACTTCGTCCGCCGCAGCGCATGGTCTGATGCAGGTTATTCCGCCTACGGGCGAGTACATCGCCCAATCGTTGGGTTGGCCACCTGGTTACCAGACCAGGGATCTCTATCGACCCATCGTCAGTGTCCGTTTTGGGGCATGGTATCTGGCGGAGCAAACTGGCTTGGCGGACGGCAATCCTTTTGTGGCGATGGCTGCTTACAACGGTGGACCGGGAAATTCTTTGCGTTGGTGGCGGGCGGCTGAGGGCGACACGGATCTATTTGCGGAGATTATCACCTTCTCGGAAACCCGCACCTACGTGCGGCGCATACGTGAACACTATGCGGCGTATGTTTTCCTCTATGGGGGTCCCGACTAGGCCCGTTCATCGATGAGTGGCCGCTTGCTGGGCATGCCTGGTCGGCGTGGATACTTGACCGGAGTCGGTGCAACCTTGTCGATCAGGACTAGATAGCGTGTTTCTGTCAGTCCCCGGAGGTCCACGGGAACGATGCGTCGTATCTGACCTCCGACTTGGGTGAGGGCCCACTCGCTACGGTGCACCTCTGCAGGAGCGCCCTCACCCTTCTGCGCCAAGGCACGACCATGAAGCTGCACAAAGGGTAGAAGATACTCGACCAGGATCGGCAGGTCGGCTACGGCGCGAGCAAGAGCCCAATCGTATTGTTCGCGATGTGCCTTGTCCTGTCCTACATCCTCGGCACGCCCGTGGATGACCACAACATCCCGCAGCTCCAAGCTATCTACAATGTGTTGCAAGAAGGAAACTTTCTTGCCGGTCGCCTCGAGAAGTGTGAGCTTGATGCGCGGACAGAGGATCTTCAGCGGGAGTCCGGGAAAGCCGGCTCCTGTACCGACATCGATGATGCGTTTGCCGGCAAACCACTCGCCGGGATCCAGCGCCAGCAAACAAGAGAAGGAGTCCAGGAAGTGGCGAATCTGCACGCCCGCATCATCCGTGATCGCTGTCAAGTTGAACCGCTCATTCCACGCGATCAACTCTTGCCGGTAGAATCTCAAAGCGCGGAGATGCTCCGGCCTGAGCGACAAACGCAATTCCTGCGCGCCTGCAATCAGATCTTCCATTCATCCCTCCCAGCTTCAGTCCGACTTCGGTTGAAATCATTATACCAGCAAACCATCTTTCCTTTTGACCTTTGACACAACGCCTATTCTCGGTACAATTGATCTCATTGTGTGCAAGGGCTGCCAGATGAGGGGTTATGCAGATTAGAATCAAGCTAAATGGAGAAGAGCGTCAGTTCGATGTCGCGCCTCGCGATACGTTGTTCCGCTTGTTGCGGCAGGCCGGGATCTCTAGCGTTAAGTTTGGGAGCGAGGATGGCTCCGATGGCTACAGCACTGTATTGTTGAATGGACGTCCGTGCAGCAGCGTGGTATTGCTCGCAGCTCAGGTTGATGGTGCTGAAGTTTTGACGGTCGAGGGACTTGGTGGACGCCAGCGCGGTGGATGGCTGGATCGGGCCCCCTGGCATCCGCTACAGCGTGCTTTCGTGGAAACTGGCGCCATTCAGAGCGGTTACGATACCCCAGCGTTGATCCTCGCGGGCAAGGCTTTGCTGGATCGCAATACCCACCCCACTGAGGCCGATGTTCGGGACGCCATCAGCGGGATCGTCTCGCGTGAGACCGGTTATGTCAAGCCTGTCGAGGCCATCCTACGGGCTGCGGCGATGATACGAGGGGAGGAGCCTGCTCAGATTGGCGGATCCGAGGACACGCTATTCCAGATGGCAGACGATCTTTTCACCGCCTCGCCGGCAACCCCCGATCTACCCGTGACTTCCGACTCAATCGGACCGGCGGCACACACCCAAACCCGTCGCAAGACGGCATCCAGGGTTTTTGTCACAGCCGAGTCGCAACAATTCTCAGTCGTAGGACAGCCCCTTCCCAAGGTGGATGCACCTCGTCTGGTGCAGGGGAATGCTGCCTTTGTAGCGGATTTTCCGCGTCCCGGGATGCTGTATGCTCGGATTCTACACAGTCCTCACGCTCATGCACGCATCCGCTCAATCGACACGCGGCAGGCAGAGGCGCTGCCCGGTGTACACGCCGTCTTGTCCTACAAGAACGTCCCGCGCGTTGTCTATTCCACGGCGGGCCAGTCCTATCCGATTCCCGGACCGTTGGACTATGTAAGTTTTGATGACAAAGTGCGCTATGTGGGCGATCGGATTGCCGCGGTGGCTGCCGAGACGCCGGAGATTGCGGAAGAGGCGCTTACCCTCATCCATGTGACATATGAAGTGCTTCCCCCCGTCCTGAGCATTAACGCCGCACGTGCTGAAGGCGCTCCGGTCATCCATGATCAGGACGACTACGTCAACTTTGGGGAGAGTAACCCGGGTGAGAACCTGGTTGCCAGGGTGCAGATCGATATCGGCGATGTTGACACAGCACTTGATGGCGCCGCCCATGTCTTCGAGACCGCGGTTGAGACGCAGAAGATGAAGCACGTGCCGCTGGAGCCGTGGGTCACCCTGACCTATTGGGATGAAGATGACCGTCTCGTGATTCTTACTTCGACACAGGTGCCTTTTCATGTAAGGCGTATTCTGGCGCCCGTACTGGGCCTGTCCGAGGGTGAGATACGCGTGATTAAGCCACGCATCGGTGCGGGTTTTGGCAACAAGCAGGAAATCTACGAGGATATTCCCGCGCATCTCACCATCGCCACGGGCCGACCGGTGCTGTTGGAGCTATCGCGTGAGGAGCAGTTCATCTATACGACTACGCGTCACCCTATGCATGTCGCCTATCGCATCGGCGTGACTGATGACGCCCAGATGGTAGCCCAAGACATGCGGGTATTGAGCGATACGGGCGCCTATGGGGGGCACGGGCTTACTGTCCTCGGTAACACCGGTCATAAGACTCTACCGCTCTACAACACGGCTCACATCCGCTTTGCGGGAGAGACCTATTACACCACATTGCCGCGCGCCGGCGCATATCGCGGCTACGGCGTCACCCAGGGTGTGATCGCTACCGAAACTTTGATCACGCGCGCCGCCTGTGAGTTGGGCTGGGACCCATTGGAGTTCCGTCTCAAGAACATCATCGCACCTCACACCGAGAACATTATGAGCAAGGCCTGGAGCGAGGGACGTGAGGCGCGCGGTGAGATGATCGAGACCAATGCGCTGCACGAGGCAGCTGTGCAAGGGGCCGCGGCCGTGGGCTGGTATCAGAAGTTTGGCAATGCTGCCTGGCAGCAAGTATCGGGCAGCGTACACCGGCGACGCGGTATCGGCGTTGCATTCCTGATGCAGGGCTCCGGTATTCCCAATTTGGATATGGCTGCCGCTCAGATCAAGATGAACGATGACGGATCCTTCAACCTGATGATGGGTGCCACCGATCTGGGCACTGGGTCGGACACTGTGTTGGCGCAGATCGCCGCGGAGGTTCTCGGATGCGGGCTGGATGCGTTTATCGTCCGTTCCTCGGATACGGATGTGACGCCCTTTGATAAGGGCGCATATGCCTCAAGTACCACCTACATCAGCGGCGGTGCGGTGGCGCGGGCCGCGGCGGAGGTGGCACGTGAGATCAAGGCGGTGGCAGCGGACATGATGGGGGGGGCCGTTGCCGATTACACGTTGAGGGAGGGGCATGTGTGGCGTGATGGGGATGTCAGTCTCAGTTTTCGCGAGATTGCTACCTACGCATTTCACACGCAGAATCAACATCAGATTATGGGGCACGCATCCTTCGTCAGTCCCGTCAGCCCGCCACCGTTCGCGGCGCAGTTCGCCGAGGTGACCGTCGATATGGAGACAGGGGAAACCCATGTTGACAACTTGCTGATCGCTTTGGATTCGGGACAGATTATCAACCCCCTGACGGCCACCGCTCAAGCCGAGGGCGGGATGCACCAGGCGCTCGGATATGCTTTGACGGAGGAATTGATCTACGATGATCGGGGGCGCACAGTAAATCCGCGGCTGGACGACTATCGGATCTTCCGCGCTGACGAAACCCCCCCGATGCAGACATTCTTCGTCGAGACGTTTGAGCCTTCGCATCCGGTGGGAGTGAAATCGGTGGCGGAAATCGTGGTCAATGGCGTGGCCCCCGCAGTCATTAATGCCATCTACGACGCCACCGGCGTGATGATGACACAAACGCCGGTGACGCCTGAGCGCTTATGGAGGGCTTTGCACCGCCCGGCGCCGCCAAACGTGGTATAGTTAAGGGAGATCGTGGAGACTCCAGGGCGGCGCAAAACGAGGCGCCGCCTTTCGCATAAAAAGGGAAGGAAGAAGACAATGAATTGGCACAAGTATAATTTACCGGAGGATGCTGCTCGAGTTGTTGCTGCGAGTCCCAACGTGATCATTGCCAGCACTGTCAATGAGCTGATTGACCTGGCATGCGGTGGATTGGGCAGCAATCATTTTGAGGTAACCTACGATGTACCGGAACGCGGGGAGACGGTCGAGGCCATCGTGGCCCGGGTGCGCAACGGCGTTTCCGCCAACTATCCGGAACCTTATATGCGGCGACGCGACCCGAATTGCATGGTTGTAGCCGATGATGGCCCGACGGATCAACCAACTTTCCACCAACGGTATGGAGAGGAATTCGAGTCTGTGAGAGAGGCTACCTTTGATTGGCTATCTGAGCAACCACTGGCGATGTTTGGCTATATCGCCGGGCGCGAGGGGATGGGGATGGATTCTGTGGTTATTGCGCCTGCCAACGCCGGGTTCTTTGCGCTTGGACTGGCGTTGCTCCAGGGTATTATCCCTGAAGCGGAAATTCCTCCAGATTTCCAGCCCACCTCGATCATCTATGTGGCGCCGATCTTCAGACACACGCACTTCAATGGCAAGCAGGTCGTCGTTCACAACCGGCTTCCGAATTTGCATGAGGTTTTTTCCTACAATCTTTACCCGGGCCCGAGCGCGAAGAAGGGTGTCTATGGTATGCTCCTGACTCAGGGTGAGCGCGA
Organism: Thermoflexales bacterium; assembly: GCA_007125545.1. Classification (GTDB taxonomy): domain Bacteria; phylum Chloroflexota; class Anaerolineae; order B4-G1; family SLSP01; genus PWVB01. Next base: position 15,524 of record SLDA01000585.1, on the reverse strand, counting down.
GGGCTGGGTCACGACGCACTGCGCGACCGTACGCGTGGTTACTCCGTACGATAATGCCACGGTTATTATGCACGAGGCTGCCAGCGGTGGAGGCAAGAGCGAATTGCTGGAGCATGCTCATCGCGAGGATGATGGCCGACTGCTTTTAGGTGAGAATATGCTCACGGGCGAGCGCCGCCATCTCGAAATTCCACGCTCCTGCGAGCTCCATCCGGTAACCGATGACATGGCACTCTGCCACCCATCGCTTCAGGGAAACTCTGGCAAGTTGACAGTTATGGATGCGGAGAATGCCTGGTTTCTGCGTGTTAACCACATCGATCACTACGGCACCGACGTTCATCTGGAACGGATGACGGCAGAACCCTCTGAAGCCCTGTTGTTCTTGAATATCTATGCGGTGCCGGGAAGCCGGGCCCTGATCTGGGAGCACATTGAAGATGCGCCAGGCAAGCCCTGTCCGAACCCGCGTGTGGTGATCCCGCGGCAGGTTGTGCCGCATGTCGTCAACGAACCCGTCCAGGTGGATATCCGCAGCTACGGCGTGCGGACGCCCCCTTGTAGTGAGGACCATCCGACTTATGGGATCATCGGCCTCTTTCACATTTTGCCGCCCGCCCTGGCTTGGCTTTGGCGCCTGGCAGCGCCGCGCGGGCACTCGAACCCCAGTATCATCGATACGCAGGGTATGAGCAGTGAGGGGGTGGGTTCCTATTGGCCCTTTGCCACGGGGCGGCGTGTGGATCAGGCCAATCTGCTATTGACGCAATTCCGCGACAATCCCGAGACCCGGTATGTTCTCTGTCCCAATCAATATATCGGGGTTTGGCGCGTGGGCTTCATGGCGGAGTGGATTATGCGCGAGTATCTGGCACGCCGCGGTAGTGCAAAGTTCAAGTCAGATCAAGTCCGACCTGCCCGCAGTCCGCTGCTGGGTTACACTCTCCATCAGCTACAAGTCGAGGGCCGGTTCGTTTCGCGCTGGTTCCTGCAGGTTAATACGCAGCCGGAGATTGGCAACGGCGGGTATGATGAGGGTGCTCGCATCCTGTACAATTTCTTCCGTGAGCAGCTTTCTCTCTTCTTGGTTGATGATCTAGAGCCATTGGGCCGCAAGATTATCGAATGCTGCTTGGACAACGGATCCGTCCGCGACTATGCGAGCTTGATAACCCACGTCGACATGGAGGACTGAGAACGGCGATCTGAACTTGCCATTAAGCGTAAGGCTGAAGTATACTAGGTAGACCGTGACCATTGCTCGGTGCTGAGCCGGATGAAGACAAGGAGTTGGACAATGATCGATCGAGCGCGCGAGATCGGAAGGATGATGGGCTACGACAACCTCGATGCTATTCTGGCGGCTGTGGGCCGTGGCGAGTTGATTTTGCTCAAGGTGCCGGTGCAGGAGCGGTTGGATGTCTCGGAGTGGTTGCGCGGGAGAATTCCCGAGGTTCGGGGAGAGGAACCGGCGCTGGCCAATTCGTTGGATGACATTGCCGATGGCCTGGAGCTCGCGATGGAGCTAACCCGTTACCCCCTAGACACGGATGTCTGTAACATCGATCTGCCCCATGGCTGGCCCAGCTATTGCGATAAGGACGCGCTGCCCTAACGTAAGCCGAGAGTTTGGTAATCAGATGGGAGGGAACGATGATTTTGCCCGAGCAGCACACGCGTATTCTGGCGGCGGATCCTATCCAGGTAGGTGATCTGCGTCTGTTGCCGTCGGTGTTGGTTGACACGAAATCAGAACGTTGGTCGGAACAGGGCCTGTTCAACAAGGTTAGTATTCGTCCGGTCTCGATTGTCGTCGAGAGTCCGGATGGCGCCCGGTGGCATGAAATCCCGAATACGGCGAGCGATGAGATCAGTCGTATGATGGCGGTTGCAGGGGGTATTGCCGTGGTCAGTATTTTGATGATGGCGCTGATTCGATGGGTGAGGCACACTTAGCACAGAAAGGCAGGGATATGATGGAAGAGCTAGAGAGCATGTTTGAACGCTTGGCTGAAGTTCAGGAGCAGATTGACGTGAATGCCGTTTTTGGCGAGCCACGAACGGTCGAAGGCCGGACGGTGATTCCGGTGGCGGAAGTGTCCTTTGGCGTAGGCCTCGGATTCGGCGCTGGACCGGCCGGGCACTACTGTACCTGTGGATGCGGGTGCCACGAGCACGAGCCGGGCTGTGAATGTGAGTGCGAGCCGGGCGGCGAACACGAGCCCGACTGTGAATGCGAATGTGACCTTGAATGCGAATGCGATCACGATATGGACGAGACCGCCTTGGGCGGCGGTGGTGGCGCTGGCGGGCGGGCGCGCCCGGTCGCATACATCGAGATTGGCCCGGAAGGTACACACATCCAGCCAATTATCAATGAGCAACGGGTGGCGCTGGCGGGTATTCTGCTCGGTGCTTGGGCCGTGGGATGGGTAGGTCTCGTTCTCAAGACGATCTTCGCGCCGCGGCGGTAGCCCACTAGTGCCGCTCGAACGGGTCGTGCACCCCACCCTCACTCCAGTCTGGTATCGCTGGAGTGCTGCAGAAGGTGGTCCTGCAGGCTTTGTGCACGGGATCTTCACCCGCTTGGGTGGCGCAAGCTGTGGCGCGTTTGCATCGTTGAACCTGGGCAGCACAGTTGGAGATGACGCGGCGGCGGTTGAGGAGAACCACCGCCGCGTTTTTGCCGCGCTGGGCTATCCTGGATGGGATTGGGTAAGTCCCCACCAGGTTCATGGCAGCCATGTAGCCGTGGTCGGGGCAGCGGATAGGCGGCAGGTCATCCCGGCTACGGATGCCCTGGTCACCAATGAACCTGGCGTGGCACTGCTCCTGCGCTTCGCGGATTGTGTGCCGGTGCTCTTTTTCGATCCGCGGGAGCGGGTGGTGGCAGTTGCCCACGCCGGTTGGCGAGGAATCGTCGCCGGCATCGTTCCTGCGACCGTCAAGACCCTGGTCTCGCGCTTTGGCTCCCGACCAGAGGATCTGTGGGTTGGAGTTGGCCCGTCAATCGGCTCCGATCACTATGCGGTTGGCAAGGATGTGTTGCAAGCCGTGGTTGATGCTCTTCCGAAGGGAGCATCCGTACCGGTGGCCAGCCACCGCGTGGGAAAAGACTATCTCGACCTCGCGGCGGCGGTTGAGGCCCAACTGGTCGGTATAGGGGTCGCTGACGTGAACCAGGCGGGCATCTGCACGGCATGCCATACGGATGAATGGTTCTCACACCGGGCGGAGGTGGGGGGTACAGGTCGGTTCGGTGCCGTTGCGATGTTGGCGTAGTGCTGCTATGTTCTATCTGTCGTGACCGTGAACACAGGACGGCTCCCTTGGGAGCCGTCTTTGTTATCGACAGAAGGACCTTAGGGGTTATCCATACTTATGGCCCCTCAAGCTCAAAGGTGAATCCCAGGATATTGAGCAAGAATCGATCGCCATTCGCTGGTATGGTGAATTGCAGCTCAAAGTCGATGTAGGTATCGGCCGCCACTGTCCAAGGCAGTTGCGGCGCAGCCGCTACGATCTCACCGCGCCCACTACCCGAGGTCATCTGAACTGCTTCGGCGGTCACCTGAAGCGCTGATTCTCCATCGTTGTAGACGGTTCCGGAAACGACAATTGCGTTGCGCCTCGTGTCCATAAAGACGTCCACCAACTCAACGTCTGGCTGTGGTGGTCCGGGGGCTGGGGGCCGGTAGTCGAGAGCAAAGCGTGCTGCTTCTGCCGTTGTGGGATCGGCGCGGAAAATCCAGAGTAGGGGCGGTGGAGTACGTGTGGAAATCAGATAGCCGGCGCTGCCGCGAGCTGAGGCACCGGCCTCAATCACATAACCGATCCTCCCATATTCACCTCGTTCGGTCGCTTCCTCGTTGAGGATGTAGCGCTGCCTAGCATCATCTTCAAGCACCATATCGAAAAAGGTGGATTCAATCGCCGACTGTGTCGTATTGGTGATCTGAAACTCCACCACGAAGTACCGGGAGTCGCTGTCTAGGGATGTCGGCTCTTGGAGGATACCGGAGCTTTCCACCTGGATCGCCAGGCCTCCCGAACGCTGCTCGCTCAGGGGAAGCTGGCTCTCAGGCAGATAGCGTGCACTCACGACCAACCGGCTGACTGAATCACCACCGACAAGGATCAGTGTGATCCCCGGCTTGTCTTGAGCCATCGGCGACGTATCGGCGGCATCCACCCGTTTACTCTGAGGCGAGCCGAAGGCCAAACGGGACCCGTTAGCCAACGTCAGTGTGATGCGATCCTCGCCGGAAAGGCCGGAAAGAAGCGACGCGTTAGCCTCCGTATAGGGCACACCAACCACATAGTTGATCAACGTTCCGTGCATCCAGAGGGCCAGATCGTACCTATCTAGGGGTAACGGTAGCCGGCCCTGTTCCGGCAACACCGGGGCCACGGGGAATGTCATCCCCCCGATGTCGATGCTCGTAGGCATCACCGTCTGGAGCGGTGTATCGTCCTCCTGGAGAACGACCAAATCCGCAGGAATGGGCGGCGGTGAGATGAATGTAGCCAATTTGGTGATGTCGACGGTCTGAGCGCCACCGATAGGTTGGGAAGTGAAGAATGGGAATGAGCGCAATGCGGCGAAAATGACGGAGACGACGATGCAGCCTCCTGCTACAATCAGTAGGATGGCCCAAGTCGGCGGATAAATCCGCGTACCAGCCTGCGGCTTGCCTGCCGCCTGCCGTTGCGGGGCTGCGCTCGGCGAAGGCTCGACGGACTCGGAAGGCGGTGCTACATAAGAGGGCGGATCCTTTGATGGAGGTGCGGCGTCAGCCTGGTCTTGCTGTGATACGCCTCCGGTGAAGTAATCGTACGCTTTGCGCTTCTCGCTGTTCGCGAGGACGTCATACGCTTCGTTGATTTCCTTGAAGCGCTCCTCAGCATCGGGATCGAGGCTGAGATCCGGGTGGTAGGCGCGCGCCTGTCGGCGATAGGCAAGCCGTATCTCATCCAGGGATGCGGTCGAGGGGATACCGAGAACGGCATAGTAATCCTTTACGCTCTTTTTCGTCATAGACGGCTGCCTTTTCCGCTTGGTTATAGCTTAAGGAATCGCGTCAGGAAGTGCAGGTGGTACGATGCGCACGCGCACCTCGGGACGCGAAGCGTCGATCAGCCGGTCGTAGCCAAGCAAAGGAACAATTATGCGTACAGTGCTAACTGTAGGCACCGTGAAGGAGAGCTGTCCTTGCTCGTCGGTATATCCTTGTGCCAGTTGGCGTTGTCCGTCCGGTGTAAGCACCAAGACGAAGAACCCCGTCACGCCCTCGCCGGCCCCCATTTGACCATCCAGGTTCTCATCTAAATAGACCAGCACACGGAATGTCCGGAATCCACTTGGTTCGGGTGTTGGCGTGAGAGGATCCGGTATTGTCACGCGCCGGAAGGTCATCTCCACGCCAGATGCGCTCGTCGGGGGTGTCGGGGTTTCGATCGGCGAAACCGGAGGAGTCGGAGTAGGCGTGGCAACCGGTGGCGAAACAGGTGCAGGTATCGGGTCTTTGCTCGGCGGGGTGACCAGGCCGGGAATAGGGGTTGGCGCACCTGGGACCGTCAAGTCACATTGAATCGTGTAGGCACTGTTCACGGTATCACGCTTTGCCATGCGCTCGCCCTGCCCTATGAGGATGTAGACCCACCCCTCATAGGTGGCATAGAAGGAGAGGCGGCTGTTAAAGTTTCCCGGCTCGATGTCGTCATTCGCCATAATGAAATACTCATCGCCAGGACCTGTGAAGAACTTCATGTGAGGATCGACACCGGGGTCGAGATTCGACGTATAACACGTGAGTTGAAGTCCCGGCTTGACGCGAACTTTGAGGTAGTCGTTGTCATATTCGGCGCCACCCCAGGGAACAAAGTTCATCCTATAGGCTATGCCGGGTGCAATCGTGGTGGCTAACTCGAAGTTGTAGTTGGGTTCGTACTGATCGTAGCCGGTCATCCAAGTGGGCTGTGGACTGGGCGTGACCACTTCCGGTGGGCCTGGCGTCGGTGATGGCGTGGGTGTAGGCGGCGGCGTAGCGCTCAGGATGAGGCTGTACGTATGCCCAGCGCACTGCTCGCTAATCTGGAAGACTTTGACGAAATAAGGACCGGGCGTGTTTGCAATGAAGCTTACGTTGGCGCTATAGTCTATGGTGTTGCTATCCGTGATAATAGGAGTGTATACGCCAGGCTCGGACTGGATATAGACAACCATACCTAGATTGTAGTTCGTGGTCCAATCAGGCTTCGCTTGAACGGTGTACCGGTAGTTGAGAGATGCGTTGTCAAGCCGGTAATAGTCTTCCCACGGCTCCCGTTGTTCGCCGAGAGCGCCAACCACCAGTGCCTGATCGGTATAGTTAGCAATCGTGGCCGCGGTCCCGAAGCTTCGGTTGTTCAGGGGCGCCTTGTCCGTCGTTGTGATCTCGAGGGTGCAGACGATCTGATCTACTGCCGTTATCTCGTACAAACCAACCTGAGGCTGCGCCCCCCAAGTCTCTGATTCCGAAGGTGGTGCGGCAAGAGCCGCGCGCGCAGCTGTGATTCCGTGCGCTTCGCTCTGTGTGCCGGATGGATGGGAAGCGATACGTAGCGAGATGGGCAACTGGTTCTGGGTGAGAGCCATCAACCCAAGTACAGCCAACACCATGCAGAAGCCGCCGAATAGGCCGAGTATTGCTAGAGAAGCTCTTGAACCGGTCTGACCCTTCATGGTGCATTCCTCCGTGCGTAAATCCCCAGGATCTGGGCTTTGGCTCAATGCTCCGAAAAGGGCTCCATCGGAGCCATACCGCTTAGCAGCTTTTTCACGCCAACGCCGTTGCTGAAGAGAACGGTAACCATCTCGTTGCGTCCCTCCAACTCGCTCTCCAATACCATGCCCTCGCCGTAATGCGTGTGCCTGACTCGCTGCCCGGTGCGATACTGTGGTTCGGGGCGAGGACGTGGTGGTGCCGGCTCGGTGCGCTGCAATTCATCTCCCCAGGACTTCACTGCCCAACTGGGGCGTCCACTCTTGCGCTGCCGGTCCTCGGGTTTTCTCCGGACCTCGTCCGGAAGATCGTCCAAAAAGCGTGAAGGCGCGGAGGGCTCGCTGCCGCCATAGCCGCGCCAACTGCGCCGAAAGGCGTAAGTGAGATAGAGTCGCTGCTCAGCACGTGTCATGCCTACATAGAGCAACCTCCGCTCTTCGGCAACCTCCGAGGGAGAGTCCATTGAACGGCTGTGCGGAAGGAGTCCCTCCTCCAATCCCACCAGGAAGACCACCGGATACTCCAGACCTTTGGCGCTGTGTAAGGTCAGCAGGGTGACAGCTTCTACCTCTTCGGAGAGCTCGTCAACGTCGGCGACGAGCGCTACGTCCGTAAGGAAATCGGTGAGTGAAATAGTGGGCGCCTCGGCGACAACCGCTCGCAGCGCCATCACGTTTTCCCAGCGCGATTCCCCCTGATCACTGCCATCCCGGATGTAAGATTCGTAGTCGGTATCCGCCAACACCCGATCGATTAGACGTGCAACACTGAGGTCGTCGCGTACTTCGGACCACTGATAGAGCATCGTAGCAAAGGCCGACAGCGCTCTCTCGGCACGGCTACGGAGTTTGTCGGACTGCACCAACGCAAGCAGCCCGCGATAAAGGCTGGTGCCCCGTCGCTGTGCTTCGGCTGCTACCTTGTTCATCGTCGTGGCCCCGATGCCGCGCGGAGGCACGTTGATCACACGGCTGAAATTGACGTCATCATCCGGATTTTGAGTCAGGCGCAGGAAAGCCAGGATGTCCTTGACCTCCTTGCGCGTGTAGAAGCGAGTCCCACCGATCAGGCGATAGGGGATGCCGGCCCGGATAAAGCTTTCCTCAATGGCGCGGGACTGCGCATTCGTCCGGTACATAACGGCCACGTCCCCGTGTTTGTAACCGCTGCGCAGCAGCCGGCTCGTCTCCCGGGCGACGTAGTCCGCCTCTTCTTGCTCGTCGTAAGCCTCGTGGATGAGAACCGGATGGCCCCCTGACTTGAGAGTAAAGAGATGTTTAGGGGTGCGGTCGGGGTTCGACGCAATGATGGCCTGCGCCCCATCCAGGATAATCTGGGTCGAGCGGTAGTTCTCCTCGAGCAGAAACTGCTCCAATTCCGGGAAGTCGTCACGCAGGCGCACAATATTGCGATAGTCGGCGCCGCGCCACGAATAGATGGACTGGTCCTCGTCCGCGACAACATACAGGCTGCGATGCTCAAGTGCCAACTGCTTCAGGATCACATATTGTGCTACGTTCGTGTCTTGAAATTCGTCGACCAAGATGTGCTCGTAGCGGTCTCGGTAAGTGGCGAGAACCTGGGGGTTGGTCTGCAGCAAGCGTGCGGTTTCCATCAGGAGATCATCGAAGTCGACCCCATCACTCTGTCGCAGGGCCTCCTGGTACTGCGTGTAGGCCCGTGCGACGATTTCGTCGTAGTAAGTGCGCACAGGAAAGTCGGCGGGCAGAAGTAGTTCGTTCTTCGCCGCCGAAACCGCGTTAAGCAGTGAGCGGGGCCGGTAACGTTTGTCATCCAATCCCATATTGGCGACTACTTGTTTCATCACAGTAATCTGATCGTCACTGTCGAAGATTACGTAGTTGGGTGAGAGTCCGACATGCTCTGCTTCACGGCGCAAGATACGTGCGCATATGGCGTGAAAGGTGCCCAGAGCCATCGCGCGCGAAGAGGTTTCTCCGAGCATGCGACTCAGCCGGTGATTCATTTCCCGCGCGGCTTTGTTGGTGAAGGTAACCGCGAGAACATGCCAGGGCGAAATCCGCATCTCCGAGAGCATCCAGGCAATCCGATGGGTCAGAACCCTGGTTTTTCCGGAGCCAGGTCCTGCCAATACGAGCACCGGACCTGTTGGTATGGTCACAGCCGCTCGTTGCTGCTCATTGAGTATGCGTAGTAGGGGATGGGTCTCACTAGCCATGGCGCTATTGTAACATAGCGATGGTCAGGGGGCAAATAGCTCCGGCCTGCTATCGCTTCCGAACTATCGACCAGAGTACCGCAAAGCCCATCACGACTGCGGCGATGAAGCTGATAATGACTGCAGCCTGCACGACCCAACCCGCCTCGGCAACTGTGGGGATCAGTGTCGCCATACCCACGATCATTCCGGCAATGATCAAGCTTAGGGCGAGGCGCGTCACGAGACGATCGATATAGTTGAGACTCCGCATGTCCAGGGATAGGGTGATCGGTTCGCGTTTTTCCAGGCGATCGATGATAAGCTGGCCGGCATGTGGCAAACGGTCCACCAGGTCGACCCAGCTGAGGCCCCTCCGAACCGTGTCCGAAATCCAGCGAGAGTTCGGCTTCAGTGTGCTCAGGATCAAACGTTGCACATAGGGCTGGGAAAAGGCAAACACGTCGAAGTCGGGCGCCAGTTTGAGACCGATACCCTCCATCATCGCCAGGGTCTTGGCCAACAACCAGAAGTTACTCGGGAGTTTGAGCCGGTGTTCGAAGACAACGGGCATGACATCCTCCATCACTTCCTGGAGGCGGATATCTCTCAAGCCCAAGCCGTAGTAGCGCTGCAGCAATCGTTCCAGGTCTCGTGTCAGTGTCCTGCGGTCCACGTCCGGGGGTGCCGCGCCAATGTGAATCAGCTCCTCGGCCGCACCTCTCGCGTTCATCTGCACGGCGACATTGTATAGCTGAATCAGGTTGACGCGGTCGGTATGGCTTAAGTAGCCCACCATTCCGAAGTCCATCGCCCCGATAACGTTGCCCTGCATCACAATAAAGTTGCCTGGATGGGGGTCGGCATGGAAAAAGCCGTCTTGCAGTACCTCTTGAATTATCATGTGGGCAGATTGGCTGGCTATCTGGTCCCGGTCGTACCCTGCAGCGTCAATCTCCTCGATGCGGTCGATTTTGATCCCTTCCAGGTACTCCAGTACCAAGAGCCGTTCCGTTGTATATTCCCAGTAGACCCAGGGGATGTGGACTCCGGCATCGTCCGCGAAGCTATGGCGAAAGCGGTCGGCATTGCGCCCCTCGGCCCGGTAGTCGAGCTCCCGATTGAGCGTGTCGGCGAAATCCTCGGCGATCTCGACCAGATTATAGACCTGTCCTAACGGCGTGTGGTTCTGAACATATCGGGCGATGTCGTGGATGATCTCCAGGTCTGTGCGGAGTGTTCTCAGGATGTTCGGCCGCTGGACTTTGAGAACCACAAGCTCACGAGTACCAAGTTTCGCGCGATGGACCTGCGCTAGTGAGGCAGAGGCCAGCGGCACTGTGTTAACCTCGTCAAAGACGTCTTCGAGAGGCCGACCGAGTTCGCGACGAATCACTTCTTCGATCTCGCTCCACGAAACCGGTTGCACCTCGTCCTGGAGGCGACTCAGCTCACGAATGTAGTCGGGGGGCAACAAGTCAGGACGCGTACTCAATACTTGCCCCAGCTTGACAAAGGCGGGGCCTAACTCCTCGAGAGCCTGACGAAAGTGAGAGGGCAGGGAGGTGCGTTCTAGCTTGGAAAAAGAATGCAGCTCGCGAAGCCAAAAGGGTTCCGTGGGAAGGCTAGAGACGGCAAAACCGAATCCATGGCGTGTGAAGACGGTCAGGATCTCACGGTAGCGTTGAAGGTGACGAATCGGACGCGTAATCGTGGGGAACTTGATGCCGGTCATTTAACGCTCAGATCAACATCAGCCAGGGGGAATTCCCGGGCGATCACCGGTAACACCTTCTCTAAGAGCTCGGCCCGTTCTACCCGATCGAAGTCGCGGAGTAGCAGTTCCAGATGGTTGACAAAGAGCCGCTCAATGAAGGCGTTGAGATCAGCTTTGGGGAGCACCTCCACGATGGTGGGTAGAAGAGCATCAACGAGCGCCATTACCGTCTCTGGGTCTTCGTGCCGGATTAGATCAGCCGCCATCCGTGCCTTCAAACTCCCCTTCATATTCACTCCCTTTCGGGGCGCCCCGCCATTACCCATACCACTACTCAAACATTGTGGCATCCTTCGGACATTTCGTCAAGTGAGAGGATCGGGTAAGTTGGAGGACAGGCGTCGATTCACGGATATCCGGTGAGCCGGTATCTCGTCAACGTCCAAAGAACGGTGAACCCGTCACGCCAAGATATCTTCTTCCCCTCAGTGAATTCGCGACCGCTGTAGGAGATGGGTACCTCGTAGATACGGTAACCGCTCAGCAGAATCTGGGCCGTTATCTCCGGATCGAAGCCCCAGCCTGATGCTGTCAAACTTAGCTTGTCAGCGACTTCACGCGTGAAGACCTTGTAGCATGTTTCCATATCGGTCAGGATAGTATTGTAGAAGACGTTAGTAATGAAGGTGAGAAACCGGTTGCCCACCATATGCCAGAAGAACATCGCCTTGGACGGACCTCCACGGAATCGAGAGCCGTAGACCACCTGGCTGCGCCGCTCGAGGATGGGTTGCAAGAGCTTGGCGTAGTCCCGTGGATCATACTCCAAATCGGCATCCTGGATGATGCAGACATCGCCGGTTGTTGCCTGAAGTCCGGTCCACACCGCGCCGCCTTTCCCCTGGTTGTGTTCGTGAAAGATCACGAGGACGTTCGGCTGGCTGCTAAGGGTGTCTAGATAAGCGCGCGTTCCGTCGGTCGATCCGTCGTCGACGATCACAATCTCGCGATGAACATGAACCGTAGTTTCATCGGCGTGGTCGGTCCAGACTGGGATATCGAGGTTGACTGCCTGCACCTGTTCCACGATCTCCTCAATGGTGTCGATTTCATTGTAGACAGGAATGATGACGGACAGCTTCATCGAATCTTCTCCTCGTACTATGACCGTGCTATGGGATACTCTAATGTGCCGCTACTTCAGGCGGACGCCCGTGAGGCCACACGTCAGACATCAATGCCTGGCGTTCCAGGGCGTTGAGGTCGCGCCATTCTCCGGGTGCCAGATCTGGTGGTAGCGTCAACCGTCCAATTGCCACGCGAACCAAGCGTACAGTCGGGTGGCCTACCGCTGCAGTCATGCGCTTGATCTGCCGATTCATGCCCTCGTATAGGACCATGCGCAGCCAGGTGGTCTTGGATGGGTGCGGTAAGAGCTGCGGTGATTCCGGGAGCGGTGGAGGCCCTCCGAGGCGTTCCACGTCAGCCGGTCGGGTGGTACCGAGCTTGATCTCTACACCTTGCCGTAAAGTGTTCAGTGCCTCGACATCCGGCTGGCCCAATACCAGCACGACGTACGTTTTCGAGTGGCTGAAGTGCGGATGTGTCAATCGATGTAGTGTCTGCCCGTCATCGGTCAGGATCAAGAGCCCCTCGCTGTCCATATCCAGACGGCCGGCAGGATGAAGGGCCCGGGGAATGCCCATTGCGCCCAGCGCCTCCCGACCTCGGGAGTCACGGTGCGCACTAAGCGTACCATATGGCTTGTAAGCCAATGCGTAGCGATACATAGGCGGGCATTATACATGCGCAATCCTAACTGGCAAGCCTCGCCGCTAAGGTTAGAATTCACAGACTCACAATCGGGTCTATGTATCTATTTGGTAAGACAAATGAGCTTTGTCCGGTGGCGCACAGCTTTGCTTGCATTGTCACGAGATTGCTTGTATAATGTGGAAGACTGGATGCTCGAAGCCACATAGGAGGCTCTCATGGACTTGGTGAAGGTAGCAGCGAATTCACGCTCCACATCAGTGGCCGGGGCCATTGCTGGCATCGTGCGGGAAAAGGGGAGGGTGGACGTTCAGGCAATTGGTGCAGGCGCAGTTAACCAGGCAATTAAGGCAATAGCGATTGCGCGTGGTTACCTCGACCTTGACGGTATTGATATTGTCTGTGTTCCATCATTCTCGGAAGTGTTAATCGATGGGAAAGAGCGCACTGCGATGCGGCTAGGGGTGGAATCGGCCCTTTCACTCCGGACTCCCGCAGATGTGGTGCCGGAGACGGTATCTCAGGATATTTACTAAGTTTCATCGATTAGCCAGATCGTGCCACCCCAGGTTGCGCACTTTTCACATGGGGTGGCATGATCTTTTTAGGGAGCAAGCTGCGTTTGGGGATCGAACCCCAGCTCGGGTAGGTCAAGCAGGAGGTTTTCGACCGCTAGTTGTGTGTTGGCATTCGAGAGCAGTGCTTCCTGTATATGTTCCAGATGCCTCAGAATACGCAGACAGTCTGCTAGGCTAACGCTCCTCGCGAGCACATCAAATACAGGATATTGTTCGCGATACACGAGCAGATCTCCGTGTCCAGTCTGGATCATCAGCAGATCACGCCAGAAGATCGACCAGTACTCCAGCGTCTCGTTTAGCACCGCGCCATCTTGGGCAAGTGCTGTCGCTGACTCGAACCGCGCCGGAAGTTCCTCACGCAACACTCTAAGCAACGCTTGGAGCGCGCTCTGAGTTCGTTCGTATCCTTCAGGATTTAGCGCGGCTGTCACCGCCCAGCCAATTCTTCCGCCCGATAGAGATGCCAAACGCTCAGCTTGTCCTGCGTCAATCGACCAGCGGCTAACCAGAGCGTCCGCAATCTCTGCGACCGGCAGAGGGCGTAACGCGATGTGTTGTGCTCGTGACACTATGGTCGCCAGCAGTAGGTCGGCATCCGCAGCTAGTAGCAGCAGGTGTGCGTACGATGGAGGCTCCTCCAGAGTTTTTAGCAGTGCGTTCGCGGCGCCTGCTGTGGCACTTTCAAATCCCCGAATCAAGACTACCTTATGGGCACTTTCAACTGGCGTGAGCGCCAAGAACCGCTCAACATCACGAATCTGATCGATCTTGATGTGCGCCGTTCGATCTTCCGGCTCGACCAGAACGAAGTCGGGGTGGTTGCCGGAGCGGAGCTTGCGGCAGGAGAGACATGATCCGCACGGCACCTCATTCGCGTCTCGACAGAGCATCGCCGCCACCAGCAGTTCAGCGAGCGTGTTCTTGCCGATGCTCTCCGGACCGGTGAACAAGAGGGCGTGGGGCACCTCTGCATGCTCTACCGCATATTGAAGTTGGCGTACTGCCCACGCGTGTCCTACAATGGGCCATTCGGGCATCAAACCACCCCCTCTTCGTGCGACTTCGCCGAGTCTGCGAGCGACGACTTCGCCGAGTCTGCGAGCGACGACTTCGCCGAGTCTGCGAGCGACGACTTCGCCGAGCCTGCGAGCGACGACTTCGCCGAGCCTGCGAGCGACGACTTCGCCGAGCCCATACTACCCGGAGCGCGTGCTTTCCCGGAGAGCGCCACGTGTAGCAGTCGATCCGCGACGATGTTTCGATTAGCGAGAGTAACACGGATCACGCCGAATCCACTTCCCGGCAACTCCATAACGGCGGCTCCCAACAGCTCGGGTCTGACGATGAGGTAGGCTAGCTTGTAGACTTCCTGTCGTAGGAGCTCAAAGGCGCCCACCCAACCCTGACGGTGGACGAGTTCGAGTGGGCCTATCTCGTCGAGAACGAAGACGTCCGTGGGGAAAGAGGTTTCTAGTGCCTTGCTGCTCCGCAGCAAGGCGTCGGCATTCATAGCGAAGTTCCGTGTCACCGATGTGTGTGCGCTCGTGAAGGGATCTGTGAGTAAATAGCTAGTTTCGGTGTGTAGCTCGAGAACCTCAAGATCGTGGGGTCCGGTGCGACGCGTCAGTAGCCCCGAAACGTGGAGTCCAGCACTACGGAGGCCCTTCACGGTATCCTGTAGCGCCGTGCTCTTTCCGACTTGGCGCTCCCCGGTGATTAGAACGATCCTGCAATCTGGTACACCCACTATATGCACCACCCCTGCTCCTCCCAGAAATCTCTCACACCCTACAGCCCGCCAGGCGCTCAGTGTACCATCTTGATCCGTGGAGTGCAAGAAAAGACCGGATGGCGATGGCCACCCGGTCTTTAGTGGAGATGGCGGGAATCGAACCCGCGTCCGAAGAATTCGACAATGAGCATCTACGAACATAGTCGGCGATTTCGTTGTCACCTAGAGGGTCGTTGCCGACCACGCCACTTCCAGGTCAGCCGAAAAGTCTTGAACGGGCACATCGGCGTCTGCCCATCTGCACGCATACTATATGTCACCCGACTCCACCACGCATGCGAGGTGATGAAGGGGCGTGACCGGATACCCGATCAGGTTTTGAGTCTTATCGCCTACTGCTTACGCAGCGACGGCGACAGGGGCCCAAGTGTTCGCCATAGTGTTGGCATTTGTTTGTTTTGCTTCTGGGTTTACGGAGACGAAGCCTCCCCGGCTCGCAGCTCACAGCCAGCCTCCCCCGTCGAAACCGATCATCCCCACACACAAGTATAGCAGACTCGGTAGAGATATCAAGGCACACTCTAGCAAATTCTACGGTCTTGTATCTTTGAGCCGCAGATGCATGCTAGTTGCCGAGTTGCTAAATACGTTTAAACTGAGGGACACTTTACCGTGTTTGAGGAGGCCAGGTTGATTGATAGTATCCGACGTCGATTGGATGGGACGATTTGGACCCGGACGCTTGTGCTTTTTGCGATTGCCGTGTTCTGTGATCGTT
>SLDA01000513.1 GCA_007125545.1 Thermoflexales bacterium | reverse complement strand
CGGGGTGTTGGTGGGGGTGTGAGTGGGGGTGGGGTCAGGTGTGGGCGTCGAGCCGGGTGTGTCGGTGGGCGTGGCCGTGGGTGTCGGTGTGAGGGCAGAGGTCGGCGTCGATTCAGGCGTGCTGGGCAGGGTGCTGGTGGGTGTGACGGTCGGTGTGTTGGTAGGCGTTGCCGTGAGGTCGGGCGTGGGCGTCGAGCCGGGTGCGTCGGGTGGCGTGCTGGTGGGCGTAACTGTTGGCGTCTTGGTCGGTGTACTGGTGGGCGTGGCCGTTGGGGTGGTGGTGGCCGTGGGTGTCTTGGTCGGCGTGCTGGTAGGCGTGGCCGTTGGGGTGGTGGTGGCTGTGGGTGTCTTGGTCGGCGTGCTGGTGGCCGTGGGCGTCTTGGTCGGCGTGCTGGTAGGCGTGGCCGTTGGCGTGCTGGTGGCCGTGGGCGTCTTGGTCGGCGTGGTAGTAGGCGTGGCTGTCTTGGTCGGTTTGACGGTCGGTGTGGCCGTGGGGAGTTCGCAGGGGTCGCAGTAGACGTTGTAGGACTCACCTGGGTTTGCCAGGTGATAGACGGCGCCGTCGATGGTCGCCGTTGCGGAAACAAGTGTATAGGTCCCGTTCTCGCCGCCGAAACGGTCGGTGTAGTGGATGGCGTTGCCGACGTGCTTGTCGAAGGGTGCGACGCGATCGACGGTCGTGCCGTCGGGCAATTGGATTGTGTAGGCGACGCTCCCGTAGTCGGCGGCGCTCGTGGGCCCGCCGACGATGACGAAGTGCACCTCGATGTTCTCCCTCCCCTCGCCGATGCAGTCTACACAGCTCACATGCGAGATATTCAGGCGGCCTGGGGGTGTTGGCGTGAAGTACGCGCAGGGCTCGCAGTCGATCATGTACGACTCGCCTGGGTTAGCCAAGTTGTAGGTGTTCCCGTCAAGGGTCACGCTTGCCGACAGGAGTGTGTACGGACCGTTGTCGCCTGACAAGTGGTCTGTATAGTGGATGGCTCCGCCGGTGTGCTTATCGAAGGGCGCGGAGCGGAGCGCCACCGAGCCGTCGGGCAACCGGATCGAGTAACTGACCGATCCATAGTTCGTCGCGCTAGCCGGTCCGTTGACGAGGACGAAATGGACCTCGACGTTAAGGCCTTCGTCGCCAACACAGCCCACGCAGGAGACATGGGAGATGTTCAGGCGTGGAGACGCAGAAGTTAGGGTCGCCTGCGTAAGAGCCTGACTGGGCAGAAGCAAGGACATAAGTAAGCTCATCGTGAGCGAGATAAATCCGAACCCGTACAAAGAGGATTTGAGAATTTGCTTTGACATATAGGTGCCTTTCTGGGATCTGACTGAGCCCAAGACTCTCAGAGCATGGGCACGGTCCAGTACTAAGATAGGGTCTCTCAACCGAATGAGACGATGGGAACAACCAAACGTGTCAGGGGCACAAGTTAAAGGTTAGAGATTGGTGTGCTTGTATCATGACACTATGGTTAGAAACAGTATAGTGCCATTCACCGCAGACCGCAATAGTACTTTTGGCTAGTATGTCCGGCCGCTGATCTCGGTTTGGATACACGGCAAAAGGCCCCGGCGCGAATGCAGTTCGCCGGGGCCGATAACTACTTTTAGTTACAGGGGTGAGACGTTAGCGGTCTCGGAGGGCGGTGGTGAGGGGCAGATAGGTGCGGGCAAAGGCACCGTCAGTGACGCTAAGCTCGAGGGCGATCTGTTGGCTCTCTCCGGTGGTTGCGCTGGATACGGTGAGGGTGCCCGCATAGGTCCGCGTCCGGCTGGGTGAGGTGAGGTTGGGCGTGACGGTAAAGGTGTGGTCGGACGTCGTTCCGGATGTGCGGGTCACGCTGATCCAGTCGGCGGCTACGTCCAGCGACCACGCGATTGACAGGCTTGAGGCGACGTTCCGCGGGACGACGGTGTAAGTGTCCGTCAAGTAGCGTCCCTCGGATGTGCTGTAGACAAAGCGCAGGCGCTCAGGCATACCGCCCAACTCGGCGGTGCCAAAGAGATCGAGCAGTGTGGCGTCTGAAGCGCCGACGAAGGTATTGCTATATTGCCAGTAGCCGCGCCAGTTGTTTTTATCCAGCCAGCCCGTGACGTTGGGCTCGTCGGGGTGGGTGAACGGCTGGGCCGTCTCCGGATTGAAGTCGAAGTAGGACTTGTAGGCATCGCCCAACGACTGGCCCGTAAACAGAAGACGCAGGAATTGCTCGAAGGCGTCTCCGTGCCAGTTGGCATAGTAACCGGCAATTCCCAGGTCGAGGAAGGGGGCTGAGTATTGGCCCACACGGCGTCGCGCCTCGGCCAACCCGATGTCGGCTGTCTCGGCACCGCTGCTGCCGGCGGAGTAGCAGGCGTACATCATCACGATGGCGTCGGGCGCCAGCGCGAGGTCGCGAACGATCTGATCAGGCGCTACCATTCCCGACGTGAGTTTAAAGCCGCCCACATCTGGGAGCGAGTTCCATGCCGCGCCGTGCCCACGATAGAGCAGGAACTGTGCATCCCGTGCCGCCGCGACAATGGCTTGCCAATCGTCTTGGGGCGCATAAAAGCGGTGCACCGTGACGCCCTGCGCTTCAAGAAAGCTCGCCGCCAGCTCCATATTCGCCATCTCTTGCTGCGTCCAGGCGCCGGATCCGCCGTCGATGGGTCCCACGATCAGGACCGCCTTCAGCCCCGGTATCTGGAGAAGTGCGGCGTCACCGGTCGCGGAAGCGGCGTCCGCTGCCCCTACAGGATCAGGACCGGTCGGTGCGATGAACAGATTTCCTGCCACAAGGACTACAATCAGCGCCAGCCAGAGAGAGCGTTTCATATGTGGTTACCCTCCAACCCTATGTAGATGCATCTCGGCTTAACTTCTTACTCTAATATACTACAGAGTTAGAAAATAGTCAAAATGAAGAGACCGTCCGGCTGGTCAGATGAGATCCACGACTCGGCGCCGGCATTCGGCTCTCCCCCCTCGTCGCACCGTCGGATCGCCTGGTCCGCGGCGACTCAGCTGCCCAGCACGTGGTAGTCGCGCGTCGGGAGGAGTGGGAGGCGGGCGTCCGGTGCAGAGCCACGCCGCCGCAGACCCCCACCCGGCCTCCCCCGATGGGGAGGAGGCAGAGGTAGCCGCAGACCCCCACGAGGCGGAGCCAGAGCCGAAAGTAAAGGCAAAGCTGCGCTTCCATCGGCGTTCGCGGGCGAGCTCGGCTCGCGTATAATACTGAACATCCAACTACCATGGCCGAGCGCGAGCGCCGATCAGGAGGTGGGGTGAGAGGCAAAGGCATTGTCATCTTGACCGCGCTGCTGTGCTGCCTACTGGCGGGCTGCAGGAGGCACCAACCCTTGGACACTATCGTACAGGTGAGCTACAGCTCGAACGCCGGGCCGATCTTACCCGAGCTCCAGTGGTACGAGGAGATCACGATCACGCCGGACGCCGTGTTGCTGACGCGCAGCGGGCGAGTCGCCGAGACCGAGATCAACACGGGTAGCTGGCAGCTAACGGTCGATCCCGCGGCGGTGTCTGCACTCTTCGAGCACCTCGCTGCAGTGGACTGCACAACCATCACGCGCCTGGAGCCCGATGATCCGCTGGATGGCGGAGAAACAGAGAGCTACCGCGTCGTCTACGCGAGCGGTGCAGCATGCTCGCTGCGCTACGACCCGGGCACGACCTACGCCAACGGCATGCAGATCGTGCAGCCCGTCCGGATGTTCCTCGCCGGCCTCGATTTTCCGGCGAACTCGGGTCGTTACAGATAGCGCCCGCACTCCGTTCTGTCTCGCATAATGCTCCGGTGCCACCGGGCACGCGTCCAGGCCGCACCTGGACCCGACTCGATCCACCTTTTTGACGCTCGCAGCAGGATGCCTATACTCGAAGCGCGGCAGACCCACGCCGACGCCGATCCGGCGTTCGGCACGCTCTGCACGCACAGTCTTTACCGCACATTCGATACCTATTCGAGCATTGGAAGGAGATGCCATATGATCAAGATGAGCCGAACGCTCAACCTGCCCCAGGGTCCGCTGGACGGGCTCCCCCCTGTGGAAACCTACCGCTGTATGCGAACCGCCGAGCCTATCGTAGTCGATGGCCGGTTGGACGAGCCCGTCTGGCAGCGGGCGACCTGGTCCGGACCCTTCGTGAAGATGGACACCGGCGCGCCGGTGTCGCTGGACAGCCGCATTGCACTCGTATGGGACGACACCTACTTGTACGCTGCGTACCGGTATGAGGATCACGAGATCTGGGGGACACACGTCGAGCACCACGACCACGTCTACCACAACGACAGCGACGCGGAGATCTTTGTCGGCGGGGACGGTGTCTATTATGAGTTGGGCGTCAATCCCATCAACACGATTTACGAGGTCTTCTGGACCTGGCTGGAGCCGGTGGTGGAAGGCCGCGATATCCAACGCCTGAACCACTTCTTCTCACTCGAGGACTTTTTCCATTTCCTGCCGCGCATAGGCGAGCGACTGGGACGCATCGGCGAGAAGGACTGGGAGCTGCCGGGACTGAAGCACGCCGTGCAGGTGGATGGCAGCCTGAATTGTCCCGAGATCGTCGACAATGCCTGGACGGTCGAGTTCGCCCTACCGTGGGAGGGGCTCAAGGCGCTGGGCAACCCGCATACGCCGCCCAGGAGCGGCGACATCTGGCGCATTGGCGCCTCACGCTGCCAGCATTTCCATGATGCGGAGGGCAATAACGTCTCCGTCGACTGGTCGTGGAACCGCCACGGCTACATTAATATGCATATTCCCGAGCGTTGGACCGAGGTCACGTTTGTCGATGACGTAGTTTGAGTCATAGGGGTGTAGGCGCGTATCCGTGTCCGGACTCAGGCCGACCGCCCCACAGCCTGGAGCAAGCCCACCGTGGTGAGGATCGGCCTCCTGGAGGCGAAGGCATGGGGCAGTATCGTCTTGTCGCCGCTCCTTCCCGCTCCTCCAATCTCTCTTTGCCGCTCTCCTAAGGCCTCACCGGCGACCCGTCCGCCCGCCGGTCCGGCTCCCCGCGGAGGTAGCTGCGCTTCACCTTCTCCGGGTCGAGCAGGGCTGCAGCGGCGTTCTCGTCGATGTCGATGCCCAGGCCCGGTTTCTCGTTCGGATAGAGGTAGCCCCCCTTCAGCACAGCGTGCCCGGGGAAGGCGGCTCGCTCCTCTTCGCGGAAGTCGTTCTCCTCCTGGATACCGAAGGAGGTGCTTGCCATGTCCAGGTGGACCGCCGCCATCTGGTTCACCGGGTCGTTGTCCGCGCCCTCCTGCCAGGCGGTGTTGACCCCAAACCACTCCGCCAGCACGGCCGCCTTGCGTGCCGGCGTGATTCCCCCCGCCTTGCTTACCCGCAGGCGCAGGAAATCGATCAGCCGCTCGGTGATCAGCGGCACATATTCCAGCGGGTGGACGAACAACTCGCCGATGGCCTGGGGGGTCGTACACTGTTCGCGGATCACGCGGAACCAGCCCACCTGCTCGGGCGGCAGGATGTCCTCCACAAAGAAGAGCCGGTAGGGCTCGAGCCGCTTTGCGAGCTGGACCGCCACCTGGGGCCGCAGGTGCTCGTGGACGTCGTGCGTGAACTTGACGCCGAAGCCCAACCGCTCGCGCAGGCGCGCGAACATTGCGGGAATCGCTTCCAGGTAGGCCTCGTCGTCAAAGACGCGGAGCTGGGGCCAGGCGTTAACGGGCCGGCTTACGGAGACCGGGTCGCGGAATCCGCCTCCGCCGTAGGCGCCCAGCTGGCAGCGGATCACCTCGTAGCCCTCTTCCATATAGCCGCGCACGGAGTCCTCCAGCTCGTCGAGATCGCGCCCGCCGGCGTGGGCATAGGCCGGCACCGCCGCGCGACACGGGCCCCCGAGCAAGGCGTAGACCGGCATGCCCGCCTCCTTGCCCTTGATGTCCCAGAGCGCCATATCGATGCCACCCAGGGCCGTGTTGAGCACGGGACCGTTGCGCCAGTAGCCGCTGGTGTAGAGAACCTGCCAGATGTCCTCGATGCGGCCCGCGTCGCGACCGATCAGCATCGGTGCGATGGTCTCGACCGCCTTGATGACGGTCTCCGGGTGGCGGACGTCGCTAGCCGAGCCGATGCCATAGAGGCCCGGCTGGTCTGTCAGAACTTTGACGATCGCCCACATTCCCGCGGCGCGGGTGCGGATCGTTTTTACAGCCGTGATTTTGGTCATAGGTTTATCCTCCAGACTGGAGCGCTTCGATGTCGCCCGGTGCTGTGCACGACAGGCAGAACGTTCAGCTTGGATACAGCCATTCTATCTACCGTCTTACCACACGTCAGGAAAAGGAGCAAGTCGCGTCGGGTGGACGTCGCGGCGGCGCCCGGCCCCACCTCCATCCGGTATCGTGGCACGGGCGTCCGATTATTTGGAAGATGACCATCTTACTATTGCCCCAAGCCCCGTTCCCGCTACTATACGGATATGTTCTTGCTCTGCTGACGTTGGCCTTCTTCGATGACGTCGTCGATCTCCGAGTGCCGGCGACATCAGGGACACGCAGATCGGAAAGGAGCGAACGATGAGAAGCACAAGACGGGCGGGATCGGGCCGCACGACACAAGTTTGGCAGCTCAGCATCGCTATAGGTGTGGGGCTGTTGGCGGTAGTACTGTTTTTCACATTGACTCAGGACCGTGCACCCGCGATAGCGGCGTCGCCGCCTCACGATCCCTCAGGTCTTCGCCAAACCCCAGTCATCACCCTGGGTGTGGCCGCGGCGTTGACGCCTCCCTTTGATGCGGTGGGCCGGCGGCAGGTCAATGCTGTCCGGTTGGTGATCAGCCAGACCAATGCCGCCGGGGGTGTGGTGATCGATGGAGTCAGCCACACGCTGGTGCTGGTTGAGGCGGACAGCGTGTGTGATGCGACGCAGGCGGTCATCGCGGCCAATCAGCTCTTGGGGGCGGGGGCTGTGGCTGTTGTCGGACACACCTGCAGTAGCGCAAGCCTCACGGCACAGCGCCTTTACAACGCAGCCGGCGTGCCGATGGTCTCACCTTCGTCAAGCGCCGTCCAGTTGACCGAAGCGGGCTACACCACGACCTTCCGCGTTTATCCCCGAGAGGACGCTGCCTCGGCCCGGCTGGCAACCCACTTCCGCCAGGATCTGGGGATTCGAACGGTGGGGATCGTCGAACCGGCAGACTCGATCATACCCCCCTATATCATCACGGCCTTCGTGCAGGTCTTTACGGAACAGGGCGGGACGATCACGAGCCGGCAGACGCTCGAAGCGATCCACCACATTACGGACGTCATCACCTATCCTGTTCCCGAGACGCCCGATGCCGTCTTATACGTGGACTCCCTTGCTGCCGACGCGGGTCACGTGAGTCACGTCGCCGGCAACCTGGGGCTCGGGGTCGTGGGCTGGTTGGGCGGTGACGTGGCGGATCTGGACGACTTCGCCGCGGCAGCCGGGGCGGATGCTGCGGACAGCTACATCGGCCTGCTGGGCCGCACGCCCGACCGAATGCCCGGCTACGACGCTTTCAATGCGGCGTATCAAGCCGCCGGCTTCCGTGATTTCGGGGATGAGGCGGGGACGGCGGGGGCCTTCGCCTACGATGCGGCCGGCATCATCATCGCTGCCATCGACCGCGCCGGTGCCGTCGATCCTGCCGCCATCGCCGCGACGACCGACTACCCCGGGGTGGTGGGCACCTATCGCGGGTTCGACACCCAGGGGGACGTGATTCCGCAGTGGGCATGGCTGGAGGTATTCCGGGACGGCGAGTGGGTGGATCAGGGGCTCACCCTCTATCTGCCGCTCGTCCTCAACAACGCGCCATAGCCATAAGCGGCACCGGCAACGTCCCCGGTGTCGCAGGCCGGACTTCGTCGTCCGGTGCGTTGGCTGATGATCTCCACAGCGCCCGCGGATAGCGGAAGCTGTGGAGATCATACCGTCGCCGGATCGACAATGGGCTACGCCATACCGCAGCGCCCTCTCACTTCGCCCGCATCAAGACCGGGGCATAGACCGGGTGGACGTGCTCCACGATCCGGACCTGTACCGGGATGATGTGCGGATTGCCCGGCATGGCCGCGTGATCGGCCGTGACCCGGATCTCGGCGGTGTGTAGTCCCAGCGAGAGGCCGGTCGGGTGGACGGTGACGGTGAACGTGTCGCCACCATCGCCCTGGTCAGGCGAGACGGTGATGGGGAGCCCGCCGGCGTCGACGGTCGCCGTCCACCGGAACGCCTGGCGCCCGGTGTTCTGCACCGTCACAGTGCGCGAGACACTCAGGGCGCCTATCTGTGGCATCATCCAGCTCAGGCTGGTGGGCGTTACGTTCATACCCAGGGAACTGCCCCCCAGCGGGCGCTTTTCCATCGCCGCCAGCGCGGTATACGCGGGACGCGGGGTCTGGTCCCCGTTCAGTACCGAAAATCCCCGCAGCGGGTCGCACGGTTGGTACCAACCGTGCATAACAGAAAACTCCAGGTTGGAGACGATCAACAGCTCCATCCAGGGCCAGTTGGCTTCGGCATATTGGAAGGCGCGAACCAGGTAGTCCGCCTGCCGGCTCGCCGACACCTGATGCCATCCGAAGCCGATGCTCTGCCAATAGTCGTTGCACTCTTGCGATTCCAGCAGCCAGCCGAACTCGGTCCCCCAGACGGTCTTGTCGCCGTCGCCGTGGTCGACCATAACGGCATAGATCTCTTCAGCCCGGCGGAAGTTCATGCCATCGCCGCTGTTGTCGTCGGGCGGTCTGCCGTAGCCGTAGTTGTGGATGCTAATGGCATCGAAGTGGCCTTTCAGCCCGGCGGCATACATACGGCGCAGGAACTCGAGGTCGTCCATCGCGCGACCGTCGGGCAGACCGCCTGTGGGCGCCAGCGATCCGGCCGCGATGGCGATGTCCGGGGCAACCGCCTTGACACCACGATAGGCCCGCCGGACCATCTCGGTATAGCGCGCGGGATCCACGGGCTGGTGGCCCCACTGGAAGTCGAGATTGGGCTCATTCCAGATCTCCATCGCGACGGCATAGGGTTGGCTGCAGGCAGCCCGCCGCTGCACGATGTGGGCGGCGAGGTCGCGGAAGAAGTGCTCCCATCCCTCCATCTCCGAGTCGCGAATGGGTGTCCAGTCGCTGGGACTCCGTCCGACGCGCAAGAGGAGATGCAGACCGTGCCGGCAGGCGTCATCGAGAAGCCAATCGACGGTCTCCCAGTTGTAAACCCGGTCGCGGTTGGGAGAGACGACTTCCCAGTTCGCGTAGTACTTGAACCAGTCAAAGCCGGCGTTGGTGACGCGATCCAGGTGCGCCGTGTGTGCGAGCATAAAGCCATAACCCAGATGCAGCGCCGGTGCTTGTAGTGCAGACGCTGCGTGCGCCGGCGCTGCGATCCCCACAGGCAGCAGCATCATCCCCATCAGTAGGACAACCATGGATCTCTTCTGCCACATAGTACGCCTCCTGTGACCCTCGCGAGGGTTTGATCGGCGTCTGCCACCGCCGTCGCCCGCCAGTGTAGCACAGCTCGAGGAGAGCCCAACTCGGCGTTCTCCGCGCAAGTGCGTGCACGTGGGCT
>SLDA01000168.1 GCA_007125545.1 Thermoflexales bacterium | reverse complement strand
GGCGTCTGTGGGTCATTTCTGCGGTGATATCCTTGTCCGTGATGTTGGCGACCTGGAAGCGGATAGGCTGGTCGCCGCCGCTGACGGCGATGAAGTCGCCGCGTCCGTGGAGCAGGTGGGCATCGGTGCCGCCGCGCCCGGAGGCGACCAGAGCGTCCTGAGCCGCGGCGACGCGACCGATGAGGCGCAGCGGGAAGTTAGCGCGCATCACGCTGCCCAGAAGTGCGGCAGCCGGGTGCTGGGTGGCGGCGACCAGGTGAATGCCGGCCTCGCGCCCGCGTTGCACCAGCCGGGTGAGAGTGGTGGTAAGCGGGTCACCGCCCTCCATCAAGAGGTCGGCCAGCTCGTCGACGAAGACGATGATGCGCGGGGTGGTGGGGGTGCCGGGGAGCTCGTGGCGGCGGTCGCGGCTCTCCATAGTGCGCAGGAGCGAGCGGAGGGCCTCGTGGGCCTCGGCGGGGGTGGAGATAACGGGACGGGCGAGGTGCGCGGCGCCGGCGAGCGGTCCAAAGGTACGGCCCTTGGGATCGATGCAGAGCAGGCGTAGGGCCCGCGGCGGGTTGGCCACCAACAGCGAGGTGGCCATAGTGCGCAGCAGCACGGACTTGCCGGAGCCGGTGGTGCCGGCGACGAGCACGTGCGCGACCTCGGGGGCGGCGAGGCGGGCGAGGAGGGGGAGACCGGCGTCGGTGAGACCGAGGACGGCGGTGGCGGGCGGAATGGGCAGCAGGTCGTCGAGGAGGGGGAGGAGGTCGACGGGTTTGGGGTGGGGATTGGCGAAGGAGAGGACGACGCCCTGTTCGTTGCGGTCGATGGCGAGATTGGAGACGCGCATAGCCAGCGCGAGATCGTCGGCGAGGCGCTTGATGGCGGTGAAGCGGGTTCTGGGGGCGGGGTCGAGAAAGAAGCGCACGAGGCGGGGCCCGACAGTGCCGCCGGTGATGCGTCCCGGAGCGCGGTGTGCGGCTAACACCGCTTCTACCCGGTCGGCTTGGTATTCCAGATAAGGACGAATCTGCTTGGACACACTCCGCCTCCTTGGTTAGAGTATAGAACATTTGTTCTATACTCCATTATAGTGCGGAGTTGCAGAACCGTCAACTACCAAATTGGGTCATGTGAATGCGGTCGATTGACACGGGCCGCCGGCTATCGCATAATAGTGCTCTATGATAGTCGACTCTCGTAGAATGAGTACCTGCGACTTCACAATCAGGAGCCTTCGATGCCCCATCTGATCTTAGCTCATGACCTTGGCACCACCGGTAACAAAGCCACCCTGTACGATCCTGAAGGTCGCCTCCTCGGCAGCGCCTTCCACCCTTACCCCACCGCCTACCCGCATCCCCGTCACGCTGAACAGGATGCGCACGACTGGTGGACCGCCGTCTGCGTCTCGACCCGCCAGCTTCTCACCCAGACCCGGACGCCACCGTCCGACATCGCCGGTATCTCTTTTTCGGGTCAGATGATGGGCTGTGTCCCCCTCGACCGCCACGCCCGCCCGCTGCGCCCCGCCATTATCTGGGCGGACCAGCGCGCGACCGCACAGGCTGAAGTCCTCGGCGCGCGCCTCTCCTTCGCCGACATCTACCGCATCACCGGTCACCGCCTGAGCCCTGCCTACTCACTCGAAAAGATACTCTGGGTCCGCGACCACCAACCCGATCTCTTCCGACAGGCGTATAAGTTTAGCCACGCGAAAGATGCCATCGTCGCGCGCCTCACCGGCGCTTTTGTGACCGACCCGTCCGACGCCTCCGGCATGAACCTCTACGACCTCTCTACAGGTGCCTGGTCGGCGGACATCCTCAACGCCGCCGACCTCGACCCTGGGCAACTGCCCGACATCCACCCCTCTGCCTCCGTCGTCGGCACTGTTATGTCCGCCGTCGCCGGCGAAGTCGGCGTGCCCGCCGGCACGCCCGTTGTCATCGGTGGGGGCGATGGTAGCTGCGCTGCCGCCGGCGCAGGCGTCGTGGCGCCCGGATCGGCCTACAACTATATCGGCGCCTCTTCCTGGATCGCGCTTGCCACCCCCGCGCCCATCCTCGACCCGGACTACACGACCTTTACCTTCGCCCACATTGTGCCTGACCTCTTTATGCCGACCGGCACCATGCAGACCGCCGGCGCTGCCTACCAGTGGGCCCGCGACCAGCTCTGCCCACAGGCCATCAGCGCCGCCGCCGGCCTTGACCTTAACCCCTACGAGCTTCTCAACGCCCAGGCTGCCCAGTCACCTCCGGGCGCCAACGGCTTGCTTTTCCTGCCTTACCTTCTGGGCGAGCGCAGCCCCCACTGGAACCCGCTTGCGCGCGGCGCCTTTATCGGCCTCACCATCCGTCACACGCGTGCCGACCTCATCCGTGCCGTGCTCGAGGGCGTCGCCCTCAATCTGCGCCTGATCCTGCAGGCCTTCCAGGCCCAGGGCGCCCAACCCGACGCCATCCGCTTGATCGGCGGCGGCGCCCGCGGTCGCCTGTGGAATCAGATTATGGCCGACGTCTACGGTCTGCCCGTCCACCGCCTCGCCAATCTCGAGGAGGCCACCTCGATGGGCGCCGCCCTTGCCGGTGGTGTTGCCCTCGGCCTCTATCCCGACTTCTCCGTCGCCGGCGCTATGAACCCGATCGCCGAGACCATCGACCCAGACCCTCATACGCGCGACCGCTACACCGAGCTCACGGCCCTCTTTACCGCCGCCTACCAGGCCCTCGTTCCCATCTACGCTGATCTTGACGCCCTGACCGAACCCTGAGGATGCCCTTTCAGATTGCAGGTATGCACCCAACGGGTCCATCCTCATCTCCTTTCAGACACCCTTCTTGTTTCAGCTGCTTTCGGGACTGGACGGCATCTCTTACCGCGGTTGATTGCTGGGGGCGTCTTGCGGCAGTTCGAAGCGCGCGGTCACGCCATTCACGTCTACCGTGTAGGTGCCCGCTGCCAATCCCTCGACGTCAAGCGCGATCGTCACCTCGAAGGGAACGAGTGCCATGGTGCACATGGCGTCGGCGGGCCGCACCTTGGGCAGCGCGATCCTGAACACATCACCCTCGCGCCTCACGCGTGCGTCACGGAGTCGCGTGCAGCCGTCGCGCAGGTTGCCACGCACCTCTACCTGAACCTCAACCGGGTCGGTCTCCCGGACGAGCACGATCACGCTCTCCACCAGCGAGTTGTCGCCGGTGATCAGATCAATCTCCGCGCCGCGCGCCTTCTCGGGTAGGGGCGGAGCTTCCACCGGACCCTCGAAGTGTGCCGTCGACCCATTCACGTTCACGGTGTAGCTCCTCGCCGATAGCGCTTCCGTCTCAAGCGGGATTATCACTTCATAGGGGACCAGCGCCATCGTGCACGTGCCGCCCGCGGGTCGCACAGTGGGCAGCTTGACCCTGAAGGTCGTGCCCTCGCGTGTCATCGACGGCTCCGCCAACTCCGTGCACCCATCGGGCAGGTTGCCGCGGACCCGCACCTCAATCGGTAAGGCCTCTGCGTTCACGATTTCCACGCTATCCACCAGCGCCATTCCTTTGAGGATGGCATCCACCTCGCCCTCAGCGGCGTTCGCGCGACCAGGCGCCGGCGCGCAGCCACTGCCTGCCAGCATCACAAAAGCTATGATCAACCCGAGCCACATCCAACGCCTGCGTATCATGCATTCACCCCCGTTACTCGTACACGCTTCCCAACCTTGGGATCTTCCGGAATCCCAAGGTTTTTGCCACCCGAGCCCGCATGGGACGCCCGCTACCCTATTATGGGCACACCGGCTCGTGCGACCTCTTGCTCTTAAGACGCTGCTCACCTGCCAAGAGTTCCGCCGGTAGGTTGTCTCTATCCGCCGATCCCCGTATAATGTGGCTAACTTGAATAAAGGGACCATCGTGCTGATCAACATATTGCTGCTTCTGCTCGCGGTCTTCTCCGCCTCAACCGCGGTTATTATGATCAAGGCCAGCACGGTGCACCCGGTGTTGCTGGCATCGCTCAGACTCTTCGTTGCCGCTGCCGCGTTGACGCCGGTTTTCCTGCGCGACCTACGGCGCCATCGTGCTGCCTATACGCGCGCACATTTCAAAGCGTCGCTTCTGCCCGGTGTGATTTTGGCCGTGCACTTGATGTCGTGGATTGTGGGGGCGCGGATGACGCCCACGGCCAACGCAAGCCTGATCGTCAATCTCATGCCGCTCGCGATGCCCTTTTTTCTGGTTTGGCTCACGCAGGAGTCATTGAACCGGCGTGAGTTGGTCGCCACGGGCGTCGCGCTGGTAGGTGTGGCCGTACTCACGGCCGGGGACCTGAACTTGAGCCCGACGTATTTCGTGGGCGACCTGATCTGCTTCGGCTCGATGCTTTTCTATGCGCTCTATCTGGCGTTGGGCCGGCGCAACCGAACCTTTCCAACCGTCTGGCTCTATCTCGTGCCGCTGTACGCTACCGGCGCCCTGGTCAGCATATCCGTTGCGCTCATTTTTGTCAATCCAATCCAGGCGTACAGTTCCCGCGAGGTCGCGCTGATACTGGGATTGGGACTCGTGCCCACCGTGCTGGGCCACTCGTTGCTCAATCGCGCGATGCAGCATTTTCGGGGGCAGCTTGTGACGCTCGTCAATATGAGCCAGTTCGTCTTTGCCGGAGTTATGGCCTACTTTCTTTTTAGCGAGGTGCCCGCGCCCACCTTCTTTGTGGCGAGCGGGCTCGTGGTTTTCAGCGTCTGGATTGTGGTGGCGAATTACAGATTCAAAGTCACAGCATAGAGGTTGCGGGTAGCAGGCTAGAGGCGGAGAACTTGCCGGCGAATGCCTATTTGGCACATTTCTGCCTGTAGCTTGCAACGCTTTTTTCCAAACCGAAAGGAGTTCAAGATGGAGTACCGTACTTTGGGGCGTACAGGGTGGGACGTGTCCGCCGTCAGTTTCGGAGCTTGGGCAATCGGAGGGAGCTGGGGTCCTGTGCGCGATGAGGAGTCGGTTGCGGCGCTGCACACCGCGGTCGACCTTGGTGTCAATTTCTTCGACACGGCCGATGTCTATGGCGATGGGCGCAGCGAGCAGCTCCTCGCCCAACTGCGCCGGGAGCGGACCGGCGAGTCGATCTACATTGCGACCAAGATTGGGCGCCGGTCGAATCCGCACACGCCCGAGAGCTATAACCGCGACAACCTCACCGCCTATACCGAGCGCTCCCTGACAAACTTGGAGACCGAGGCCCTCGATCTCGTCCAGCTTCACTGCCCACCCACCGCCGTCTACTATATGCCAGAGGTCTTCGGTGTGATGGACGACCTCGTCGCGCAGGGCAAGGTGCGCCACTATGGTGTGAGCGTGGAGAAGGTGGAGGAGGCCCTTAAGGCGATCGAATATCCCAATGTGGCGACGGTGCAGATCATCTTCAACATGTTCCGCCTGCGTCCCGCCGATCTCTTCTTTGAGCAGGCGAAACAGAAGCAAGTCGGGATCCTGACCCGCGTGCCGCTGGCCTCGGGCCTGCTCACGGGCAAGATGACGCCCCAGACCGAATTCTCAGAGGATGACCACCGCGCCTATAACCGGTACGGGGAGTCCTTCGATCGGGGCGAGACCTTCTCCGGTGTGCCCTACGAGGTGGGCCTGCAGGCGGTGGAGGAGCTGCGTGCGCTCTGTCCCGAGGGGGTGTCGATGGTGCAGTTCGCGCTGCGCTGGATCCTGATGTTCGACGCCGTCACCTGCGCGATTCCCGGCGCCAAACGCCCAGCGCAGGCTCGGGAGAACGCCGCCGCCGCGGACTTCCCCCCGCTCTCAGACGAGACAATGGCTGCGGTCCGCCGTCTCTACGAGACCCGGATCCGAGAACACGTGCATCACTATTGGTAGATAAGTAGGGAAGTCCGAACCTGAAACCCGAAACCCGAAACCCGAAACCAGAAACCAGAAACTTCCCATCCAAAGGAGCACCCATGAACCATCGCGAGATCATCCAAACTGTGTTAGCCGGAAGCCCGCCACCCTACGTGCCCTGGTCGATGGGGTTCACGGTGGAGGCCGCGGAGAAACTACGCGCGCACTATGCGCCCCGTACCCTGGACGAGGTGCTCGACAACCATCTCGTCGGTGCCGGCAGCGGGGTAGGGTTCTTCACGGACGTGGGCGACGACCATGTCCGCGACGTCTTTGGCGTGGTCTGGGATCGCTCTGTTGACAAGGATATCGGCGTGGTGGTGGGTCAAGTGCTGCCCGAGCCGACCTTGGCAGACTACACCTTTCCCGATCCGGTTGGTCCCGTCTTCTTCGAGGGGTTGGAGGAGCACCTGGCGCGCACGCGCGACCAATACCGGATCTTCCACCTTGGGTTCAGCCTCTACGAGCGGGCATGGACGATGCGGGGCATGGCCGAGTTGATGATGGACTTCCTCGATCATCCGGAATTTGTGCACGAGCTTTTCAACGCGATCGCCGACTGGAACATCGCCCAGGTGCGCAAGGCGGTAAGCTATGACATTGACGCTGTCTACTTTGGTGACGATTGGGGCCAGCAGCGGGGACTTCAGATGGGTCCCAAGCTCTGGCACGAGTTCATCTATCCTCCGCTCAAGCGTATGTATGCCGCGGTCAAGGAGGCAGGCAAGCACATTTTCATCCACTCTTGCGGTGATGTCGATGAGCTCTTCGATGACTTGGTCGCCATCGGCCTTGACTGCTTCAATCCCTTCCAGCCCGAGGTGATGGACGTCTATACGCTGATGGATCAGTATCGCGGGCGGCTCAGCTTTCACGGCGGCATGTCGACCCAACGTACGCTGCCTTACGGCACGGTCGATGAGGTCGTCGCCGAGACCCGCCGGCTGCTGGCTGCGGGTGCATCCGGCAACTACATCTTCGCCCCTGCCCATGCCGTCGAGGGCGACGTTCCCGTGGAGAACATCGTGGCGATGATCGAGACGGTGCAGGCACAGGAGAACTACAGCAGAGTCGAGTGAGTGAGTTAAGCAGAGGCGGCTGCCGCTTTTCGGTTGACTGTTCGGCAACTCGCCAGTCTGGATCTGATGCTGGCAAT
Source organism: Thermoflexales bacterium (assembly GCA_007125545.1). Classification (GTDB taxonomy): domain Bacteria; phylum Chloroflexota; class Anaerolineae; order B4-G1; family SLSP01; genus PWVB01. The sequence goes on along the minus strand of SLDA01000168.1, from coordinate 2,544 downwards.
CTTTGCTCTAAGGAGGCCCTATGTCACATAACACGAACCCATGGACCAGTGAGGTGCAGATCGAGGTCCCGGTGATCACCGAGGCAGCGCTCTCTCCGGATGGCGCCTATGTCGTCTATACCGTGCGCGAGCCGCACCTCACGGATACCGAGAGCCGCTACCTCACACACCTCTTCCTGGCGGCTGTCCCCGACGACGCACCGGCTGAGGATCCTATCCAACTCACCTGCGGGTGGCACACCAACCATCACGCGCGTTGGTCCCCTGATGGTGCTTACCTGGCCTTCCTTTCCGATCGCGCCTCTTCTGGCGGCAACGGCACCGGGAAGACCAACCTTTACGTGATGCGCGTCGCGGGCGGCGAGGCCTGGGCACTCACCGCGCTCGAGGAGACGAACATCACCGAATTGGCCTGGTCGCCCGATGGGCAGCGGCTGGCGTTCCTGATGGAGGAGCCGCCCTCCCCCGCCAAGCTGAAGGCACGCAAGTCCCGCGACGACGCGATCCTCTGGGACGAGGACTACGACTTTCAGCATCTCTTCACGGTGCCCTTCTCGGTAGCGCCGCGCGAGCTCCCCGAGCCGGCACAGCACACGCGTGGACGCTTCCACGTGGTCCAGCTGGCCTGGCTGCCCGATGGCGAGCGTCTGGCGCTCGTGCACCAGCCGACGCCGGACGCAGACGACTGGACGCAGACTCGACTGGCAACGGTGCCCGCCGGCCTCGGCGCAGGCAGCGCCCCCTTTGACCTCGAGGATCTCACCGAGCTGGGGATGATCAGGGAATGGGCGCCGCCGCCCATGCCCTCGCCCGATGGCGCCTGGATTGCGTGCGTGACCGGTGACTCACCCCCGCGCTGGGGTGGCGCCAACCGCGTCGTGCTCTATGCCGTCGACGGTGGCGAGAGCCGGCCCCTCACCGCAACACCTGACGGGCAGTGCTGGCTCGTCGGCTGGGCGGCTGACGGGATGCGTGTCTACGTGGGCGATGCCGGCGGGCTCGACGCCCATATCTGGGCGCTCGATGTGTCGGGTGAGTCGGCGACGCCGCTCGTGACAACGCCCACCGCAAAGGCTGCGATGCACACATCCGGACACGACCGGATTGTCTATCTCGAGCAGACGTTCACGCGATCCAGTGCCCTGTGGATCTGGGATGGCGCGGATCAGAAGCCGGCCGCCCCGGACACGCAAACGCCGGGAGTCCGTTTCTTGTTGGCGCCGGAGCTGCCGCCTGGGTGGTCGGATAGGCCACTGCCTGAGGTGGAGGTGCTGCGCTGGGATCCGCCGGACCCCCTGCCCGGCGGAGGCTCAATTGAGGGAATTCTGATCTATCCCCTGGGCTACCGGCGTGGAGAGCAGGTGCCGCTCGTCGTTGACGTGCATGGCGGGCCGACCGACGTCTTCCGGCGGGCGTATCTGGGATCACCCGATCCCTACTGCGACGTGCTCTCGCTTGCCGAGCAGGGCATCGCGGTGCTGCGTGCAAATCCCCGGGGCTCCAGGGGCTATGGACATGCGTTCCGCTTTGCGAACTACGGCGACTGGGGCGGGGGTGATTTCCGCGACATTATGGCAGGTGTAGACCTGTTGGTCGAGCGCGGCATTGCGGACCCGGCGCGGTTGGGCATCATGGGATGGAGCTACGGCGGCTATATGACGAGTTGGGCCATCACTCAAACAGACCGCTTCCGCGCTGCCTGCGTGGGCGCGGGGGTGACCAACCTGATGAGCTTCACGGGCACCAGCGACATCCCGGGTTTCATCCCTGACTACTTGAGCGCGGAATTCTGGGAGGAACTCGACCCCTATCGCGAGCATTCGGCTCTCTTCCAGATCGGGTCGGCGTCCACCCCGACCCTGATCCAGCATGGGCAGTCCGATACACGTGTGCCGCTCGGTCAGGGGCGCGAGCTGTACAACGCGCTGAAGCGCCGCGGCGTGCCCGTCAAGATGGTCATCTATCCCCGTCAGGGTCATGCGATCAGCGAGCCGCGCCTATCCATCGACCGGCGTAGGCGGTCGGTCGCATGGTTCGTGGAGTGGCTGGGGGGTGTGGAGGGCGACGCCGAAGGACGTAACGGCTGACACGCGCCGAAGCGCGGGCGAATTGAGCGGCCTGTCGCGCAAGCCACGGTCGACCGGGCGTGGCTTACCGGACTTGCAGTGGTGCGGATCGACATTATGATCAAGTTAGAGTGGAAGGAGTCTTGCCTATGACGACTGAAGAAGCTATCCTGGCCAAGCTGGCCCAGGTATTGGAACGGCTGGAAGCTCTGGAAGCCATCCACGCCGATACGGTGGTGATTCAGAACAGTACGGTCAATGTCTATAGTGGAGAGCGCGCGCCCGTGCTGGTTGCCGAGGCGGGTGAACTTCAGATCCGGGTGCGGCGCGGCGTGACGGTTCATGTCGGCGGGGATCTCAACGGTGAGGTTAGAACTCACGAGGGTCAACTACGGGTCAAGGCCAGAGGCAACATTGGTGGCGCCTCCACGGAGACGGGTAAGGTCCAGGTGAGCTCCAAGAAAGGGGATGTGAATCT
>SLDA01000110.1 GCA_007125545.1 Thermoflexales bacterium | reverse complement strand
TCTCCCTGGCTCAAGCGGGCATTTGCATCAACGCATAGTTCAACTGCCTTGGTCCGTTTCGTCTCCTCTTGGACCTCTAAAGGTTCTTCCGATGGGGTTTCTACCTCACAAGCATCAGGCACCTCCGGTATAGCGCCGATTGTTGGACGTTCGACGCTCGGTTCAGTGCCGTCGGCTGCAACTTCACTGTCGACGATGATGTCCCTGGCTGCTTCTGCCGCGGTTCCGGTGGGCGAGGTGGATGGCGCAACAGTGCCCGGCTCTGGGGCAGCGTCTCGCTCCATCAACTTCAGCACGACGTCCACGGGCTCACGCTCCGGTTCGGGATCTGGCGCCGGGGGGAGCGCGAGACGCGACGCGACAAGATGGCGCAGGTTGTTGAACTGCTCCTTGACCTCTGTTATAGCCGGCGTCGCCTCCAGCTCTTCTGGGCTCCCGAGCTGGTCTACTAGGGCTAGGGCTTCATCTACCAGGCTTAGGCTGTCTTCCCATCGGCGCTCGACGAGCGCAAGCCAGGTAGCATAGATCTTCGCTGCTAACTGGTGACCCGGGGTCGGCAGTCGGCTTCCCGACTCTCCGGAAGTCGATGCACGCACGTGGAGTGCATCCAACCACGTCAATGCAACAGCTCCGGCCCAGGGATAGAAGCGCCGAATTCCCTCCAGGAAACTGAGGAGGACGTGACAAATGCTTTCCGGTTCCTCGGCCTGCACGAGTTCGTGATAGAGCGCTTCGAGCCTGTCATGCCGCCACTGCGCGTCGAGGTAGTGGGGCTTTGTGCCCTCAAGCTCCACCCGCTGCCGGTAATAGCCGAAGAGCGTCTGATGCGCTGCTTCCCACGCAGGACCGATGCGCGTGCGTGCCGATTTCAGGAGCGGCTCACGCAGTGCACGGCGGAAATACGAGATAGCATCCAAGTGCACCGTCAGCGGTGATGAGGTTAACCACGCGATCGCTTCTCGCGACGTCTCGTCGCCCAGGAGAACACTCAGGACGCCCTCGTCTAGCGACCGGGCTGTCGTACATGTGAGAAGGGCGGCCTGTTGCACCGGTTTCAGGCTATCGATATACTGATCGAGATAGGTGCTCTCATCCGGCAGAGCCGCCGCACTTAACTCCCTGCGACCGGACGAGAGCAGGACGAGGTTGAGAGGCATTCCCTTGACTTGTTCTACTATCGCGCAGGCCTCGGCTTCCGATAGCCCATCCGCACTTAGCTCTTCGTAAGTAACCGCTGAGCTCTGCAATAGAGAGACACTTTCCTTCTTGGGAAGGGGCTGGAGTGCGAAGATGCGTGTGACCGGCAGGAGGGGCTCCCATCGTGGATCAAGCTCCGACCGTGTCGTGAGCACAAACCAGATATTCGTGCTTAGCTGGCCCCGGCATAATAGGGTAGGAAGCCAATGAAAGAGACTCGGCTCTGCCACGTCGGAAGCACTCCGGGCGCTATCTGTCTGTCCCCAGTCGTCGAAGCAGAGGACCATGCGCCGTACCACGGCCCACGCATTCAGATCCTTGATGAAGCGCTCGGTCAGCGTGCCAACGGGATCGCGAATCAGTGTGGATTGACGCAGTGACAATGTACGGGTGAAGTAGGTATCCCAGGCTTCTTGGACCCAGGGATCGGGGTCCGCTGCTCCGTCGAACAGACTCCAAACCCGGCCGGGAGCGGCCGAGTCCGCGTCGATCGAGCGCACGGCCTTCAGGTACTCACGGTAGACTTCGCGATAAGTTGTGAGGGGCGTACCGGCAGCTGCCAGCTGATCCGCCAGTATTTCCATGGCTTGTAGAATGGCGAATTCTCGGGGCAACGTGAGGTCGCCCCGGCTAACGACAGCTGTAAGCGCGCGATGCTCATCCGCGATCTCACGATAGCGAGCGAGCAGGGCCGTCTTGCCGATGCCTGCAGGACCTTGGAGCACGAAGAGCAGAACCGGGGGTACCTCATAGAGGTAGTTCAGGCGAAACTGCTCCTGCTCGTGACGCCGTCCCACAAAGCGCCGGCGGTCAGATCTTCCGTAACGCCGTGCGAGAAGATCCGCCCAGGTGGCGGTCCCAAGCTGTGCTTGGGATCTCTCGATCATTCCGATCTCTCCTATAGGACAGGAAGTGAAGCCGGGTATCAGGAAGAGAAGAACAGAAAGTGGCTGACGAACGACACGAAACCACTTTCTGTTCCCAACCTCCTACTTCCGAATCTACCTATGTTCCTTCTTGCCACGAGGCCAGGTAGGCTTTCTGTTGTTCAGTGAGTACGTCAATGTTGACACCCATAGCCTGGAGTTTGAGCTTGGCGATCGCGAGATCGATAACTTCGGGAACGGCGTAGACGGTGTTCTCCAGCTCTTCGGCGTGAACTAGCATATACTCGGCGCTCAGAGCCTGATTCGCGAAGGACATATCCATCACGGCGCTGGGGTGGCCCTCAGCCGCTCCCAGGTTCACGAGGCGTCCGTCGGCTAACACATTGATGCGGCGTCCGTCTGAGAGCTTGTACTCTTTGACGAAGGGGCGGAGTGACCGGGGCGCTTCAACCGCCATCTCTGCGAGCGCTTCCAGGTTCAGCTCGACGTTGAAGTGACCCGAGTTGCAGACGATGGCTGCATCCTTCATAACCTCAAAATGGTGCCGGTCGATGACGTTGATATCGCCGGTCGAGGTCACAAAGATGTCCCCGATAGGAGCTGCCTCGATCATCGGCATGACCCGGAAGCCATCCATCACGGCTTCCAATCCTTTCAACGGGTCCACCTCGGTGACAATGACGTTGGCTCCCATACCGTTGGCCCGCATCGCGATACCGCGGCTGCACCAACCGTATCCCCCCACTACGACGACTTTGCCCGCTATAAGGACATTTGTCGCACGGATGATCCCGTCAAGCGTCGACTGCCCTGTGCCATACCGGTTATCGAAGAGATGTTTGGTGAGCGCGTCGTTCACGGCGATGATGGGGTAATCGAGAGCGCCCTCTTTCGCCATGGCGCGCAGGCGGATGACGCCGGTTGTGGTCTCCTCGGTGCCACCCACGACATTGCCGAGGATCTCCCGGCGGTGCGTGTGCATGACACTAACCAGGTCCGCCCCATCGTCCATCGTCATATGGGGCTTGTGGTCCAGCGCGGCGTAGATGTGTTCGTAGTAAGTTTTGTCGTCCTCGCCCTTGATCGCATACACCGGTATCTCATCGTAGGTGACGAGCGCCGCTGCGACGTCATCTTGCGTGCTCAACGGGTTGCTGGCGACCAGTACGAGATCGGCGCCCCCTGCGACCAGCGCACGCGCCAAATTGCCGGTTTCAGTAGTCACGTGCAAACATGCAGACATTCGCACACCCTTGAAAGGTTTTTCACTTGCCAGCCGTTCTGTGATCTGCCTCAAGACCGGCATCTCGCGTTCGGCCCATTCCATACGTAGCCGCCCCGATGGTGCTAGTTCAAGATCCTTAACGTGATGCTTCATAACTCATACTCCTTTGTCTTTTTCTGCAATCGCTTTATCTCTAGATCCCGGGACAGCGCTTGAGACCATCTCCCGGGTGATGACGCTGATATAGCCTACACCAAATCCGACCTGTTATAAAGTGCCTTTGTGGCGGCATCTTCACCGAAATTCGCAATGTAACGGGCAGTGAACTCCTCAACCGTGAAGGTATGCGCCTGAGGCCCTTTCGTCTCCAGAACGTAGATGGCGGCAACACTGCCCAGGCGTCCACACTCAGCCCAGGGCAACTCTAGCGCCAACCCCTTGAGCAGACCTCCGCGGAAGGCGTCACCCACGCCGGTGGGATCCAGGATGGCCCCCGGTGTGGCTGCCGGGATGTGGATCTCTTCCCAGTCACGACCGGTACTGCCGGTATCATTTGCGGACCAGATGACAGCTCCTTCAGCTCCATGCGTCACAATGACCGCTTGCTTCACGACTTGGCGAATGTCGTCGTCGTTCATGCCGGTGCGATCCTTCAGCAACTCATACTCATAATCATTGACGATCAGAATGTGGGCGCCCTGCATCCCGGCGCGTAGCATGTCGCCACTGGCGCGCACCACCTGCTGACTCGGATCGTAAAGATAGGGAATGCCGAGCTCACGGCATTCGCGCGGATACTTGTCCATAGCCTCGGGATCGTTGGGTGAGACAACCGTGAGGTCGACCGGCTGCGAGAGGTCGTAGAAGGAGAGCTCGCGGGCGTAGGCCATCGCGCCGGTGTAAAAGCTCGCGATCTGATTCTGTGCTTCGTCAGAAGTGGCAAAGAAGGACGCAGTGAAGACATCGGGCACGACCTTGACTGCCGAGATATCAATCCCATGGCTTTCCAGCCACGCGCCATACTCGGGAAAGTCCTCACCGGCGGTGCCCATGACAAGGGGGCGCTCGCCGAGCAGGGCCAACGTGTACGCGATGTTGGGTGCACATCCGCCGCGTTGCTTGACCATATCGTCGACGAGGAAGCTTAGGCTGAGTTTCTGGATGCGGTCCGGTTTGACGTGGTCCATAAAGTCGCCCGGGAAATGCATGAGGTAATCGTAGGCGATGGATCCGGTTATGACAATGTTCATCGGGTATCCTCCTTCAACCGCTTTCCTATCATAGTGGGTTCTCCGGTTATGATCTGATCCATCGGGATGAAGCGGTCGCGGACGATAACCTTGAGCGCCCACAAGCCATCCCAGGGACGGATCTTTTTCCCTTGTTCTATTGTGCGCGGCGTATAACTGACCGGAACCTCGACGATCTCATAGCCGGCGCGCAGCAATTTGTCGGGCAGTTCAAAGTCGAGATCGAACCCACAGCCGGTGAGTCGCAGGCATTTGAGGATGTCGGTACGCATCATCTTGGAAGCGGTGGCAACATCGGTTAGGTTGGCGCCATAGAGTAGGTTGGTGAGCTCCGTGAGAAACCGCACTCCCCAGTAGTTGCTGACGTACTTATAGATCGCGCGTCCACCCAAGGTGCGCGAGCCGAAGATGGCAGCGGGGGTATCGCGCTCTGCTCTTTCCAAGAAGAGAGGGTAGTCATTTGGATCATACTCGAAGTCGGCGTCCTGAATGAAGGCGTAGTCTCCGGTGCAGTAGGGAATGGCGGTTCGAATGGAGGTGCCCTTGCCACGATTTTGAGGCTGGAAGATGATGCGGGTGTCATCGTAGGTCTTATCGGCATCGAGCTTGCGCAGCAGATCCTGCGTCCCGTCGGTTGATGCATTGTCGACGACGATAACTTCACGCGTCCAGCCAGGTAACAGTGGCGCCTGATGGACACGTTCCAGAACTGGGAGAATCGTCTCTCGTTCGTTATACGCACAGATAATGATGGATAGTTTCATCAGGCCAAATTACCGCCATTCCGCCATAAAGTCTTCAAATGCCTGCAACATATACGCCAACCGCGGTTCGTCCATCCCCGGATAGACGCCAATGAAGAAGGCCGATCTGAGTGTCCGATCGGTCTCCACGAGCGGGGTAGCGATGCGATGCGGGATGTTGCGGTAGCCGGGCTGGTGCAGGATATTGCCGGCGAATAAATAGCGGGTCTCGATCAGTCGCTCGCGCAGATACTGATTCAGGTCCCGCCGGCTGAAAGGTGCAGTTTCACGCACCGCGATGGTGAAGGCGAACCACGCCGGATCGGCTTTGGGGCTCCATTTGGGCAGCACAAGCACATCTTCGTAAGCGCGCAGTCCTTCATACAAAGTGTTGAAGTTGTGCTTGCGTGATCTCACGAAGTCCGGTAACTTCGCCATCTGTGGAATGCCGATCGCGGCTTGGATGTCGGTCATCTTAAGATTGTAACCGATTTCCGTGAAGTAGTAGCGATGATCGTACGGCTCGTCCAATCCCGGAATCTCCCAATCGAAACGGCGTCCGCATTCACCGCTGCCGACGCTCTTGTGATCGCACCAGCAGTCGCGGCCCCAATCTCGAATACTGTGGGCGATGTGAAAAAGCGCCCTCTCGCGGGCACTCAAGGCGCCCCCTTCTCCGGTTGTGATATGGTGCGCGGGGTAGAAACTGAAGGTGGAGAGGTCCCCAAAGGATCCGCACGGTTTTCCATCGAAATTACTGCCAAGGGCATCGCAGGTGTCCTCAATCACATAGAGAGCATGCTCCTCAGCAAACTCCATAACGGCATCCATCTCTACGGGATTTCCAAGAATGTGCGGGACGAAGATCGCACGGCTCCGGGACGACAGCGCCGCTTCGAGGAGCGTGACATCAAGATTGTAGGTCCCTAGCTTGCAGTCCACGAAGACGGGGACGAGTTGGTTCTGTACGAGGGGGGCAACTGTCGTTGGGAAGGTGGCGGCAGGGGTGATCACCTCATCGCCGGGCAGGAGTGGACCGGATGCCGAGGCGAGTTGTTCTGACCGCAAGGTGCTGATGGCTACGAGGTTGGCCGACGAACCGGAATTGACGGTCAGGACGTGGGGCACCCCCAGGTAGCTGCCGAGCAGATTTGCGAACGTCTCAACGCGCGGGCCGTCGGTAAGCCAGAAGTCCAGGATCGCCTCAGTCGCGCTCTGCAGTTCACGTTCATCGTAGACCCGCCCACCATAGTTGACGAAGCTGTGACCTGGTACGAAAGGACGTCCTTGGTGTGCCAACTGGTAATATTCGGCTACCTTGTCCAGAATCTCTTGCCGCAAACGCGAGATCTTGGCGGGTGTGTCGGCTAAATCCGCTCCGTCAGCCACCTGGTTCATCGCAGAATCAACTGGCATGGCTGCCCTCCACTCTGGTTTCATCTATGTGATCCGCTATCCGGTCCCCCCCGCGGTCCATCTGGCGGACCGCTTCAATGGTCATATCCAGCCCTTGACTTAGGGAAACCTTGGCTTCCCAGCCCGTCAATAGGCGGGTGCGTTGTACGTTGGCAGGAATAGCAGACACTTCACCTGGACGGTAGGATAGGGCGCCGGCAAGGATTGTGCCACGGGCTGCCGTCATCGCCCAGATGCGCTCGACGACCTCGCGCACGGTATGGAGTTCTCCAAATCCAAGGTCGAGGACGCGTCCTTCTATGCCCGGGGCCTGCGCGGCTACGATCAAACCTGCGGCCACGTCATCGACGAAGACGAAGTCGCGCTGTTGTTCGCCGCGGGTCATGGGAAAGTCTTCATGTCGCAGGGCGGCAGCAATCGCTGCCGGAATCAAGGCCTCGCTACGCTGTCCGGGACCGTACACCTGGAAAGGGCGCACATAGGTCGTTGGAATTCCCCACGTTGTGTAAGCGGCGCGAGCGAAAGCCCACGCGGCGACCTTCGAGGCGCTGTAAGCGTTGAAAGGATCCAGTCCGTCGTCAGTGCCGCGCGCACCATACTCGTAGGACGTGCCAACCATCACCACACGTCGCACACTTGGCGTAGCACGGACAGCTTCCAGCAGGTTGATACTGCCTCCAACGTTGACGCGGCAGGCCTCCTGCATAGGTAGGTTTGGGTTTGCCGTGCCGACAGCAGCGAGGTGAAACACGAACTCGGGTGCGACGGATTGCACGGCGTCGCAGAGTCCGTCAGCATTCGTGATATCCCCAAATACGGGGCGCACACCTTCCCACGCACCAGCCTCCTCACCAGGCAGCAGCAGGATGGCAATGTCGCACCTGGTCCGCTGTAATGCCGCCACCAGGTGTTTCCCGATAAAACCGGTGGCGCCGGAGATGAGGACCGAACTCAGGGGTTGAGGCGAGCGTGCTTGGACGTGACTCAATTGAGCGTCTCCCGGGATGCGGGCGGCGGCCCGGGGAGCTCCACAGCGAGCGGCACCGGGCAGGATGCGTCCAGGTGCGCGGCGTACCAGGCCATCGTTTCGCGTAATGCGTCTTCGCGTGACGCTCCCGGCCTCCATCCGATCAGCGACCGGATCTTTTGGCTGGACAGATACTGCTCCTTGATCTCGTTTCGAACTTCATCAAGCACGATCGGCGTCAGGCTAGGGTGGGGAGAGATTGACAGGATCAACCGTGTCATTTCTAGTACACTCATAGGCTCATCGGTGCCACAGTTGAAGGCCTCTCCTCGGATATCATCTCGGTCGAGTGCTTCGGCCAGCATAATATAAGCGCGAACCGCGTCGCGCACGTGGAGGTAGTCGCGCACGAAGCTGCCATCCGAACGGATGACCGGCGGCTGCCCTTGCAGCGCGCTACGCATCGTTCCGGGTATCAGCCGGTTCCAATTGAGGTCGCCGCCGCCATAGAGATTGGCACAGCGTGTCACCGCGACGGGAAGCCCATAGGTGGTTGCATAGGCGCGCGCAATCAGATCGGCGGCGCTCTTTGATACGTCATAGGGATGCTGGCCCTCCAAGGGCATATCCTCGGTGTAGGGCAGGATCGGCTGCGTGCCATAGGCTTTATCGCTGGATGCCACCAGTATGCGGCGCACGGTGGGGCTGCGGCGGGCTGCCTCCAGGGTGGTCCAAGTTCCGCGAATGTTGGACTCGAAAGTGGAGAGCGGTGCCCGGTTGGCAATTCCGACAATCGTCTGCGCTGCCAGGTGAAACACTGTCTCAATCTCGTATTCGTTAAGTGCGCGTTCCACGGTGGCGTAATCCGTTACATCCCCCCGCACCACACGAATCTGCCCGACAATGCCGGACTGTACCAGATGTGACTGTGGAACATCATCGCGGACCAGGCCAACGACGAGGGCGCTCGCCTGGACCAACGTCTGTGTTAACCAGGAACCTAGCAAACCGGTGCATCCGGTCACCAGCACAGGGCGCTCGTGCCAAAAGGTCAGGTCATCCAAAACTCGCTCCGTTCTCATTGTCTCGCCCATCATAGGGGGCACCGAGGCGAGACTGCTCACCAGATCATCCAGGGAGCCGTCTCGTCCCAAAGCGCGTTGAGTTCCTGGGCTTCTTTGAAAGTGTCCATCGCACGCCAGAATCCTCCGTGACGGTAGACGGATAGCTGCCCCTCTGCCGCCATCTGACGAAAGGGCTCTTCTTCCAGATCCAGATCGTCGCCACCTTCGAGGTAAGCCAGGACTTCACGCTCGAAGAGCATAAATCCCCCATTGATCAGAGTGTCCACCAGCGGCTTTTCCTGGAAACCGGTCACCATGCCCATACCGTCGGTTTCCAGTTCACCAAATCGTGAGAACGCTTTGACGCCTGTGATAGTGGCGAGTACGTTCTTCTCTTCGTGGAACCGCACCAGCGCTTGCAGATCGATGTCTGCGACGCCATCCCCGTAGGTGACAAAGAAACGTTGTTCCGGCGCATAGGCCGCGGCTTTGCGCACGCGTGCGCCCTTCATAGTCTCTAATCCGGTCTCTGCGAAGGTGATCTGCCACCCGGCAGCATCATTGGGTGTCAGGAAGGTGATTCCGCCATTACCAAGCTCCAGGACAAAATCCCGGCTTCGCCAATCGTACTCCAGAAAATAGCGCTTAATTTGATCTCCACCGTAGCCCAGCGCCAGGACGAAATTCTTGAACCCCTGCGCCGCGTAGATTTTCATGACATGCCAAAGCACCGGTCGATCGCCGATCTCGACCAGAGGCTTGGGGACAGTACGGTCGCCCATACGCGTGCCCTTGCCGCCACATAGAATGATGACGGGAATGTTATCGTTGGACATCGACAGCTTCCTTTACTTGCTCAGATGCACGACGACTGCCGTGAGAGCAGCGCCAATGGTAGCATGGCGGGGCGGTTTGTCAAACGGACGGTTGAATCGCCGGAAATTGGGGGGTATACTTCGGTCATTCGCCTTTCAGACCATCACATCCTTCAGGAGGATTTAATGATGAAGTTGTCCTATCCCCAAACCCCCAAGTGCGACCAGGTTGATGATTATCATGGGACCCAGGTTGCTGACCCCTACCGTTGGCTTGAGAACCTCAATGCGCCGGAGACGGAGAGCTGGATCGCTGCCCAAAACGCGGTGACGTTCGACTACCTGGCGGGGATTCCCGAACGCGACGCGATTCGCAAGCGGCTTACGACGTTGTGGGACTATGCCAAGGTGGGCGCACCTTTTCGGCGCGGAGGCCGGTATTTCCAGTTTCGCAATACGGGACTCCAGAACCAGGATGTGCTCTATGTTATGGTCACGCCGCCATCCGAGGGGGCGGCTGCGGAGGGACGGGTGCTGATTGATCCTAACTCCTTGTCCGCGGACGGGACCGTCGCCCTCACCGGCGTCTCGGTGAGCTGGGATGGTGCGTGGCTCGCCTATGCGACCAGCGTCAGCGGGTCGGACTGGAAGAGCTGGCGGGTGCGTGATGTCGAGACAGGCGTCGACCTGGACGATCATGTTGAGTGGGCCAAGTTTTCAGACGCTGCCTGGATGCCCGATAACAGCGGCTTTCTCTACGCTCGCTACCCGGAGCCTGAGGAGGGCGCGGCGTACGCCGGTGCCAACTTCAACCAGCAGCTGTACCTGCACCGTCTCGGATCGCCGCAGTCTGACGATGTCCTGATCTACGAGCGCCCCGATCATCCTCGCTGGGGCTTCGAGCCGGTCGTGACCGACGACGGTGCCTATATCGTGCTGCATGTCTGGGAGGGGACGGACCGGCGTAATCGTGTCTTCTACCGCGCCATTGAAGACGCCGTTTTCACCGAGCTCATAAGTGACTTGGAGGCGGGCTATGAGTTTCTGGGTAATACGGGCACGGTTTTCTACTTCTTTAGCGATCTGAACGCGCCCAAGGGCCAGGTTCTGGCAATCGATGTCCGGCGTCCGGATCGGGCGTCCTGGCGCACGTTGATAGCGGAGGCCGACGATACGCTGGAGCGTGTGGTGATGGCGGGCGAGTCGTTTGTCGGCGTCTATCTGCATGACGCTTACCACCAGCTTCGCCGATATGCTCTGGACGGCACCTATCTGGGTGAGCTGGCGCTGCCGGGCCCTGGCGCGGTGGCTGCCCTCCACGGACGCCGTGAAGATAGCGACCTCTTCTACGACTTCAGCTCTTTCACCATCCCGCCGACCGTCTATTGTCACGATCTTTTCACCGGTGTGACCGGCGTGCTCGCTGAAGCGGAGGTGGGGTTCGACCGCGAGCGCTACGTGACGGATCAGGTTTTTGTGACGAGCAAGGATGGGACCCGCATCCCGCTCTTCCTGGTCCATGCGCGGGATTGGTCCCGAGACGGACAGAACCCGACGCTACTCTATGGCTATGGAGGCTTCAACATCCCCGTAACGCCCAGCTTCCAGGTGGCGCGGATCGTTTGGCTAGAGATGGGCGGTGTGCTCGCGGTCGCCAATTTGCGGGGCGGCGGTGAGTATGGAGAGCTGTGGCACAAAGCGGGAACCGTGCACCAGAAGCAGAATGTCTTCGATGATTTTATCGCCTGCGCCGAACATCTGATTGCGTCGGGGGTCACGGTCGCTGGGAAACTGGCAATCGAGGGCCGGTCGAATGGCGGTTTGCTCGTCGGTGCATGCCTGACGCAGCGCCCCGATCTTTTCGGCGCTGCGCTGCCGACAGTCGGTGTGTTGGATATGCTACGCTTCGACAAGTTCACCATAGGGTGGGCTTGGGTCAGTGACTACGGTTCTGCGGAGGACCCTGACCAGTTCCGCTCCCTCTACGCCTACTCTCCGGTACATAACGTGCGGATGGCTGTCTATCCGGCGACCTTGATCCTCACGGGTGACCACGATGACCGGGTCATGCCCGCCCATTCCTACAAGTTTACGGCTGCCCTTCAGGCTGCTCAGCAAGGCAACGCCCCGATTCTGATCAGGATCCAGACCAAGACCGGTCACGGTGCGGGCAAGCCTACTAAGCTCCTGATCGAGGAACGTGCGGATATGTGGGCGTTTCTCGTAGATGCGCTTCATATGTGAGCAATTTCCGGCTAGCTCTTGACATAGAACATATGTGCTTATATAATTGGGATAGTTGGCGATACTTGTGATATCCGAGAAGGGCTTCGACAGCTCGCCGCACGGACCTAAGCGCGAGATTGGAGGACACCATGGCAAAGGAACTGCCGGAACGACAACGTAAGGTGCTGGACTGTATCCAGGAATATGTCTCCGACCGCGGCTTCCCACCGACCGTGCGTGAGATTGGCGATGCCATTGGGGTGAACTCTACATCCCTGGTCTCTTACTATCTCAAGCGCTTGGAGGAGCGAGGCCATATCACGCGCGAACCTTCAATGTCGCGCGCCATTCAGCTGAACACGCCCTCACAGGGCGAGGATGTCTCAGTTACGGTAAATGACCGAGATTTGATCTCAATTCCCGTCCACGGCGTCATCGCCGCCGGCGAACCGATTATGGCGGAGTCGCTGGAAGCTTCGGCTGAGACGGTCGAGATCAACCGCGCGCTCTTCGGTCGAGACATCAGTGGGCTCTTCGCGCTTAAGGTACAGGGGACCTCGATGATCGACGCATTGATCAACGATGGCGATACCGTGGTTCTGAAACACCAGGACCGGGTCGAGAATGGGCAGATGGCTGCCATCTGGCTCGACGATGAGGGCGAGACCACACTCAAAAAAGTCTATTATGAGGGCAAGCAGGTGCGCCTTCAGCCCGCAAATCCGACGATGCCGCCCATCTATGCGTCGGCGAACAATGTTCGCGTGCAGGGGAAGGTCGTCCTCGTCATCCGGCAGCTCGGCTAAGCACCCAGGTCAATCGCATCAAAATCTGTGCGTAGACTTCCGAAGATACGCGTGTCAAAGCGCCACCTCTCACCTTGTGGGTTGCTCCTCTTTTGAGAGAGAGTATACTAGTTTGAAGGTATTTTTGCGTAACCCCTTGTTGACAAGGAAAGGGGTTATGCTACACTCAAATGAGGATCGTGAGCCAGGAGGTATGTTATGCCCGAGACCCAGAAACCTATTCAGGTTGTCTGTATTGAAGATGAGCCGGAGATGATTGAGCTCATCAAGCTGATTTTGGGTCGCCGCAACTTTGAGCTGATTGGGGCAGTGGGCGGGCGCGAAGGCCTGGGCACTGTCCGGCGCGTTAAGCCTGATCTCGTGCTGCTGGATCTGATGATGCCGGATATGGACGGTTGGGAGGTCTACCAGCAGATGAAGGCGGATGAGGAGCTGAGTGACATCCCCGTCATTGTGGTGACGGCAAAAGCGCAGAGTATTGACAAGGTACTGGGTCTGCATATCGCCAAGGTTGACGATTACGTAACAAAGCCATTTGGCCCTCAAGAGCTCCTTGCGAGTGTTAAAAAGGTTCTCAATATCGATATTTAGCTCATCGTGTTGCCTTTACAGAGCTCGAGACAGGGCGCGCGGTGCTTATATGGTTTGTAGGTTGGCGCTGGGAACTTAATATATCCCGGCGCCACTCTTTTAGCTGCCGTCATGGACCACACGAGAACGGAGTTGGAGGCGGTATCGCGTGACCGGGAGACAAAAACTACGTATCTTCTACATCGAAGATGATCCCGATATGATCGATCTGGTGCGCATCATCCTCGACAGCGAGCGCTTTGAGGTAGTAGGTGCAGGCGACGGGCGTACGGGACTGGCTTTGATGCATAACTCCACGCCTGATGTAGTGCTGCTCGATCTTATGCTGCCTGATATGGCGGGCTGGGCTGTTTACCAGGCGATGAAGGAGGATGCGGATCTGAATCATTTGCCCGTGATCGTCATCACGGCGCAGAATACGCCCATAGATCGCATCTTGGGCGAAGAGATTGCACGGGTTCAGGTCTACATCACAAAGCCCTTCAGCCCTCAAGAACTCCGTAATGCTGTGGAGACTGTGCTGATCCCGTCTGGCTAGCATCCGCCTTGCTCCCCGGACTGTCCGGTCTTTTTGGGGCTTTCGAAGCCACCAATCCAGATGCACCAGCACCCCACAGTCTCTTTGCTCTTGATACAAGCTGAGAAGGAGGGAGTGTGCCTGATTGTAGCCTGTTGGCCGTCGGCAATGAGTTGCTCAGCGGCGATGTCCGCGATTTGAACCTCTTTACATTGAGCCGGCGTCTGACTCACGCGGGCTTCACGGTCACTCAAGCGGTAATTGCCCGTGATGCGCCCGCAAGTATCGTGGATAGCATTCGATTTCTCCTCGCTCAAGATCCTGATGTCATCATCTGCAGCGGAGGTCTGGGACCAACCGAAGATGATTTGACGCTCTCGGCCCTGGCAACAGCACTGGGACAAGACCTGCTCGATGACACTGAAGCCCGACGTATGGTGGAGGGGCAGTACGAGCACTTGATGCAGCAGGGCTATATGACCCAGCGAGGACCACAGGTCGCGAGGGAGAAGATGGCGCGCATTCCCCAAGGGGCGAGCCCGCTTCCCAATCCCATAGGAACGGCACCTGGGGTACGGCTGAAGGCCGGCAAGTCGCTTATCTATGTGCTACCGGGCGTACCTGCCGAATTGGAAGCCATTCTCGATGAAACTGTGCTCCCCGAGTTATGCGAACGCTTCACTACCGGCATCTGGATGGAGAAAAGCCTGCACGTACATGTCGATGATGAGGCCGAGGTCGCCGCTCCGCTGCGGGAGGTACGCTCACGGTATCCCGCGGTCTACCTGAAATCGCTGGCACGTCCCTTTCCGGCGGCAGGAAAGGAAGGGCTGCGCATTATCGCATCCACGCAGGCCGAGAATGCCGCCTCCGCGGATCGAATCGTCACAGCCGCACTGCGGGAACTGCGTAATGCCCTGGAAGAAGCTGGGCTGCGTGTCGTCGAAGACGACGCCGGCTGCGAAAGTGCAGGGCGAGAGAGTTTGTGAACCCTGGGAGTCTGGACCTTGATCTGCCAGTACTCACCTGACGAGAGGAGATCGCTATGGCGCTTGAGTTGAAACTGGTTGCAATTGAAAAACCGGAAACGATAAATTTCATTCTGGGTCAGTCGCATTTCATCAAGACGGTTGAGGATCTGCATGAAGCTCTGATCACGTCCGTGCCTGGCATTAAGTTCGGTCTCGCTTTCTGTGAAGCATCGGGACCGGCGCTGGTGCGCTGGAGCGGAACCGATGCTAGCCTGATAGACCTGGCGCAGCAGAATGCTCAGTCGCTAGCCGCGGGACACAGCTTTATCATATTTCTGGGCGAAGGATTCTATCCCCTCAATGTTCTCAATGCCGTCAAGGCTGTCCCGGAGGTCGTAAGGCTCTTCTGCGCTACGGCCAATCCTGTCGAAGTCATCGTTGCGGAGACGGATCAGGGGCGCGGGATCTTGGGCGTCATCGACGGAATCCCCACGCGTGGCGTGGAGGATGACAACGACGTCATCGAGCGTAAGGCGCTTCTGCGCACGATCGGTTATAAGCTTTGATCGTCACGGGCGGCGCCCGCGAACTACTCAACCATGCTGAGTCAATCTGATCGTCTGGGAAACCGGGGTGGTCACTGGATGGACCTGGTCGCACGCGATCCGGTCCCCTGGCTGTTGGATCCGGTCAACCCCTCAGTACGATTCCAGACGCTGCGTGACATTTTCCGGCAGTCAGCGGAGCAGCTGGAGAACGAGCATGCGCGGATCTTGGCGTGGAGACCTGTCGCTCAGTTGCGCAGGCACTGGGATCCCTACCACTTCTGGGGGCGTGCCCACGATCCTTATTACGGAGGACCGGTAGGTAATTTCGGCTCGCTCTATCTATTGACACAGTTAGCGGCACCGCGTTTCCCCGAAGTTGAGCAGCCTTGCGAAGATCTGTGGGTATATGGCCGCCACGAAGATGGTATCTTCAGCCCTCCCGGTGAGGCGGCTGCTCCCTGGCTTTCCTATACCGGAATGGCACTCCAAATTCTCCTTCATTTTGGCTATGGCGATCACCCGGAAGTCGAGAACGCCTGGTTAGCAGCAGCGCGCCGTATTGAGGCCGACCCGCGCCGGCTCGGCTGCCTGCTTGATGACCGTATCTGCAGGGCGGGTGCCGTGAAGATGCTGGGTGCGCTTCTCCACCGTCCCGCGGCTGACCCAAACGCGCCGGGGCGAGATTTTGGACAGATCGATTCTGCGGTTGGGTTGATTTGTGACTATTTACTCCCACATGCCTACGATTGGGAGGGCGAGGACGCCGAGTGGATGCTACCCCGCTTTCCGCGCTACTATGACACAGATATTGTCGAGTTTTCCCACGTGATGTCCCATACGGTTAAAGGGTACACGATCTCCAATCGCAGTGCTTCCGCATCAAAGCGAATCCTGCAGCAGATGCTCACGCTACAGGATCAAAGCGGGCGCTGGACTAAGCTGAAGACGACTCCGGCGTTGGCCGAGGAGCACGTTTACCAGCCGAGCCGCTGGCTCACTTTTGAGGCGGTTCATGCCTTGATTCTCGCTCACGGAGATGCTATGTATGCGTCCGGATGATCAACGCCGAGCCGGTATCGGTTATACCGTGGTGCCTCGCACACTTGTCTTTCTCACCCGCGACGACCAAATCCTTATGCTGCAAGGAGCTCCCGATAAACGGCTGTGGGCCGGCAAGTACAATGGCATCGGCGGTCATCTGGAGCCGGGTGAGTCTCCCTACCGCTCGGCGCTGCGCGAGCTTCGTGAGGAAACCGGGCTGGTGGTGGAGAGTTTGGCGCTTCGCGCGGTTATCCATATCACGCTACCTACGCCTCCGGGAGTGGTTCTTTTCGTCTTCTTGGGTGCGGCGCCGGTTGGCGAGCCAACTGAATCGGATGAGGGCATCCCGGTTTGGGTCGAGGTCACCGCGCTGTCTGAATTGCCGCTTGTAGAGGATCTCCCCGAGTTGCTCCCGAGGCTTCTGGAGCCGGGGCCGGTGCTCTTTGCTACCTATTTTGTGAGCGACGAGGGCCTGGAGATCCGGTTCGATTAGCAATCGTTGTCATCCGGGCCCCCTGAGAGTACAATACCCCTAAAGACGTCAGGAGGGAGGCTAATATGGGCGAATCCGACCCCCGACAGCCTGTGGATACCCTGATTACGGCGGCCCACGTGCTGACGATGAACGCCAATTTCGACGAGTATGCGCCGGGTGCTGTCGTGGTACAAGGTGACACGATTCTGGACGTAGGGGCAGAAGCTACGATGCTCGAGGCCTATCTGCCGCGGAACCGCCTGGATTGCGGCAATGCTGTGATTATGCCGGGCCTTGTCAATACGCACGGTCACGCGCCGATGGTGCTTCTGCGGGGGCTGGCGGATGACCTACGGCTTGATGTCTGGTTGATGGGCTACATTATGCCTGTAGAAGCTGAGTTCGTAACGCCTCATTTTTGTTGGTTGGGGACCCAGCTTGCCGCTGCCGAGATGATACGCTCGGGCACCACCACGTTCACTGACATGTACTATTATGAGGAAGCGGTGGCGGATGCGGCGGTGCAGGCGGGGATGCGCGCCGTTTGCGCACAAAGTGTGCTGAAGTTTCCGACGCCTGACGCGGGAAGCTATGAGGAGGCCTTGATAGGTGCGCGAGACTACATCACACGGTGGAAGGATCACCCGTTAGTCGTACCTGCCGTGGCCCCACACGCACCTTACACGGTCACCCCGGAAGTGCTTGAGGGCGCGGTCGAACTGACGCTGGAGTTCGGCGTGCCGTTGCATATTCACATTGCCGAGACGGCTCACGAGGTGGAGGAACACCGGGAGCGATATGGCATGCCGGCGGTTCCCTGGTTAAAAAAACTGGGAGTTTTCGAAGGCAAAGCAACTGCCGCCCACTGTGTACATCTCGACGAGGGCGAGATGCGCACACTGCTTCATCACAATGTGGGCGTGGCACACAATCCAAGCAGCAACATGAAGCTGTCCAGCGGCATCGCGCCCGTTTCCCGGATGCTGGAGATTGGGCTGAATGTGGGTATCGGCACCGATGGAGCTGCCAGCAACAATGACCTGGATATGATCGAGGAGATGCGGCTCACGAGCTTCCTCGGCAAGGTGGCGACGATGGATCCGACGGCATTGCCCGCTCGGAAAGTCATCGAGATGGCCACGATTATGGGCGCCCGCGCGCTCCACCTCGATACGATCACAGGATCGCTTGAACCGGGCAAACGCGCTGACCTGATCTCCCTCTCGCTGGATGAGGTGCACCATACGCCGGTATTCGCGCGCGACCCGGATAGCATCTACTCACGGTTGCTCTATGCCTCGCATCAAGAGGATGTCTTGGACGTGATGGTCAACGGTGTTTGGCTTATGCGCGACCGCCGCTTACTCACGGTCGATCCCACGCCACTCCGTGCCGAAGCCGATCGTCTCGCCAGACGAATCGACCAATTCCTGATCCAGCGTGAAGAGAGTGTGCTCAGCAAGTTGGTTGCCATTGGTGGAGTGGCTCAGGTGAGAAGTTTCGAAGTGCAGGTTAAGATCAAAGACGTCGATCTTGAGACGCTGGAGGCGCGGCTCCTGACCCTGCCCGAGATACACTTCCTACGGGGCTCGGAACGCAGTCAGTATGACACCTATTTTCTCTTCGATGATCAATGGGGCAGCCGGCTCCGCTACCGAGAGGATGAGGTGCGCGATCTGGAATCAGGCGAGATCGTCGATCTTATCTACCGGCTGACGCTGATGAACACCGGCAAGGAAAAGGAGTTCGAAAACTCTATTCTCCTCTCGCGCTCGCGTTTTGATGCCCCTGCAACCCGCAGTCTTCGGTTCTATCAAGAGTACTTTAAGCCAGACCGCGTTGTAGCAGTCCAGAAAAGTCGTCGCCGCTTCCACATTCGGTATGGGAACACGGATTTTGCGTTGAACTTCGATCGAATAGGGAGCACCACGATTGGTGGCCGGGCTACCGGGTTTGCGGAGGATCATCCGTTCCTGGAGATCAAGAGTCGGACGTGGTCACAGCAGGATGCAGAGCGCAAAGCCGGCTTGATCAGCGACATGCTGATCCTGCTGCAGCTTTCGGAAGGTTCACTGGTTAAGGTCGAGTATCTCGACGTGGTTCAGGGGAGCTCTGAGAATCGGTGAGGAACAGTTGTGTCGTCGATCCTATCTACGGGGACGTTTGTTTTGGCCAGGGTCTGTTAGCAGATCTCCATGCCTCTCAGGCCGTACAGCGCCTGGGAAGCGTGTACCAGGGTGGCATCACTGCCTTTATCAGGCCAGAACGGCAGACGACGCGTCTGCACCACTCGATAGGTGTTGCCGCCCTGCTCCAGCGGCTGGGCGCTGGGCTGCATGAGCAAGCGGCGGGCCTCGTTCATGATGTGGCTCACACTGCCTTTTCCCACGTCGTTGACTTTGTCTTTCCGAATCATGAGCATATCTATCACGAGGACAACCGTGAATCAATGGTGCTCGCCTCGGATCTTCCTGAAATATTGGGCGCCTATGGTCTGGATTGGCGAGAGATCACCAATCCGGAGTGCTTCTCTCTGCTCGAGCAGCCACTACCGCAGCTGTGTGCGGACCGCCTCGACTATTTCCTGCGGGACGGCGCGGTCGACATTGGCACCTTCTCTGTAGAAGATGCGCACCGGTTGCTCGACCACCTCACCGTACACCAAGGTAGGATCGTCGTAGACGATCTGGAGGCAGCCCGGTGGCTGGGTGATCATTTCATCGAGCTGGATGATCGCTGCTGGTGTTCTGTGCAGGAAGTCGGATGGTATGCGGTCATGGCGGAAGCCCTGCGCGCCGCCCTTGCAGGGACGATCATCACGGAAGCTGATTTCGCTGGGACCGACGCCGAGGTGTTAGACCGCATCGGGGCGGCGGGGAACCAGGAGGTCGACAGGTGGCTGGCCCTGCTTCGTCACGACGTGGACTTCGTCAGGGTGACCGCGCAGGCAGCAGGTGCTGCTGAGTTGGTCGCGCTGCCTAAGGTACGGTCCGTCGACCCGCCTGTACTGACTGAGGGGGGTGTTGTTTCGCTCTCCCACCTCGACGCGGGCTTCCAACGCCGCCGGCAAGCCTACATCGATGGGAAGCACGGGATCTGGCACCTCAAAGTGGTTGACGGACAAGATGAAAGAGCCTCTGTGACCCACCCAACAACACAGATTGAGTGAAGCCAAAGCGCGCTTGACAGCTTGGGTGAGCCTTCTATAATGCAGACGTCATGTGCCAATGAACACAGTTCAGTCCCGTATCAGTTGGAGGAGGCGACCATGCAGAAATACGAGTGTACCGTGTGTGGCTACGTTTACGATCCCGCGGTTGGCGATCCCGATAATGACATCCCGGCCGGGACTTCTTTTGATGATCTGCCCGAAGATTGGGTTTGCCCGGATTGTGGCGTTGAGAAGGAGTGGTTTGAGCCGTACGAAGACTAGACGGCGCTGAGTTCATAAGCTGTTCGGGTGAGTCCACATCGATTTACATAGGGTGTGGACTCCTTCTATGGGCCTGTAACTCAAGGTTAGGTGTGAAGTCGCAATGAGCAGTCGCGAGTTTGGACAATTGTTGGGTCGCGTCATCGACATCGTGCGTGGTTCCGGCGAACGTGATGCGAAACTTGACGCCATCTGTACCTTGCTCCAAGAGAGTGTTTCGCACTATGACTGGGTGGGCTTCTATCTGGTGGATCCGCAAGCCGAGCGGGAACTGATCCTTGGCCCCTACGTCGGCGCCCCTACCGAGCACACGCGTATTGCATTCGGCCAAGGTATATGCGGCCAGGCTGCGGAGACGGAGATGACCTTCATCGTGCCGGATGTCGCGTTGGAGTCTAATTACCTATCCTGTAGCCCGATGGTGCGTTCGGAGATCGTGATTCCGATCCTCTATCAGGACCGCGTGGTGGGGGAGTTGGACATTGACTCTCATACTCTGGCGCCGTTTACGGATGAGGATCGGGCATTCCTGGAGCAGGTCTGCCAACGGGTGGCGGGCCTCTTCGCGGATTAACCCGCGCTTGCCCGGATTCGAAAATGAGCACCTCTCCCGATCCGCTGGTCTCGTTCCAGGAGCTTGTCTTGCGCGGGCCGAGTGGAACGCCTGCCAGGCCCTTTGAGTGGGCTGTCTATCCCGGAGAGCAGTGGGCCATCACCGGTCCGATGGCATCCGGCAAGTCGCTGTTAGCGAGGGCCGTTGCCGGGTTGGGGCCGCTTTCTGACAAAGGCCTATGGTCGGTCGAGTTGGGAGCCGGACGTTGGCAGGTGCGATCTCAGGTGTCGTATGTCACCTTCGATGGGCCGCCCCAGGGAGAAGCTCTCTTTCACCAGGCTCGGTGGCACTCGCACCTGGCGGTGGAGTCGCCAACTGTTGACGGGAGCCTGTCGATCGACAATATCCGGCGGCGCAATCCCTACGAGGTTCGGGAAGATCGGCGACCTGAAGAGTTACACGCCTTCCAGGCGCACCGGTCCCGCGTGATCGCTGACCTCGATCTCGCCCCGCTTCTGGAACGCCGCCTTCACCATCTCTCGGATGGCGAGTGGCGGCGTGTTCGTATTGGGTGGGCGTTGCTGGGCGCGCCGCGCTTGCTGGTGCTCGACGATCCATTTACCGGATTGGACAGTGACTTCCGCGTTCGGCTTCGGCAGGTGTTGGCGCAACTGATGGCGGGCGGGACGCAGCTCATCCTGGTGATCCCAGATCTAGTCGATCTCCCTCGCGGGATCACCCACATACTCGCGCTCGACGGGCACGGGCATGCTCTCTCCGGTCGTAGATCCGCCATTCTCCCTGAGCTGGATGCCGCGGCGCACTCGCGCCGGTCAGGATGCGGCGGCGGAACTGAGCAGGCGACGGCGGCAGCCGCGTTTCAGGCTGCGGAGACTCGGTCAGCCCCGGCCATTGAGATGCAAGGTGTAAGTGTGGTTCACGATGGGATAGTCGTGCTCCAAGATGTATCGTGGACCGTCCGGCGGGGCGAGCGTTGGGCCTTGGTCGGTCCCAACGGCGCAGGCAAATCGACGCTGCTCAGTTTGATTCTGGGCGACCATCCTCAGGCCTACGCCAACCGGATCAAGCTCTTTGGCCGGTGGCGCGGGAGTGGCGAGAGCATCTGGGAGATAAAGCGGCGCATTGGTTGGGTGGCGCCTGAATTGCAGCGCTATTTTCCGTTGGAGGTGACAACGGCTGATCTGGTGGCCTCCGGTTTCTACGACACGTTGGGGCTTCATCGGAGTTGCAGTGCGGAGCAGCTGGCCCAAGTGAGCCGGTGGCTGGAGCGTTTCGGCTTGAGCGAGCACGCCGCGCGCCCCTTCCGTGCGCTCTCTAAGGGCGAGCAGCGTCTGGCGTTAATTGCGCGTGCTCTTGTGAAAGGCCCAGAACTACTCGTCCTCGACGAGCCTTGCCAGGGCCTGGATGCTGCACACGTAGCTCGGGTGCTCCAAGCCCTCGGCGGTCTGGTAACGCCGGACCAGAACTCGGATGAGCCATCACGAGCGACCGCCCATGCCATGATCTATGTGACCCACCGACCCGAGGAATTTCCGCGCAATCTAACTCACATCCTGGAGCTTCAAGAGGGTCGGGTCGTGCGCCAGGCAGCGCTCACATCCGACCCTACGCCATAGCATCAGCCTTCGCGGATGGCTTGTGGTCGAAGCCGTGGGTCGCCTTGCGACCTGTGCAGGACGCATACCCTCATAGGAAGAGCGG
Organism: Thermoflexales bacterium; assembly: GCA_007125545.1. Lineage (GTDB taxonomy): Bacteria > Chloroflexota > Anaerolineae > B4-G1 > SLSP01 > PWVB01. The sequence goes on along the minus strand of SLDA01000110.1, from coordinate 5,203 downwards.
CTGCTTGGCGAAGGGGTCGACCGCGCTATGCGGTTGCTCGTCATCGTACCCCGTCATCACTGCTCGGTAGACGCCCTCCAGTTCCTGCCGCCCCTCGGGCACCAGCGTTCCCAACAGAAGCGCGCCGATCTCGTTTTCCATCCACTGTTGGACGAACTCGCCGGGAATTCCAAGTCGCTTGCAGGGCCAGAGGATCATATCGGCGGTTAACTGGGCGCGATTCAGCAGACCGAAAGTAGTTACGGGCTGGCGATTGAAGGTGCTACGGTTGATGACGCCTAAGCGGGCCCCACTGAGGACGGCTTCCACGCTCATCACCGCCTCAACGGCGTGCCGGTAGGTGGCAGTTTCCGTCAAGCCCGCGGTCTCCGGCTCCGGGATAAAGACATCCGACGCGGTGACGCGACTGAAGAGCTTGTAGCCGGAGTGAAAGTCAGGCACGCCATCCAACAGCGTGGTGTATTCGAGTCGTAGCGGTCGGCCGGAGAGTGCGGCGTGATAGGTGAGTGCCTGGAGCAGGAGCCGGTCTGCCAAATCCTCCAACTCTCCGCGCAGGAGGCCCATCGGTCGGTGGCGCGAAATTCGGCGGCCCAGGATCATTAAACGTTCATCTGAGGTCTGGTCCACGATCTGTTCCGCGGCGCGCACGAAGTTTAGCAGTTCGTTGGCGAAGTGATCGTTGTCGCAGTCCAGGACGGCCAGATAGCGGAGGTTGGGGTGGGCCAGGAGCCGGTGCATTCCTTCCCGCACGCCTTGGAGCTTTCCCCGGTTGACGGGCGATACCACGAATTGCACACCATACTCCGCCGCCAATGAACGAGCAATCGCCGCGCCATGCTCCTCGCCATCCACGCCCAAACAGATCGCCGTAGGATCGGCTACCTGCTCGCAGCAGGCGATTATCGTTTCGCGAAGTAACGCCACGCTCTCAGCTTGGCTTGGGCCGGCGGGAAGGTAGACCGGGATGGCAATGCCGGTTGCATACCGGAGTTCCTGCAGGCTGCGCTCGAAGGGCGGAATCGTCTCTGATCGATCCACGAATGCCATCCTCTACCCTTCGATGCCGACAAACCGTCGCAGGTTGCCGCCGAAGACTGCGTCCTGCGTCTTGGCCTCCACGCCGATTTGGGTAAGTATGTCGCGATCTCGATCCACCCACTCCTGAGTGTAGCCGCTCCGGTATCCCTCGGCCATATTGTCACTGCCAAAGAAGACGTTGCGAGCGACGTCGTAGCCCACCGTGAAGAGCTTGGTCAGCGCCTCTTGCCGGTAGATGGGCGGGGTACCGGGTGTGGTATCGATAAACATCTCAATCGCCGCGCCAGGATTGTCCCGCCCGGCACTGGCCAATTTCCCATAGACGGCGAGGCATTCATCGATCCAGGGCCAGGAGATGTGTGCCAGCGCGAAGCGAAGTCCGTCGACACCCAGCAGCGCCTCAAAGTTCACCGGGCGGCTAAAATGTGAAGAGGCTTTTCCATCCCAGAGGATGCCCGAGTGGAAGAGGATCGGCTTGCCTGCCTCCGCAATAGCCCGGAAGGTCTCGAGCGCAGCTACGTGACCCGGATAGAAATGGTCACAGATCACCTTGAAGCCCATGACGCCGTGTGAGAGAGCTAACTCTACCTGATTCAGAGCGTCGATCTCCACAGGGTCGATCCAGTAAAAGGGATAGAGGTGCTGCTCACCGCTACACCACGCCAGCAGGTTCTCTAATCGTTCATCAGGAGGCGTTGTTTCGATCGTGCCGCCAAAGGAAGCGGGTGCTTGAGAGAGCAGCAGTCCGCCTGCCATCTCCGCCCGTGCCAGGCGTTGGCTCAAGTCGACGGCGTCCGGGTGCCCGGTTCCGATATGAATGTGCCCGTCCAGGTTCATTGTAATGACGTCTCCTTTATCATCTCCGAGAAGTGAGTGATACGTCGACCACCCGCGTCCCTTCCCGTGCAGCCGTGAAGTCTCCGTAAAGCAGGTCTCCCGAGGGCAGTCTTGCCTCAATTTGATGCTCACCGAAGAAACACCGGCAGGATAACGCGCCGCTTTCGCTGGTCTGACCTCTGACATCCGTCCGCCATTCCCCTTGGATCAGGGCCATCAGCTGTTCGTAGAGCGGCTTGGGCGACATGTCGGCCCGGATCAACCCTGCGGGCGCCGCTTGCCACGCGTGATAGTCCGAGAAGTCCCACCATGTGATCGCTTCGACCGCCGGATGGCTAAAGAGCAACGTATAAAGTGCGGTCCCGTACTCGGCTTGGGCGGCTTCTCCCTCAGGCGTGGTGCTCCAGCCGGGGCGCCGCGCGTGCCAGTCTTTGTCGTCCTGCGCCTTGAGCCGTCCCGATAAAACGGTCAACTCCGTGAAATGTAGCGGCAAACCGAAGCGGGCGTAACGATTGCACACCTCCCACGCTCGCTCCAAAGGCCATGTCCCCACATGCATATGGCTTTGAATGCCAAGCACGTCGACAGGAGCACCGCGCTCCAGCAATTCTGCGACCAGCGACTCGAAGTCATCGGAGATGTTGAAATCGTTGTAGAGCAGCGTTGCCGCGGGATTTCCTTCGCGTGCCCAGGCAAGTGCCCTGCTTACGACCTCTCCCGCGCCTTCGCGCGCTATCCAACGACCCACTGCATTGTCAAAGCGGTGCGACACGGTCGCTTCGTTGAAGACATCCCAGATATTGACCTCACCCCTGAACTGTTGCGGGATCTCCCGTATCCGGGCTTCCAGACGCGCCAGGACCTCATCATCCGGCAGCTCCGAAGCCCAGCTGGGAAAGACCTCATGCCAGGCGAGCGGGTGACCCTTGGTTGTGATCTGCTCTTGCGCGCACCAGGCTGCCATATCGTGCAGCCGGACTTCCCGGGTCGTGGACGGCTCGGGCTCGTAGGCGCCCCAGTAGAAGGGCAGAGTGGCAAAGTTGAGAAGCGCGGTGTACCGGTCCTCATACGCTTCCTGGAGCTCAGAGTCTTCGATGGACTTAAGGTTGAATGCATTGCAGCCGAACTTAAAAGCGTGGTTAACTAGTGTCACCCGGATCTCTGCCGGCGTGACGGGCGCCCCCTTCGCATCGTGCAATCTAAGGGTGAAGTCGCTGGAGCGGATTTCACGAATGCGCTCGCCGGCGGTCGCTGTCAACTCACTGATCTCGTCCATATCCCACCTCCTCTGTCACGTTTCTGGATTTACCGCAGGCGTAAGTAACGCCGGGGATAGGCCTGGGCGGGCGGTGATCGGTAAGATAATGTTCGCGGAAAGTGTCCGTCTGCTCGCCTATAAAGGGCCGCTGGTTGGCCATAAACCGGTTCAGGAGCCTGAGCCGCATCTCCGCGACCTGTTTCTGGTAGATTGGTTCGTAGTAGAGGTTGATCAGTTCTTGTGGGTCGGCGACCAGGTCGTAAAGCTCGCCGATGTTCAGATTCGGAAAGTGGATGTATTTCCACTCCCGCGTACAGATCATGGCGACGTAATCACGCGACCCAGGCTCGTGAGGGCCGTGCATCTGCGGGTTCATATGCAGGTCGATCTCCGAGAACGCATCCTCGCGCCACTCCGTAAGCTTGCCCTCAGCGAGCCCAACCAGGCTCCGACCCTGCATAGTCCGGGGGGCCTCGACACCGGCGACGTCCAGGAAGGTCGCAGGTAGATCGATAGACTCCACAAGGGCTTCGCAGACCGCATCCTGTGGGAAGCGCGCCGGATAACGGATCAGGTAGGGCACCCTCACACTGATATCGTAGAAGGTGACGCCGCTCTTGTGCAGCAATCGGTGATCGCCCAGATGGTCGCCGTGATCGCTGGTAAATGCGATCATTGTGCTGTCGAGGAGCCCCTTTTCCTCCACGACCTTGAGAATCTCACCAATCTGGTCGTCGACCAGGGTGATGTTGCCGTAAGTGTGCGCGATCATCCGGCGCAGGTCCGCCTCAGTCGCCTTATCGTAGCCACGTTCCAGCTGAAGCTGGCGCTGGGTGGGTTTGGTTGTCATCTCGTCTTCGCGCCAGACCGGCGCCGGTACTTCTCCGGGGTCGTACATGGTGTCGTAGGGCTCAGGCGGGTCAAAGGGGAAGTGTGGGTTCGAGAACGAGACCCATAGGAAAAATGGCTGCTCTTCTTCCCAGTCCTTCAGCCACCGGGTAGCGCGTCGTCCGACGAAGGCGTCAATGGTGTCCTCCAGCGGAAGCGAGTTAGTGTGGGTCCCGAAAGGACCCGGCTCGCCTTTCGCTTCATGCTGCTTGCCGTTGAGCCCCTTGGCTTTCAGGTAATCGATATATTGGTTGTTCTCGTCGGCCTTGCCCTCTACTAGATCGAGATAAGTGAAGCCGAATGGCCCCCATTTCGGCATCATATGCATCTTGCCGATAGCTGCCGTGGTGTAGCCGGAATCCTTCAGGACCTGTATGAAGGTCTGGCTCTGCTCGTGTTCCGGAAGCCCCACGCAGTTGATATTGACGCCGTGTTCAGAGCAGTAGCGACCGGTCATCAGTGACATTCGTGAGGGCATGCACATAGGGTTCTGGACGTATCCGCGTGCGAAGCGTACGCCTTCCCGTGCGATACGGTCCATATGGGGCGTGCGAATCACAGGATTGCCGTAGCAACCCAGGCAGTCAAACCGCTGCTCGTCGGTTGTGATGAAAAGGATGTTAGGACGCATCTGAGCCATCGTTATCTCCATTCAATCCGCGTTTTTGGACCGGTGTCAGCACTAGCCGGTTGAGCCTTCGACCAATTCCGGCGATCCTCTACTTCCTCACCGGCGTGCATCGGTCTCGAAAGGTACGATGTCTGCTGTCGACATGTACCAGGTTAGCATACGTTCCTTGAGTTGCACCAGCGCCTCTCCATAGGCAGGATCGTTGATCAGGTTATGAGTCTCCTGAGGATCGTGGCGCAGATCGTAAAGCTCATCGCCTTCGTACAGGCGGCGGATATATTTGAGGTCGCGCGTTCGGCACATGGTTGCCTTGGTGTGCCAGGGCTGATCATCTGTGATCTGGTGCTTGATGCGAGGCCAATAGAGGCTCGTGTAAGCGTCTTCAATGTCCTGCACCGAGGGCTTCTCCATGGCCTGATGCTCGCCCTGTAGTCGCCCACCCTCGCAGAAGATGGCATCACGATGCTCGTCGGTCTCTCCCGCGAGCACGGGACGGAGGCTCTTACCAAAATGCCAATAGCCCGGCTCAATCCCCGCGAAGTCATAGACGG